>CAZQIP010000030.1:0-42468 GCA_964593655.1 uncultured bacterium | reverse complement strand
TCCTACAAGAGAAATTGAAATACAACATCAACTTGTGATAAAATTACTAAAGAATTATCCACAAACCAAAGGAGATAGCAGATGCCCCACCCTGCTCATAATTTGTTTAATACACACCAATCCCTTGAAAGCAAAGGGCTTACGTGTAATTACTATTCACTTCCTGCTTTAGCGGAAGCAGGCATCGGATCCATTGCGACTTTGCCTATCAGCCTCCGCATCTTACTCGAATCGCTATTGCGAAATTACGATGGACACCAAATTACAGAAGATGACATTGTGAATTTGGCAAGTTGGGACGCGCGTTCACCAAAAGCCGCGGAAATACCCTTCAAACCGGCACGCGTGGTCGCACAAGACTTCACGGGTGTACCGCTTGTCGTTGATATTGCGGCGATGCGTTCCGCTGTTGCAGAACTTGGCGGCGACGCAAGCATGATAGAACCGCTCGTCCCCGTCGATTTAGTCATTGACCACTCTATCCAAGTTGATGCGTACGGTTCAGAGAACGCGTTTCAGTTCAATACCCAGCGGGAATTTGAGCGGAACAAGGAACGGTATGAATTCCTGAAATGGGGACAGCAGGCGTTTGAAAAGTTCAATATCATTCCACCCTCTATTGGTATTGTCCATCAAGTGAACTTGGAATATCTAGCGAAAGTCGTCATGACAGAAGATTCACTCGCCTATCCGGATACTGTCGTCGGTACGGATTCGCATACGACAATGATTAACGGTTTGGGGATCGTCGGGTGGGGTGTCGGCGGTATTGAAGCGGAAGCAGCGATGTTAGGTCAACCGGTTTATATCCTGACACCAGAAGTGCTCGGTGTCCACCTCAAAGGCGAACTACAAGACGGTGTTACCGCAACAGATCTCGTGTTAACTGTGACGCAACGTCTCAGAGCTGCTGCAGTCGTCGGCAAATTTGTCGAGTTCTTTGGCGAAGGTGTAGAAGCACTCTCGCTACCTGACCGTGCGACGATCTCTAATATGTGCCCTGAATACGGCGCGACGATCGGATTTTTCCCGCCTGATGCAGAGACGATGCGATACCTACGTCTCACGGGTCGGGATGAAACACACGTTAGCACGGTAGAGGCGTATCTTAAAGCGCAAGGGATATTCGGGATCCCACGCCTTGGAGAAGTCGAGTATTCGGATGTGCTTGAAATTGATCTTGGCGACATCGAACCGAGTATCGCTGGACCGAAGCGACCGCAAGACCGCATCGCGGTGTCGGATGTCAAACAGACTTTCAGTGAACTCCTCACACGCCCTGTAGCGGACGATGGATTTGGTGTGACGGAAAATACAGGCGGTAGCAATGATGTAACCCACGGTTCTGTTGTTATCTCCGCGATTACGAGCTGCACGAATACCAGCAACCCTTCCGTGATGATTGGTGCGGGATTGCTCGCCAAGAAAGCGGTTGAAAAAGGGCTGCGTGTTCCCCATTACGTCAAAACAAGTTTAGCCCCCGGCTCCCGTGTCGTAACTGAATATCTACAAAATACAGGGTTGTTGCCCTATCTTGAGGCACTCGGCTATAACGTCGTAGGCTACGGATGCACAACCTGCATCGGTAACAGCGGCCCCCTCAACGATGTGGTTCAAGCGGCGATAGATACGGGGAATCTCGTCACCGCCAGTGTTTTGAGTGGCAACAGAAACTTTGAAGCGCGTGTACATCCAGAGATAAAAGCGAATTTCCTGATGTCGCCGCCACTTGTCGTCGCCTACGGCATCGCAGGTCGCATTGACATTGATCTCGCTACGGAACCCCTTGGACATAACGCTGCTGGCGAAGCCGTCTATCTGCGCGACATTTGGCCCACGCGTCAAGAGATTGCTGAGATGATTGGCACAGCGGTTGATCGACGCACATTCAAAGAGATGTACGAATCGATCGGCAACCAAGCACCGGAATGGGAAGAACTTGCTGGCGCGACGGGCGTTCTCTATCCGTGGAACGAGCAAAGCACTTATGTCCAGCATCCACCATTTTTTCAAGGCTTTGCGCGCGAGCCTGCGCCTATCTCGGATGTTGTGAACGCACGCATCCTCGGTATTTTCGGTGATTCTGTCACGACCGACCATATCTCACCAGCAGGTGCGATCGCTGCGGCGACTCCGGCGGGTGAATATCTCCAAAAACGCGGTGTCGAAACACGAGATTTTAACACCTACGGTTCCAGACGCGGTAACGACCGCGTGATGAGCCGCGGTACCTTTGCGAACCGCCGTGTCCGCAACCTGATGACACCGGATATAGAAGGCGGGGTTACAGTTCAGTATCCAGACGAGACGCAGACGACTATCTACGAGGCGGCACTCCACTACCAAGAAAACAGTATCCCGACTGTCATCTTTGCTGGACAGGACTACGGCATGGGGAGTTCCCGCGATTGGGCAGCGAAGGGACCGAAACTCTTAGGTGTCAAAGCGGTTGTCGTTGAGAGTTACGAGCGGATCCACCGCAGTAACCTTATTGGTATGGGTATTATACCGTTGCAGTTCAAAACTGGTGAAAATGCGCAGACGCTTAACCTCGATGGTAGTGAAGTTATCAGTATCACTGGCTTCGCCGACGACCTCCAGCCGGGACAGATGGCGACAATGCAAATCGTCCGCGCAAATGGGGAGACACAGACAACGGAATTGTTAGTCAGAATTGATTCACCGGTGGAGGTAGAATACTACAAACACGGCGGGATTCTGGATTACGTGATTCGGAATTTCTTGTCCGCTTAGTAAGGGCACCAAATCCCTCTCAATAGGCGCGCTTCGCAGGCGCGCCATATCTTTATCAATAGAGGAGAAAAACAATGAAAACTTTTACTCGACTTTCAATTGCCCTTTTCTGCTTAGGCTTTGCTCTCTCTGGCGACGCAAAAATTGATGAAGAGACAATTTTGGGTATCTGGCTCTTTGATGAAGACATAGACAAAACGGTTAAAGATGCTTCAGGTAACGGACACAATGGACAAGTTTTTGGGAAACCTAAAGTCGTTGACGGGAAATTTGGAAAAGCACTCTCCTTCAGCGGTGCCGGAGATAAGATCGAGATTCCGCACGATGATGTGTTCACAACGCCGACATTTACGCTGATGGCGTGGGTTAATGTTGAGGATCTCGCCACCGGTTGGCGGATGATTGTCGGTAAAGATGCCTGGCCCGATCGGAACTATGCGATGTTTGTTCATAGGGATAATGGACGACTCCATTGTGCTTTCGGTACGCCAGTGTTGCGAGATCGAGGAAACTTTAACAGTAAAGCGTTGATTGTCGATAGAACGTGGCATCACGTGGCTTTCACCTACGATAAGAAAGTCCGGCGCGCCTATGTTGATGGCGAACTTGACACAGAAGTGCCGTTAGATATCGATCCAGGAACACCACAAGTGCCTGCGATTATCAGTGGTCCGCCGTTTAAGGGGTTCATCGACGAAGTATACATTGGCAATGCGGCTGTTGAACCGGAAGATGTGAAAACTGCCGCCGAAAAAGGATTGGAAGAGACCTTAAAAATCGCACGGGATGTAGAATTTCAAGGAAAGTTGGCTGTCCGATGGGGTGAGATTAAGATGCAAATCTATAGTATATCCAAAACTAACAACCTATAAACGGTATCTGAATGGTTCTAAGGATTTATGAAATATAGTTGATATCTGCTCATAGAATATGTTATCATTTGTTTATAAAGAGGTTCAATTTTCCATAACTTATATGATAACGAAAGGAGGTTTTGACAATGGCTGAAACAGTTGAAACCTTAGCCGAACGGTTAGATCGATTGGAGAAGGTACTAGAACACGTAACACTACAACTCTCTTGGCTTGTTGATGAATTGGTGCCGAATGCTCCACAGCATGCCCATACCGAGGTAGAGGATCAGGCACATACAGCAGATAAGAAAGAAGGGGCGAGAATTATGAACGAACTCCTTGAAAGAATGGGAATTGCCGATGTGGAACCGATTCCTGTTGAGGATCTCCGCAAAAGTATGGCAAGCCGCATTCGTGCTGAGGATAATGAGTTTAGCCGTGCGATTATTGAGGAACGTGAGAAATAACAGTGTATCATTTTTATTTTGATGCAAGCGCACTTGTCAAACGGTATACTGAAGAGGGCGGTAGTCATAATGTTGATTACCTTTTTGTTAACACTCCTTTAAACCAGTTAAAATGTTTGAGCATTGGCGCAGCAGAAGTCTTTTGGATCTGTGTCCGTAAGAAGAACGACGGACGTATCACACCATACGAATTCACACATGCAGTTGTGAACTTAACCCGTGAAGTAACCTCTGATGAATCTGATTTTCAAACGCTTCCTGTTCCATATCCACTTGTTTGGGCATCCCTAAATTTGATTGAAACGTACTCCCTCAACAGTGTTGATGCGATGGTGTTACGTTCTGCTTTGAATGTTGCTGTAAAACTTCGCAGCACTGGAGACACGTTAGTTCTCGTTGCCTCCGATCAACGCCTGTTGAGAGCTGCCCAGAACGAAAGATTATTAGTCTTCAATCCAGAAATAGACCCTGAACAAACATTGGAAGCGTGGCTTGATACGGCATAAATAAGGAGGAGGATTCTCGGTGAAATATCAGAGCAAATCACTCTGCCATCAGTTTCTGGTAGCACTTATTGGAATATTTCTGTTTTGCAATATAAGTATTGCCTCTGCTCAAACCGTCCCAGAAATCGCTGAAAAAGCGTTAGCCGCCACCGTCTATTTAGAGATGAAGGATAGCAACGGCAAAACCCTCGGTTTTGGCAGCGGCTTCTTTGTCAAACCCAACCTCATCGCCACCAATTACCATGTGATTGCAGGTACAGCGAGCGGTACGGCAAAGTTAGTCGGTAAATACACGACCTATAAAATTGAAGGCTGGACTGCAACCGACGAAGACAACGACCTCGCGCTCCTAAAGGTCTCGGCGTATGGTATCAAACCCCTACCTCTTGGCAACAGCGATGCTGTCAAAATTGGCGAAACGGTTTATGTTGCAGGTAACCCAAAAGGTTTGGAAGGCACATTTTCAGATGGTATTATCAGCAGCCGCCGAGACAAATATACCAAAGAACGTTTCCAGATGACAGCACCAATCTCACCGGGAAGCAGCGGTGGCCCTGTGCTAAATAGTAAGGGCGAAGTTATAGGCGTTTCTGTTGCTGCTCATCGAGATCTTGACGCACAGAATCTCAATTTTGCCATCCCTTCAAATTATCTCAAAACACTGCTAACGCTCTCAAAACCGGCGAAACCTTTATCGCAAGCCAATCAAACGATCTCTGCCGAAACCTACTTCCTGCGCGGTAACGCATGTTACGAACTAGAATTATACCATCTTGCCATCGCCAATTATGATAAAGCGATACAATTGGAACCGAATGATACCGATGCATACTACAATCGGGGAGTTGCCAAGGCAAAGCTCGGTCAATACTTTGCTGCGATAAGTGATTATGATAAAGCGATACAACTCAAACCCGATGATGCCGATGCCTACCACAATCGGGGAGTTGCCAAGGCACATCTTGGTCAACACTTTGCTGCGATAAGTGATTACGATAAGGCGATACAACTCAAACCTGTTTTTGCTGATGCATATATCAATCGGGGAACTGCAAAGGCAGACCTCGGTCAGCACTTTGCTGCGATAAATGATTTTGACAAAGCGATACAACTCGAACCCAATAATGCACTTGCATACAGCAGTCGGGGAACTGCAAAGGCAGAGCTTGGTCAATACTCCGCTGCGATAAGCGATTACAATAAGGCGATACAACTCAAACCTGTTTTTGCTGATGCATATATCAATCGAGGGATCACAAAGGCAGAGCTTGGTCAACACTTTGCTGCGATAAACGACTTCAATAAAGCGATACAACTCAAACCTGATGAGGCCATGGTATACTACAATCGGGGTCTTGCGAAGTACTACCTTGGTCAATACTTTGCTGCGATAAGTGATTACGACAAGGCAATACAACTCGAACCCGATGAGGCGGATACATACTACAATAGAGGCCTTGCGAAGGCACGGTTAGAACGATACTCCGCTGCGATAAGTGATTATGATAAGGCAATACAACTCAGACCTGATGAGGCCAAAACATATATCAATCGGGGAGCTGCGAAGGTAGAGTTGAGACGATACTCCGCTGCGATAAGTGATTATGATAAGGCAATACAACTTAAACCGGATGATGCCAAAGCATACTATAATCGAGGAGTCGCGCAAGCTTTGTTCAATCGCACTTCGGAGGCAAAGCAGGATTTCCGAAAAGCCTTGAGACTTGCGAAAAAGGCCGGCGACGTGGATACTAAAGCCAGATCTGAGAAAGCACTTCAGTTCCTTGAATAGCAATATATGAAACTAAGCGGAATGGCAAACTGAAACTTTTGAGGATTTTTTTACGGACATAATATGTGTAACCAAATTCCTGACAAAGATTTTGTTTATAATGCTTTATTGCGCTACAATTACCTACCAATAGGAAAAAAATATCCGGACGATATACCGTTCCCAGCCTTTTCGACCGAAAATTTCACACCAGATATTGCAGATGAAATGCTTGAAAACTATAAAAGAAAAAGGCAGGATAAAGGAAAAGTTACAGGTTATGATCAAATTGAATATCGTGCGACTCGATTTAACCTTGTGACTCGTCTTTTCCATATTCCACATCCATCCCCTTACGCGCGCCTATGTAAATCCTTATCAGAAAACTGGGATAAACTCTCATACATATGTGAAAATCCTAATAGTCGTGAAAAGCCAACGAAACATGATACAGGAAGACTAATAATGGGGGAGTGGGAAGACCTTGGACAGATTTCAGTAATGAACTACAGCAAACTTTCAGATGCGAGATTTAAATTAAAAATTTCAACTGGGAAGTTTTATAGAGTTAAGGCGGACATTGCATTATTTTTCCCCTCTATCTATACACATTCAATTCCATGGGCGGTGGTCGGTCGTGATAAAGCAAAGGTAAATTCAAATGAACAACAACTATGGTACAACCAACTCGATGCAGCACAAAGAGACGTAAAAAGATCAGAAACGCAAGGAATACCTATTGGCCCGGCAACATCACATATTATCTCCGAATTCATCTTATCCAAGGTAGATGAAACTCTATGCCATGCCTATCAATTTGTACGGTATATTGATGATTATGAGTGTTATTGTGAAACCCGCGAAGAAGCAGAGGATTTCGTTCTGAAGCTTGAGCAGGAATTACGAAAGTATCTCTTGAGCCTTAATCCCACGAAAGTGATAGTTGAAGAATTACCTCTTGCATACCAAGACCAATGGGTAATAGTTTTGAGAAACAACATTCCACCACAGCGTCAGCCATCCCCTAGAGATATCATGAGTTTTCTGGATTTGGCAGTTGATCTTCAAAAGCATCATCCTGAGGGGAGTGTTTTGAAATATGCAACGCGTATGCTTGCTAACTCTAAGAAATTTGACAAAAATAGTGCTGATTTTTTTCTCAAGTACCTTATTTCCCTAGCGGTTCATAGACCTAGTGTTCTTCCGATTCTTTGTCAGGTAGCAAAACAAAATGGTGTAGGCTCAGACTTAGACATAACTCCTGTTCTGAAGCAATCTATTAAGTTTCAACGTTCTGATGCCATTTGTTGGAGTTTGTACTTTATGGGAATTAAGGGGCAAAAAGTCAGTGACGATCTTGCTGAAAAAATTATTGGAACAAAAGATTGTATGTCAATGGCAATGCTTATTGCCTTAAAACAGCATAGGGAAAAGGTTGTTGACTTTCTTAATACCACAATTGATTGCGATTCATACTATCATTGCGACCAGTACTGGATCTTGATTCATGAATTGACAGCAGACTGCTCTAAATTCAAACCTTACCGCAGGGATTCTGGATTGAAGTTTCTGGTGGAAAAGAAGGTGTGTTTTGTAAAGTCGATAGAATCAAAAAACTGAGTTCTGAAATAAGTTCCATGGTCTATGCGATAAAGGAAAATATGCCATCCCCAACAAAACACAAACTCTTAATCACCTTAATCCTCTTCTCCTTCATCATTGGATGTGGTTGGGATGAACATACAGAGACGCTCATCATCGGACCCTATAAAGTAGACTGTGTGGGAGCTTTTGAGCAAGAGTGTTATCTTGAATTCAATGAAGAACGCCAACGATGGGAATTTTTCTATGAAGGCATACAAGGATTTGACTTTGAACCGGGGTATATCTACACACTAAAAGTGAGACTTGAGGATAGAGGGACAGAGATCCAGGATGTAGGACGGTACGCCTATCACCTTGTGGAAATCATAAGCAAAGAGGTGGCATCTGTAGATGAGAGACCTCCGCGAATACCATAGCGGGTAACCTTGTCCTGCCTGTCGTTTCAGGATGCATCGTTTGCGTCCTCAAAGTTGTCAAAAATCACTTCATCGCTAACCTCAAACTGCCTTCCATACGCCCCCTTGATCGCGTGCCAAATCATTTTGACTTGGGACATATTTTGTACCATGGAGATATCCATTTCCTTTTCGGCGCGCCAGATACAACCGTCTAACAAGTCTAAAGCCTGTTCCTCTAATCTCTCATCTTCATAGGTTTAACTACCTTCCATGAATCACTTGCAGATCTAAGCGAGCATCAACGTTATCTGATACGGCATTTGTCCAGTCCACATCGTCAATACTCTGCAGGCTCATCAGTGCGACATTTACCATTGGGTTTGAGAGGGAATAGTTCAGCAAAAAACTATCTACATCAACATCTGCCATCTCATTCGGAAAGCAGTGCTTCATGAGGTTCTGGAAGGCGTTACTGGTCGTAGAACGCATCAGTACAATCCCCATCTCTTGTGCGACGGCATCGGGGATAATACCGCGTCTGCCGAATGCATCACAGGTGCTCTGATACATCAGATTGTAGTGGGTCTGAATCATATCAAACTGTCCGGTGGCGATTAGCTGCTCCGTGCCGCCGGAGGGACCGTCCGCAGAAAATCCGATAAACCGAACTTTTCCATCCGCCTTTAATTTTAGATACGTTTCTAACCCACCGTTATTCAGAATCTGGTCTATCTCTTCCGCGTAGAACCAACCGCCGTGGAACTGTAGCACATCAATATAGTCGGTAGCGAGTCGTTGTAGGCTGCCTTCTACATCTGTGAGGATCCCTTCTGGATCATAAGCTTCCGTTTTGGTAGCAACAATGCACGCTTCCCGGTGCCCCGCAATTGCTTTACCGATGACCGTTTCGCTGTAGCCACCACCATAATTGGGCGCAGTATCAAGAAAGTTGAGACCGCAATCCATCGCGTAATGGAGCATTTTGACGAGGACTGTCTCATCATGTTCTGGGCGGACCCTACCACCGCCGTAACCGATCTCTGATACGCTGAGTCCTGTTTTACCGAGTGTCCGGTACTGCATAATGAATCTCCTTACCTAAACAAAATCCATGTGTGAGGTGCGGCTTTTCTTGCCGCGTATCGTGCGATTGCTCGGCTTGATGCAATTTTCACCAAACAGTCCCTCAACCTGCTCAATAATTTGCGGTTTATATGCGATATTGTATTTCTGGGCGCACCGCGCAATAACTTCGCCGTACCGGGAACTCATGAGGCGTAAAATCAGATCGTGGTCGCCTTTGTTGGCACGCGCAATTTCCTGAAGTGCCGCCAATTTCTCGGTGTTTTCAAGGTCAGATTCTGGAATCGTCACCTCAAGCGCAGATGTCTGCTGTTCCGCGACAGACTCAATATCCAATATCTTGTTCGCTTGGATCTGCAGTGCCTCCTTTTGCATATCCTCATCAGAGTCAGAATTGCGGTTTCTGTTATCAAGCTTGACGGTACCACGAATCCAAACCACTTTTCCTTCGACAAGTTCAACAGCACTTTTGTATGCATCCGGGAAAACGACGACTTTTACGGCACCTTCCAAATCCTCCAATTCGATAACCGCCATGGACTCCCCTTTTTTCGTAGTGTGATTGTTCACTTCCGTAAGCATACCGGCCACATCGACTTCGGAGTCAATACGGTTTTCAGCGAGACTCTGGGTGCTTGTGCTTGTGTAGTTTTCGATGATGTCGCCATATTCTTCAAGCGGATGTCCGGAAACATAGAAGCCGAGCTGCTCCTTTTCTCGCATAAGCCGTTCCAATGGGTCCAATTCGGGTGCTGCTACGAGTGCTACGGTTGCTGTCGGTGCTTCCTCGCCGTCCCCAAAGAGACTCATCTGTCCGCGATCGCGCTCAGCTTGCGCGTTCTGCGCTGCTTTGATAATATTCTCTAAACTCGCGATGTATTGCGCCCGATGGCCTTCAAGCGAATCAAATGCGCCGCTCATAATCAGGCTTTCGACAGCGCGTTTATTCACCTGTTTCGTATCCACGCGTTCGCAGAAATCCTGTAGCGAGGCAAAGGAACCGCTTTCCTCCCGTGTTTCCACAATGGAATCAATAGCGGCATCACCAATACCTTTCAAGGCAACAATCCCGAAACAGATATCGTTGCCATCTACAGTGAATTCTCTTCTACTACTGTTGACATCTGGGGGGAGCAGGTTGATTTCCACACCCAAGAAATCAGCAAGTTTTTTACATTCAGCGCGGTAACGGGTAATTTTCTTTGAATCGCTTGCTTCTCCAGTCATCATTGCCGCCATGAATTCGTGCGGATAGTGCGTTTTCAGATATGCCATGTGATAGGCTAACATTGAGTAAGCAACGGTATGCGATTTATTGAAAGCGTAACCGCCGAAAGGTTCAAGTAGATCATATACCTCTTCTGCTTCTTCGGTAGAGATTCCTTTTCCGGTCGCCCCTTCAATAAATTTCTCACGTTGCGCTTTGAGGAGTGCCTCGTCCTTCTTTCCCATTGCAGAGCGGAGGATGTCCGCCTCACCAAGTGTAAAGCCTGCCATATCGCGCGCGATTTGCATCACCTGCTCCTGATAGATACACACACCGTAGGTGTTTTCGAGCGCGTTTTCAAGCGTTGGATGCAGATATTCTACTTTTTGTAACCCGTTCTTTCTGTCTATGAACTGTTGCATCATCCCACTTTCTATGGGGCCCGGACGATAGAGAGCGGGAATTGCGGAGAATTCCTCAAAGTTATCGGGTTTGAGTTGCATGACGACTCGATACATACCAGAGGATCCCTCTAACTGGAATAAACCGGCGATGAGTCCTTCACTGATAAGCGAGTAGGTTTTTTCATCATCAAAGGGTATCTCTTCCAACTTGATGTCCTTACCGTGATTCGCCTTGATCATCTGTAGACAGTCGTAGGTTTCAGTAAGACTGCGTAAGCCGAGCGAATCGAACTTGACGATCCCGACACCTTCAACAGTTTTACCTTCAAACTGTGAGGCGACTTGGTCATGTTTATCCTTGAACAGTGGGACATAGTTAGTGAGTGGACCGTTTGAGACAACGATGGCAGAGGCGTGGCAAGAAACGTGCCGTTTAATGCCTTCAACGGCTTTACTGAGATCCATCAATTCTCGGTATTCAGGACGTTCAGCGAGTTTCTGAAAATCAGGCACCTGTTCCAAGGCTTCATCAAGTGTTATGCCAAGAATAGGTGGAATGAGTTCTGTTAACCGAACAACATCTTCAAGCGGCATTTCAAGGGCGCGTCCGACATCCTTGATAGCAGCCTTTGGACCTAATGTAGCAAAGGTAGCGACTTTACCGACAGAATCTTCACCGTATTTTTGGACGAGATAGTCAATAACATGCTCACGGGCGCGATCCGCGAAATCAATGTCAATATCGGGCGGACTGATGCGTTCGAGGTTCAGAAACCGCTCAAAGAGACAGTCGTAGTCCATCGGATTGAAGGTAATTACATCGAGGGCATACAGTACCAAACTGCTTGCCGCAGAACCGCGTGCGGAGAGCGGATAGCCCTGTTTATGTGCGTATTTAACGTAGTCCCATACAATCAGAAAGTAGCCGGGGTAGCCTGTTTTGCTAATAATATCAAGTTCGTAATCAAGTCTTTGTTTAACAGGTTCTGAGAGTTCACCCCCAAACTTTTCGCTTAAGCCTTGGTAGCACAACTCCCTAAGGTAACTATCGTTTGTATACCCCTCGGGAACCTCATATTTTGGCATCACACTTTCGCCATAGTCAAGTTTTAGGTTGCACCGATTCGCGATTTCGAGTGTGTTGCTGATGGCTTCAGGTGGATAATCCTTCAATGCCTCTCGCATTTCGTCAACACTTTTAAAGTAGAAATGATTGTCGAACCGCATCCGCTGCTGATCGTTGACAGTCTTCTTCATCTGGATACAGAGGAGGACATCGTGCATCTCGTGGTCTGATTTGCGGAGGTAGTGGCAATCGTTTGTAGCGACGAGCGGTAGCCCAAACTCTTTTGCCAATTCAACCATTATTGGATATGCCTCAAGCTCCTTGTCAATATGATGGTTCTGGACTTCAACGTAGAGATTCCGTTCTCCCATTATCTCCATCAACGTCTTGAAGTTTTGGATACCTTCTTCTCGCCGACTTGAACAGAGGAGTTGTGGTACCTGTCCTTGGATACACCCTGTGAGTGCGATAATTCCATTGTGGTGTTCGCGCAGGATTTCCATATCAATGCGCGGTTTGCTGTAGAACCCCTCTGTGTATCCGAGCGATACTAATTTTAGGAGATTCTGGTAACCGGTTGCATCTTCTGCAAGCAACGTGAGGTGATAGGGACCTCCTTGTTCCTTCCCGCGCTTTTTTCGGTCACCGGGTGCGACATATACCTCACACCCGACAATCGGGTTGATCCCTGCCTTTGTCGCTTTATCGTAGAGTTCCCACGCGCCGAACATGTTGCCGTGGTCGGTGAGAGCAACAGCCGGCGCGCTGTTTTCAACTGCCCAATCAACCATGTCCTGGATACGGCACGCGCCGTCAAGCATGCTGTACTCGCTGTGGTTGTGTAGATGCACAAATTCGGTTGCCATCTTTCCTCCAATATTTTTTTATAAGTTCGAGTGTTGAATGTTTTTAAAATTATGAAACCATTTTTATAATAGCAAAAATCTGCGAAAATTTCCACTATATATTTTCCAATCGGTGTGTCTCTAATTGCACTTTTTCATGGCAGAATTTTGTCTTATAATGCAGTGAAATTGTGAACCTTTACAGCGAAAGGGCACATCATCCATCCCGTTTTTATCTTGATGGCTTTCCTCAAACCTGATATAATAAATGATATTATATCTATAGAATTGCTCCTCGGATTTCATCAATTGCATGCAGTCCAGTGGAGCGGAAAAGGTCTGGATTCATTGCCGCGGGTTCTCGCGTTCATCTTAGATGGAAAAATCAAAACTGCTTCTTCTGTTCTTAACCCTATTTTTCGTGATGCTTGGGTTTGGCATCATCATTCCGAACCTCGCCTATTACGCCAAAGAGATTGGGGCAACCACTACTGAAATCGCGATATTAATGTCCATCTATTCCGGGATGCAGCTGCTGTTTGCACCGATCTGGGGCAGGCTATCGGATAAACACGGTAGAAAACCAGCGATTCTGCTTGGGCTGCTTGGGAATGCTGTGGCTTTAATTGGTTTCGGATTGGCGACAGATTACGTTTGGCTCTTCATTGCGCGTAGTGCAGCAGGTATCGCTTCAGCGGCGGTGCTGCCGAGTGTCATGGCTTATGTCGCTGACGTAACCACATCAGCGGAACGCGGCAGAGGCATGGGATTAATGGGCGCAGCGATGGGACTCGGTTTCATCCTCGGCCCAGCGATCGGTGGTGTCATGGGCAGCCACGATATGCCGTTCTTTGTTGCAGGGGGGTTGTCGCTGCTTACCTTTATCTTCGCGCTTGTTTTACTGCCAGAATCGCTCCAGAAGAGTCCAACAGACGAGGGCCTTGAAGACCGACATGAATGGGTCTCTCCGCGTGAGATCTTTCGTCAGACAACTTTAAAATCGCCGCTTACCCCTCTCTTTCTTGTCGCATTTTTTTCCACCTTCAGTTTCTCAGGGTTGGAGATGACTTTTCCACTTTTCATTGAAGACAAGTGGAACTATGGAGAGAGAGAAATGGGGTGGATGTTCATGGTTATGGGGGCGATTGTTGTGCCACTACAAGGTGGGTTGCTCGGTAGGTTAATCAATAAGTTTGGGGAACGGCGGATCGTCCTCATAGGGTTGCTGCTCAACGCCCTCGGCATGGTGCTATTACTCACAGCGTACTCCTTTGCATCGCTGACTTTGTATCTCACCATCGCTGGCATCGGTAATCAATTGATCCGTCCGACGAATACATCGTGGATTTCTAAGCAGACTCGGATTGGTCAAGGCGCTGCTATTGGTATTATGGATGCCTTTCTAAGTTTAGGGCGCATTTTGGGGCCGCTGCTCGGCGGCTGGCTCTACGCGAAGGAGGCGTATCCTTACGCTGTACTGGCTGGCATCTTGGTAATCGCGACGCTTTGTCTGTATCTCCCTTTGCGCCGAATTGGGGATGACATCGCGCCCGTCTCATAGTAGCCGTATGAGAATAAAGTCAGAATCCTTCTTGCAACAAAGATTTAACAATACTCTCTACTTTACTGTATGACTGTTCAACGGTGGTAAATGGTGCTCCACGCGCCGTGTGTTGTATTCAAGCCGATACCGACGATGCGCCTCGCCGTCTGGATAGTGCTCGGTATTCGGATACGGATAGGCGGACATCCCATGAAATGGCAGCGGTTCAACCGTCTGTGATGTGAGGGTGTTGATGTCGCCGTCTTTGTCCCATCCGTCGCTATAGAGGATAAAATCGCGCACCCACCCCGGTTTTAATTCGGAGAGGCGTGAGGCATCAAATTCTACTGTAATTTCATCACCAGCATTGAGGATAACGTACATATCGTCAACCTCTTGCAATAGTGGGTTGACATCACCATAACGGGTGTAATACCCTGCAAGGTCGCGCCATTGTGCATCCATTGTTACTTTCTGGTAATCAAAGAGGTGCGGTGCGTGCGGGTTCGGACGATACATTTCGGAGAAGCCACGGTAGTGCAGATCGGCGCTATCGGGATTCAACGCCGTCATCTCTATCGGTACGTCTTGTGCGCCGACAGTGAAAAACGCCGCGTCCCAGTAAATCTGCATATCGGTCTCAATCCGAACGTGTCGGTCATCCGACAGAAATTTGCCTGTCAGATCAACAGTAATTGTCTTGTTTTTACCTGCCGGCAGTCCAATCATATCAATAACGGTCTTCCATTGTCCTGTTTCATCTTTTACAGAAACTGAAGGAAAACTCGGATTAATTCCAGGATTTTGGAACAAGGCAACGTTGATGCTGGTATCCGTCGGGAAAATCCAACCAGTAAGAAATAGCGTCAAAGGTGTGTCATTCGGTACATCGCCGAGGTCAAGGACGATCGCGTGCGGTTCAACAACACCTTGGTAGGGACCAGGCGCGTGCTCAACGGCGTAGTGGTAATCAAACGTTTTCAAGGCATCGGAAACATCTTCACCGCGATGGTTGACCGCAGATTTCGCGTGCAGTTTCTCTTCGACCCCGTAAACCTTGAATTCTGCAAACGGTGGCGGTGTGTACTGTTCGTTTACGAAGATGTCAGTACCTGCTGGGTGATCGACGGCTATCAGTTTAACTTCGTCAAAATAGGCGGTTTCCCATAGTTCTTCTGTTATCTGAATGGAATATTTACCAGACTTTGGTTGTATTTGTGTGCCCGAAATTTTCACGAAATCTTTTGTTTCATCAGGTGCAACGAATCCCATTGAAGTGACAAGTCCCAACGGCGCGCGCCAGAGCAGATCGGTAACGAATTGATACTGCTCACCATCATAAACATATAGAAACGGACAGGAACCTTTCAGTATCTGCTTCTCCAGAATCCGTTGTCTTGACTGAGGTTTGATGACATTTTGCGGCACGCCGTTCGTCCAGACAACGCGCACAACATCTGCAGCGTCAAACGCACCCAACCCGAAATGGGAGACCTGTTCGGATACATACTGCAGTTGATACAGATCACCGACTTTCACCTCTAATTTCGAGCCGATACCGTCTCTGTTTACCTTGTTATTGCCAGTAGTAATACCTTCTAATCGGACCTGTATCCAGTTGTTTTTATTTCCACCGTTGTTCTGCAATGCGCGGAGTTGTCCTTTGCCATTGATGAAAAAGAGGTCGAGATCGCCGTCGTTGTCGTAATCACCGACGGCTCCAGCGAGTGCGTTGTGGAGGATCGCGCCCTCCGTTGGTGTGACGGTTTCTATGAGCGGATACGGTTCGGCAAATTGTCCGGTGCCGTCGTTTCGGAATAGGAACATTCCATCTTTGCCACTCACCCAGAGGTCAACAAATCCGTCGTTATCGTAATCTATGTTTTTCAATAGCGTGGGTGACAGATCACGCACACCCGCCTCTAAGCGCGGATCGCTCATAAAACTTCCATCTCCTCTATTGAGGTAGAGGTGGATCTGATCTGCTGTCGATAAGAAAATATCGATGTCTCCGTCGTTATCATAATCACCGACAGCGGCTGCAGTGTAATGGACATCCTGCGAAATTCCAGTCTCATCGGAAACCGCGCGGAGTTTGCCTTGGCGGAGGTTATCGTAAAGGGTACATCCGGTTTCGCGGTGTATGGTAAAAATATCTATATCACCGTCGTCATCAAAATCAGCGGAAAATACTTCGGCAGGAGCGGATTGCGGCGCGGCTGTTTTTACAAAGGTCTGTTCGCTAACATCAGTAAATCTTTCATCCTCTTTATTTTCATCATCACTCTCTTTATTTTCATCATCACTATTATTCCGATACATCGTGGCACCGGCTGTAAAGAGGTCTAAATCGCCGTCATGGTCATAATCGACAGGATGGAGGACTCCTATATCTGTTACCGGCTGTTCATGTTCATATAAGACGACGGGAACTGCGCCTTCATTCTCTTCTGTAGTTTCCCAGAAATATACTATTCCCTCGGCAGTTTGGAATAGAAGATCTTGTATCCCATCTTTATTCATATCCGCAACAGCCACGTGAAGATTTGGTTGCTCTGTAAGTTCTTGCTCATCTCTGAGGATTGTAACTGCATCAAACTGTTCCCCTATATTCCGATACAACGCAAACTGAACTTTTTGCTCTGTATTCTGGTACAACCCTGCAAAATCAGAACCGCTTATATACAGATCAAGTTTTCCATCGTTATCAGAGTTCACAAAAGATACAGCAGTGGGTATTCTTAAGGGTAACAGTGCCTTTACATTGCTAAGTCCAAGTTGTTCGGTGACATCCACAAATTCCACATCAATCGGTAGCGTCTGTTTAGCGATGATTCGTGCACGAAACCCTGGGCTGAACGTCTCTATCGGATGCCCAAGGATGTCGGTCACCAATTCGCCGATGCCTTGCTGATAACGGGGACTTGCTCGGTGCAAGTTCTCAAAAATTCGGATATTGCGTGTAGCGAGTTTTAAATCGCCTGCTTCTATCGCGTCTATTCCTTGTGTGAGGTATGCAAGTTTTTCTGCATCGGTATCGCCTAAAAGGAGCATTAGGTCCTGACAGAGGTCTCCAGCGGCTTCGAGGTCCTCCTGCGCCAACAAGCCGAGTGTCAACTTCATCAGCACAACGATATTCACAGGTGATCGGGCATAAAGTTCTTGAAGATGCCGGACAGCCTCCTGCTGTGCTTCTGAGTCGTTTCGTTGTCCAAGATAGTGGCGGACGAGTTTGTAGCGAAACTCCAATTCATCGGGGGCTAAGCGTACGGCTTCCTTCATCGCCTCGACTGCTAAATCGCTTTTCTGCTGCAATTGATAGACTTCGGATAAAATGAAGTGTAACTGGCTATCCATGGGTGCGACAGCGATGCCGCGTTTTACCGATTCTTCGGCAGCGTCTGCCTGCTGTAAGCGCAAGTGTGCGACGGCGAGGTTACCGTAACCGATCGCTTCACTCGGAAGTAGTTCAATCAGTGCAGTAAACGCCTCCACTGCTTTTGAAGGCTGCGACTCTTCAAGATATGCCAACCCTAAATTCTGATGTTGGATCGCTGCTTCAATGATCTGGGTGCTGTTCATCTCTTGCGCGTCTGTTGTTGAGACGATAAAACCGCATACCAACAACAGCACGCATATCAAGCATTTTCCTATAGTAGGAGACGTGAATCTCGGTATCATGCCTTTTCCTCTTTCTGAATATCTTCTGCGGTTTCCACGATTGCCTGTCGTATCGTATTCCGCCTGAGTGTAAGTGAGTCCTCAAGTTGTTTGAGGTGAAGCAGCCATGACTCTTTAGAGTCGCCTTCCTCCGTGCCGAACCCGTCCGTCATAGCGAGCCGAATATATTTCAACCGTTCCGTCTGTAGAACCTTCATCTGCGCTTCATAGTCTTCAACGCCAGATTCCAAGAGCGTAATCAGTTCACGTATTTTTTCCATTGTGTATCTCCTTTTAATTTGTATTTTTGTAGTTGGTATATCAGGACGAGATGTAAAAATAGTTTACCCGATTTTGCCTTTGCAATCAAATGAAAATCGATCCCTTTCTCTTGCACTCTTTTAGCACACATTGTATAATATTGTAAAATCCATAATCCCTTGGACATTTCAGCGGCGAGGTTGCAGGCTTCGCCAGCAGCGGTGTGCGCTTTATTCACTGAATACTTGGCCACTTATGCTCAGAAACTGCAAAGGAGAACACCGATGGAAACTCCCACAAACGTGCACTCCCTTCCTTATGCACCCACAGAAACGACAGACCTCTACCCTGAATCGGATGGTAAACCCATGGCTGATACGGATCTCCACCTTTATTGGATAAAGCGTGTGCAGGATATGCTCGAAACCTATTTTTCGCAGAACCCAGAAGTCTATATCTCTGGGAATATTATGATGTATGACATAGAGGGCCCAGCACGAACGGCTGTCTCTCCCGATATTCTTGTCTGTTTTGGGATCGGACAGAAGTTCCGCCGCACCTATAAAGTATGGGAAGAAGGAAAACCCCCGGACTTCGTCATGGAGTTTTCCAGTAAAAGGACCTATCAGAATGATTTAGATGAGAAGATGGCACTCTACGCACGTATGAATATCCCAGACTATTTTCTCTACGATCCGGATAGAAGGTACCTCCCCTCGCCCTTGATGGGGTTTCGGCTTGTTGCAGGGACGTATGTTGAGATCGCTCCAGACAGTGATGGCGGGATCCGTTCGGAGATATTGGATCTGAATTTCCATTTAACGGAAGATGGTCTTACACTTTACAATCCACGGGCACAGGAATGGCTGCAAACCAGAGCAGAGAAGGCTGAAGCCGAAGTTGAGCGACTCCAAGCAGAACTTGCACGCTTGAAAGAACGGATGTGATACGCCAGAATACAATAGCAGAGGAGATTCAATGCCGAAAAAACCGATTGACCATTACGAACACCCTGACACACTTCCGAACAATCCAACACAAGAATTAAGCGGATTTGCAGAAGATGAGGAAAACGCACCGACCCGCTACCCGCGCGATGTAGCACTTGACCCGCAACTTGTCTGGAAAGGCAAAGACCAGCAGAACGATACCGACCTTGAAGTTCAAGCCGTCCCAATCTACGTTCAGGAACATATTCAGCCGCAAGCGATTATTGAAAACCTTCGGGCCCAACAGCAAAGGGAATCTGATCAGATAGAGATGCTCTTTGAAGGATTCAACGACCTTGAATTTAGCCAGAAAATTGAATTCTATGAACACGAACAGAACTGGCGGAACCGCTTTATTTTAGGCGATTCGCTTACAGTGATGAACTCCCTTGCCGAAAAAGAGCATCTCAAAGGTGCGGTGCAGATGATTTATTTTGATCCGCCGTACGGGATTAAATTCAGTAGTAATTGGCAGGTCAGCACACGAAAACGCGAAATCAGTAACACAAAAATAGAAGACGTTACGCCGCAACCGGAACAGGTGAAAGCATTTCGAGACACATGGGAACGTGGCATTCACTCCTATCTTGCTTACCTACGCGATCGCCTTACTGTTGCTCATGAATTGCTAACAGAAAGCGGCAGCATCTTCGTCCAGATTAGCGACGAGAATGTTCACCGGGTGCGATGTTTGTTAGATGAGGTGTTCGGGGATGCTAATTTTGTCTCCACAATCGCATGGACTCGGGCAAATATGACTTCTTCAACAGAGTTAGCATCAGTATCTGACTATCTATTGTGGTATGCAAAAGATAAAAGACAAATAAAATATAATCAACTCTATATGGAACGCGATGAACGGACAGCTGAACCGCTTTTAAGGCGTTATTATAACGTTGAATTGCCGAATAGAACACGAAGGAGAATGACGAAAGAAGAGATGGAAAATCCTTTCCTTCTTCCTGAAGGAAGTCGGAGATTTGCAGATTATTCAGTCTCATCACAGACAGGCGGAAGTGCTAATTATGCGTATAAATTTGAAGGAAGAACCTATCTCCCGTCTGGTGATCGGGGCTGGGCTGCAAGTCAAGACGGGTTAAATCGTCTCACTAAACAGGGAAGACTTCTCCCATTAGGAAAGACGTTGTGTTATATACGATATGCTGATGATTTTCCGGGACAGGCCATTACCAACTTATGGACCGATACCGCTGGATCTCGGTCAGGAAGAATGTACGTTGTGGAAACGAATCCTAAAGTTGTGCAACGGTGTGTACTGATGACAACTGATCCGGGGGACCTTGTCCTCGATCCTACCTGTGGTAGTGGCACAACCGCCTACGTAGCGGAACAGTGGGGTAGAGGGTGGATAACAGTGGATACGTCTCGTGTTGCACTCGCTTTGTCCCGCCCCCGCCTTATGTCTGCCAAATATTCTTGCTATCGCCTCGTAGATTCTAACGACATCAAGCAGGGATTTGTCTATAAAACATTGCCATATATTAGTCTTTCAGACATAGCAAATAACACTGATATTGATGACATCCACGCTGAATATGCCAAGAAACTGGATCCGCTTCTTACCAAAATGAACCGTCTCATTGGGCAAAACTGGGAGGAATGGGAAGTACCAACCAAAACTAATCCTGAATGGGACGCAGAATTCCAGAAATTGCATCGCGAGTGGCTATCTCTCAAACGCGATAGGCAAAGCGAGATGGATATATCTACAGCGAAACGTGGAACAAATGAAACGCTTTATGATCAACCGTATGAGAACAGAAAACAAATTCGTGTTACAGGCCCATTTACTGTAGAAAGTTTATCCCCACACCTTGTTCTTGATCCTTCCCAACCGCAAGTAGAGGATGACTCCACGTCTGTTCCTGATAGTACTTCGCAAGATTACCATACGCATATCCTTGAGCATCTCAAAACCGGAGGCGTGCAAAATCGTCTTAAGGATCAACGTATCACTTTCGACTGGTTGGAAGAGCACCCGGGTGAATAGTTGCATGCGGAGGCGGTGCATACAGATACGAATGGCAATCCACAGAGCACTGCCATTAGCATCGGTCCGCAATATGACACAGTAGGTCGTCAGTGGATAGAGGCAGCAGCTAAAGAAGCTGTGCGTCGGGTCCCCAAATTTGATCTACTCATCGTTATGGGATTCGCTTTTGAGGGCTACACCGCCGATGAGGATATACATATCGGCAGCCTCCAGATTCTTCCTGTCAAGATGAGCCCAGAACTCATGGTCCGCGAACTTAAGAATACAGGTGAGGGGAATCTGTTCATGGTCTTCGGGGAGCCGGATGTGGAGATTGAAACGCATCAAGATAACACGATTTCTGTGAAACTCTTAGGCGTAGATGTCTACGATCCGAGGCAAGGGTTAGTCCACTCTCATACCCCGGATGACATTGCCTGTTGGTTCATTGATACCGCCTATAACGGTGAGGCGTTTTTTGTACGACATGCGTATTTCACAGGTGCGGATGAGCCGTATAAGCAGCTGCAAAGGGCGTTAAATTCAGAGATTGACGCGGAAGCGTGGGAAGCACTCTATCGGACAGAGAGCCTCTCGTTTCCGAAGCCTGAGTCTGGTAAAATCGCGGTGAAGGTTATCAACCACTATGGCGATGAAGTGATGAAGGAATATAAGGTTTAAGGGTTAACTGTCTGAATCGCGGATTATCGCGGATTTCACGGATTACGCGGATTTTAAGAGCGTTTTCTGTAAATCCATACCTCTCTGCTGCAATTTGGATTCTCTTGAATTTTCTCGTGAAACTACGTATAATAGAGTGAACACGGAGGCAGAAAAAATGATTACACATATACGGATGAAAAACTTCAAGTCGTGGCAAGATAGCGGTGAGGTGAAACTCGCGCAGTTGACAGGTTTCTTTGGGACCAATAGTTCGGGCAAGAGCAGTCTCTTGCAGATGTTACTGCTGCTGAAGCAGACTATTGGAACAGATGAAGTACTCTTTTTCGGTGACGAGAATTCTCTTGTTAATCTCGGCAGCTTCCCTGAAGTGATTCATGGACATAAAGAAGATGTATTGCTTGAGTTGGAATTTGGATGCAAACTCCAAAAACCACTAACTATCACCACCTTTCAACAAATTGACGAATACAGACGGCGTTATGATTTTGCTCCGTTGGATATTGATAACTTCACTTTTGACACTGCTATCCGCCTAAATTCAGACCGTTTGTTTATTGAACAATTTTCTTACACTGTTGGTCCCGAGGCGATTCAGAAAATAAAGTGGAAGAGCGGACACCTTTATTACGGAGATAAGCGAATGGACACAGTAAGTGTAACAAATTGTTATGGCCACCTAACAGGGGGATCGTATCCACGTTTATTGCCGCTTTTTTCTGCGTTTGAAAATTTATTTGATCGCGTTTATCCTCTTGGACCAACTCGTGTTCAACCGAAACGCTTTTATCATTGGGAAGGTACAGATCCTGATAGCATAGGGCAGACCGGTGAAGATATGATTGCTTCACTACTTAACGCGCGCGTGGATCAACGAACAACCCCTTATAAAGGAAAAGACGTACCGATTGAGGATCGAATCTCATGGTGGCTCAGAGAAATGGATCTTGGTTATGCCTTTTCGATTAAACGGAGTAGTGCAGGCACGGATCGGGATTATGATGTCCTTATTCAAAAGGCACCTGATAGCGCGAAGGTCACACTAGCGGACATGGGTTACGGGTTAGCACAATTTCTACCGGTTTTGGTGCATTGTTATTATGCACCAAATGGGTCAACCTTGATTTTGGAGCAACCGGGAATGCACCTGCATCCGAAAGTTCAATCTCAACTCGCGGATCTGCTGATTGAGGTTGTTACCGAACGTAAACTTCAAGTTCTAATAGAAAGCCACAGCGAACATTTACTAAATCGGTTGCAACGACGCGTCGCAGAGGAAAAGATTGCTGCCGACCAGACTGCCCTCCACTTTTGCCGGAACGATGAAGGCGTTTCTGAAATTGACAAGTTAGAAATGAATGAATTCGGGAATATTGCGAACTGGCCCGAAAACTTTTTTGGTGACGAGATAGGAGACCTGTTTGCAATGACAGAAGCACAGAGGGGACGTCAAAAAAGAGAGACTGGATTAATAGAAGGGACCACTATTGCGCCAAGCAAATGACAAAGACACAGCAAAAACGTCAAGAAAAAGTGGAGGGTTAATGAACGCTGTTATCGTGGATACAAACGTTATCATAACTGCAAACGATGAGGCAGAGCATGCCTCACCCGACTGTGTAGAACGGTGTCAGAAACGAATTAAACAGATTCTTGATCAGCAGGAAACATCACTCATTGATGATGGATGGCGAATTCTTAACGAGTATAAGAGATATGTCAATTTAGAGACACGGAAAGGAATCGGCGATCTTTTTGTCAAAACGTTGCTGCAGAATCTGATGCGGAGACCGGCGATTTGCACAATGGTGCGTATCAATCCGTTGGATGGCAGTGAAACGGATTTTGAAGAATTCCCAACTACCGAAGCATTAAGCGATTTTGACGTAGCTGATAGAAAATTTATTGCAGTTGCTATCGTCTATGAGCGTGACGAAAATAAAAAAGCAACCATCTTGCAGGCATTAGATAGAAAATGGGAACCGTTCCGAGAAGCATTTGAACAAAAAGGCGTGCAGATTGACTTTTTATGCCCATCTGAGAATGAGGCGTAGAGCGCAATGAATTGCGCGACTACGAACAACCGCTAAGTTTAGAATGGAAAACCCACCAGATCCCTTGGAGACTAATAATGGCTCAACATAAAATAAAAAGGGGACAACAAATTTTAGATTCGGACTGCTTTGCATTTAGTGCGATAGACCCGTTTAACCCCAGAAACCACGTTGAGGGGCAGATCAGTTTCAGTAGAGACAAATTCTACGGCTCGCTGAAGATAAAAAAGATCAATGGTGAATTGGTCAATCAACCTCAAATCTTTGGCACACCGAAAATTGCTTACCCCTTCGGATTAGGGCATAATTATCGGTTTCCGAGTGCAGAACGGATTTATCGTTTCCGCAAATACGACGGTACAAACATCTTTATGTACCGCTACAGAAACAACGGGATGGAATACATCACGTTTAAAGTACGCCTGTTTCCGTTTTTGCGGGGTCGCTACATAACAATGTGGAAACACATCCTCCGAAAATACCCACAGATCACCGAACTGTTCAAACTGAATCCCGATGTCACAGGTTTCAGTTTCGAGCTCTATGGGTCAGATAACCCGCACATGATCCAATACGAAGATGTTAAGTTGGATATCGTGTTGTTGTTCGCGCTGTGCGGAAGGCAGGGGCAAATTGTGCTGAATACTGAGCTTGAGGTAGGCGATATCCGGAAAGCAGAACAGCTCGGCACCGTTGAAAAAGACTATGTCTGGCACTATGAGCAAGAGCAGAAAGACCTTGATAGGCGACTGGAGTTCATCGGCTTGGATGAGAACCAAGCTCCCATGTTTAGCGGTGAGGAAGGCAGCATCTGGTATGTAAAAGTAAAAGATACTTCTGAAGTCCGTCCGTATAAGTGTAAACCTCATCGAATTGAGCAAGTGCATTGGACACAGACGCAAACGCAGCTGAGTGCTATTGTGATTTGGGCTACTATCCTGAAAGCCTTTGAAAATTGGGAGAACCCTGAACTTGAAGAGATTATCGCGATATTGAACGAAGATTACCCGATCCATCAAATTACCATCTCAATGGGACAGATCAAACAGATGTTTAATACTGCTAAAAACGCTGCGGATACCGAAAAGAAAATCTGGGAGCTCATGATAATGCATGAATTTGACGGGAACACCGACACAGCAACAGTATTCTATAAAATTGCGAATGAACTTGATCAGGACAAGAGACTCGTCTATAAAGCGATTAAGAACGTCCAAAAGATGATGAAGATAGAAATGAACGAATATGCGTCGTAATTATCATCTCTTTGTGCTCCTTTTTCCAGTTGTTTTTTGGCTTGTCTGCTTCTTTCTGCTGCCACTTATTTCTGTGTTTATTTACAGCTTTTTGGAGCGCGGAACATACGGCGGAGTAGAGTGGAATTTCACACTGAAAAATTATGCACGTTTCCTTGGTCTTGAGGACCCAGAGCAATTTGATACCTTATACTTTCGTATTCTGTGGCGGTCGGTGTCTACGGCGTTGGTTTGCACTGCGGTCTGCCTGCTGCTCGGTTACCCGTTTGCCTACTATCTGGCACGCTATAGACCGAAACACCGGAATATCTTATTACTGCTCGTCGTTGTTCCGTTCTGGACGAACTTTCTCATCCGAACATACGCGTGGATACTGATTTTGCGCACTGAAGGACTTCTGAACAGTCTTTTGGGGGCTGTGTTCCCTAACTGGGGGCCGTTAGAGTTGTTAAATACGCCGCTCGCCGTTCAGATTGGGCTTGTCTATGGCTACCTGCCGTTTATGATCCTTCCACTCTATGCAGCATTGGAACAATTGGATATGTCATTGCTGGAAGCAGCACAGGATCTTGGAGCATCGCCGCGGCGTGCGTTTTGGCATGTAACTGTGCCGCTGAGTCTGCCGGGTATCCTTGCTGGATCAATGTTGGTCTTTATTCCGACAGTGGGCGCGTTTTTGACTCCAGACCTGCTCGGTGGCGGGAAGGTGAGTTATATCGGTAACGTGATTGAACGGCAATTCAAAACGGCGCGGGATTGGCCCTTTGGGTCTGCGCTCTCGTTTATGCTGATGGGTATTGTTTTGGTCGGTACTGTGTTATACTTCCGCGCTTTACAACAGGATGAGTCTCAGACAACCTGACAACTCCCGTTAGGGCAAAATTAAAAATGAAACGGATACTTGAAGTCAACATTGGGTTGGTTTATCTCTTTCTCTACGTTCCGATTTTAGCGGTTGTTGTGTTCTCGTTCAACAACGGTGAGCAAATCTCCGTTTGGGAAGGCTTTACGTTCGGTTGGTATGCGAAACTGTTTGAGGATGCGGCGTTGTGGCGTGCGTGTCGAAATAGTTTGATGGTGGCGGGGGTCGCGACGGTCATTGCAACTATCATTGGAACGACCGCCGCGCTTGCTATTGAGCGATACCGGTTCCGTTTCCGCGCTGCCCTCATGCGGTGTCTTTATCTCCCGATTATCATCCCAGACATCGTATTGGCTATTGCGTTATTGATCTTTTATGTGCAAACCCCTATTCCGGTCGGTTTAGTCTCTGTCATTATTGCCCATTGTGTTTTCAATATCGCATACGTCACGATTGTGGTCCGGGCGCGTTTACAGGGTTATGATAACACCTTAGAGGAGGCAGCTCGTGACCTCGGCGCGAATGAGTGGCAGACGTTTTGGCGGATAACGTTTCCACTTATCGCTCCCGGTATTATCGGTGGTGCGCTGCTGGCGTTCACGCTCTCTATAGACGACTTTGTTATCACTTTCTTCACCGCTGGTGTCGGGTATACGACGCTTTCTGTCCATATCTATTCGTTGCTGAAGTTCGGGATCACGCCGAAGATTAACGCCATCTCGACGATGTTATTGGCGAACTCCATCGTGTTTATCCTGCTGTTTCTGTGGTTTCAGGGCGGTGCCAGCACCACCCAAAAGCAGGAAGTTTGACAATCAGCGTGCGAAAGCATTAGCAAATTTGCACGGGTTGTGGTATAATTTTTCCATTGACACGGCAGGTTTAAAAGACGATATGGATTATTTCCGAACACACACAGAAATTAATCTGGAGGCAATCCGCCGAAATGCTGAGACAATCAAAGCGTCTACCGGAAAGCAGTTAATCGCTGTTGTGAAAGCGGATGCTTACGGACACGGCATAGTAGCAGTCATAGAGGTGTTGCGTACAGTTGCGGATATGTTTGCCGTTGCGACAATTGAAGAAGGCGTAGCGTTACGTCAGGCAGGGATTCGCGACCCGATTCTTGTCCTTTTTAGTTCTCTCCCTGAACAAGCAGCCCACATCGTTGCGCACGGATTAACACCGACGATCGGCGATTGGGAATTCGCGGATAGATTAAACGATGTCGCGGCAAAAATTATCAGCGTCCATGTCAATATCAATACAGGTATGAATCGGAGTGGCATCTACTGGACAGAAGCGGCACAGTTTCTGAGCAGACTCAAAACACTGCACCGACTGAATGTTGAGGGGGTCTTTACACATCTTGCGACTGCCGATGAGACGGATAAGCATTTTGCTTTTCTGCAACTCAAACGGTTTTCGTCTGTGCTTGAAAAGGTTAGCAATGGTAGCAACTTGGTCCACGCAGCGAACAGCGCGGCTGCACTCGCAATCCCAGAAGCACATTTCGACGCGGTACGTCCGGGGCTGAGTCTCTACGGTATCTATCCGGCATCTGAAAGACCTATCCACTTAGAACCCGCACTGACTTGGAAGGCACGGATCGGTTGGATCGGTTCTATTTCAGAAGGCGAGGGTGTTAGTTACGGGTTAAGGTATAAAGCACCGCGTGAGACCCGTGTGGTGATGGTACAGGTAGGTTACGGTGACGGGTATCCACGTGCGCTTTCTGGTGTCGGTGAGGTGTTAATTGGGGGGGCGCGTCGCCCGATTATCGGAAGAGTTTGCATGGATGTGAGCGTGGTGCGTTTAGCGTCTACGGATCATGTGTCTGTCGGTGATGAGGTTGTACTCATCGGCAGGCAAGGGGACGCGGAAATTACGGTTGATGAGTTGGCACACCGCGCCGGAACGATCCCTTATGAAATTCTGACGCAAATTGGGGCACGCGTGCCAAAGCACTATATCTAACGCTTTTCAAAACCCGAATTTGTTATATCAATCCAGAACGAGGTTCTGAAGTCAAAAATGTTAATTGAAATCAAAAATGTCTCACTCTTTTTTGGTACGACCCCAGCGTTGGATAACCTCTCGCTGGAGGTGCAAGGTGGTGCTGTCGGTCTACTTGGCCCGAACGGTGCTGGGAAAAGTACTTTACTGAAGACACTGCTCGGCTTTGTGCAACCAAATCAAGGCACAGCTGCCGTGTTTGGGTTGAATGTACGGAAAGATCCGTTAGGCATCCGAAGACAGGTCGGGTATATGCCGGAAGACGAATGTTTGATACCGGGGATGAACGCTGTCCAACTCGTCTCCTACGCTGGGGAGTTGTGTGGGATGCCGAGGCGCGATGCTATGCAGCGTGCGCACGAAGTGCTCTACTACGTCGGTTTGGATGAAGAGCGTTACCGAACAATAGATGGATATTCAGCGGGTATGAAACAGCGGGTGAAGTTAGCACAGGCACTGATACACGACCCAAAGTTGCTGCTCCTTGATGAACCCACAAACGGAATGGATACCAGCGGTAGAGAGGAGATGCTTGAACTCGTTAAAGACATCTCATCTGATAAAGGTATCAATGTAATTTTATCTTCGCATCTGCTGCCCGATGTGGAATTTGCATGCCATGAGATCATCGCACTTTCGCACGGGAGTGTTGTTATCCAAGGGCAGATAGAATCCTTAAAACAAAACAAGGGGCAAGCCTTTGATCTGCGGATTGTCGGTGACAGTGAGACTTACATTACCGCTTTGGAACATGACAACTATCACGTTGAAGTGCGTCCGGACAATCACCTGCGGGTTACGTCGGAAAATCACGGAGAGACAGGCACAAGGTTCTTTTTCAAACTCGCTTACGATACGGGTGTCCAACTCCGGCAGATGCGTGAAGTGAGACACTCGTTAGAGGACGTTTTCGCTGAGGTGATGAGTGTGGATTCGTGATAAAACTATAGGGAGAAAATTATGAAAAAGCGGAAACGTCGTTTTAAACGCCGCCAATCGTCCGACAAAATTATGAAGAAGAGAAAACCCCGTCTTAAACGTCACCAGCTGTCTGACACGCATGTATCACGCATCGCGGAAGTTGTAGCAACCAGCTTTGAAATGGCTGAAAAAGGTTTACGCCCGGAACCACGTGAAATAACAGACATATTTGAAGAAGGCACGTTTACAGGTGAACTTGAGGAAAGTGTTTGGCACTTCGCGGATCATCTGCTCTGCACGTCAATTGCCTCTGATCAGGCAAACGTTCCAATCAAATTTGATATCCTTGTGAACTATTATGAATTCGCTATCGCGCTCGTTGAAATTCCGATCATCGCGCATTTAGAACTCAAAGTTACACCTGTTGACACGCTACCAAGCGATGACTCCAGATATGGTGATATCCAGGATGCGGGCCCAGTTTGGCGAATCCATTCCCCGGACTTTCAAGAATATCCCGAAGAAGCGCTTTCCATGCTTTTGTTAAGCACAGAAACGGACACAAATGATGGAGATCAAAATGACAACGAAAAATGATTTTATTCAGGTCGGCGTTGCAGAAGTCGATATTACGCCGGACTACCCGATTCGGCTCAGCGGTTATGGCAGCCGTAGAACAGAATCTGACGGTATTATCCAACGAATATGGGCAAAAGCCCTCGCGATTGGCAGTGATTCGGATGACCCCGTTGTCCTCGTGACAGTTGAAAATTGTGGCTTACCAGACGAGTTAACGGAAGAAATCTCGCGCCGAGTGAAAGAAAAAACAGGCATTTCGCGTGCACATTTTGCGGCGTGTTTTACGCATACACATAGTGCGCCGTGTCTCACAAACGCTGCGCCGTTCCTGTTTAGCACAGATATACCCCCCGATCAACAGGAAACAATAGACCGATACACGCGCCAATTTAAGGATTGGATGGAAGCCGTCGCACTGGAAGCACTCGCAAATCGCGAACCTTCAAAATTGACATGGAGCATCGGTGAACTCGGTTTCGCGAAGAATCGGAGGACAGAAGGCGGGCCCGTAGATCACGCCTTGCCGTGCCTACAAGTTAGGGATTTAGATGGGCATTTGCGCGCCGTGTGGGCAAGCTATGCCTGCCATTGCACGACATTGGCAGGGACAGACAACCATATCTGTGGCGATTGGGCTGGGTTTGCACAAGAAAATATTCAAGAGACACTCCCCGGTGTAACGGCTCTAATTACGATCGGATGTGGTGGGGATGCGAATCCAGAATCCCGGATGATGCCAATGCCTGATGGACAAGAAGAGGTTTTCAATACCCGCCTCGCTTATGCGAAAGCGCACGGTGAAGCACTATCGCAGGAGGTACAGCACTTGTTGGTAAGCGATACGAAACCGCTTCCGAGTGTCCCAACGGGTGCGTTTGAACGGGTTAATCTACCGTTTGATACGCTACCGACGCTTGAGGAGTGGGAGGCACGTGTTGCTGAAGGTGGTTCCAGAGCTTATCATGCTCGAAAACATCTTGAAACCCTGCAGCGAGGAGAGTCGATACAGACTGAACTCTCCTATCCTGTACAGACGTGGACGTTCGGTGATGAGTTAGCAGTTGTTTTTCTTGCGAGCGAAGTGGTCGTCGATTATTCGCTGCGTCTGAAAAGTGAGTTAGATGTGGAGCGGTTGTGGGTAGGTGCGTATGCGAACGCGTTTCCGTGTTATATTCCATCGGAGCGGGTGTTAGCGGAAGGTGGCTATGAAGGTGGCGGTGCGATGCTCTATTTCGGTCCACCGACACAATTCGCCCCGGGTGTTGAGCAGTTGGTGATTGACACAGTGCATCGATTGGTGCCAGACGAATTTCTATCAGAGTCGCAGTAAGAGATATTTTTTATAGCAGTGTCACTTTTGGCACTGCTATCTCTATGAACGTGCGCGTCCCCGTTCCTACAATCCACGCCATACTTCCTACTATAACAGCGAGTAAAATAAAGATAAGGCCATGCATGAGATTTCGAGGTTCAGTGACTTCTCCGCTGAGTCGGCTGCTGACACGATCGTTTTCCAGATATAGGATTAAAAAAAATATAATGAGTACTCCACCTAAACCTGCTATCAATTTGTAACCTGTTCTTCCGGATATCCAAACTGCTAATAGTGGAATAAGATCAATTCCACTGATAATGAATATCTCAATGGAACAAACAAAACAGGCGCAGAGTTGTTTCCCGTTGAGTTCACTGGTTACACGCTTATTCTCTCTGAACAAAGCAGGTATGACAATAGCCGTCACCACTGCTAAAACTATTGTCAATCCGAATTGCCACTCCACGAAGGTTCTACCCGCACGAAACGCCAGATAATACGCGAAGAACCCAATAACGGTAAGCAAGGCGCGCTCTAAAGTCGGCAGGCTCCACGATTTTCTCGGTTCCTCTACGGCACTATCAGCAGCGTTGAACGTCTGCTGTAAGTCAGCGTTTATGTGATTTTGGGCTTGTTCCATCGGAGTGTCAGACATTTTGGTTTCCATAAATTAGTCCGCAAATTACGACCTAAAAAGTTATAAATCCTGAAAAAACGCAAACTATCTACTCGATAAAGTTTGTTTCAAGGATCGCCATGCTCCAAATCTTCCATTTGCCATCTTCTTTTCTAAAAATGTGAAACGTATCAAGGACGTTATTATTAAACTCCGGTCCAGCAACCTTTTCCGTGGAAAACTTAAACCTGGCGATCGCGTACGGGTCATCCTGTCCAATATAACGGAATAGTTGCATCTGATATTTTACGTCATAAGTTTCAAATAGAGAAATAAGAAGTTTTTCCGTGTTTGAATAGGCGGGGGATTGTGTATGCATTGTATCCAATACTGCTTCCAGATCCTCAGCCTCAGTTGCTCTCAGATTTTCTATTACTAACGCTTTGAGCTCTATCGCTACATCCTCGTCGGTATCTGCTGCAACGTTCTCGCTCTTAGGAGAGAGTACCACCAACCACAAACAAAGCACCAGCGTAATTGGTATAGCAGTGTAAAACATTTTCATGATTTCTATTCCTCTAATCTTAGTAGGACTTACGCGTCTTTGCGTGAGCCTCTATATAATGCAGGCGGAGTTTGTAACCCCGCCTGTATTCTGAAGCTGGTTTTAGGAAAATAGTTGAATTAAATCAATCCCGATTCTGTAACGATGTTGCGTAAGGTCTCAAGGTTCGCAGCTTCCATCGGTGCGAGGGGTAACCGCAATTTGCCGTTGAGTTTGCCCATGAGTTGGAGCGCGGTCTTTGCTGGAATCGGATTCGTTTCGATAAAGAGGTTGACTGCCAGCGGCAACGTTTTATAATGAAGTTTACGTGCGAGTTCAAGGTTTCCAGCATGGAAAGCGTTGCACATTTCCGCGATATCCGTCGGTGAGACGTTCGCGACAACTGAGATAACACCTTTGCCTCCGACAGCGAGAATAGGCAGCGTGTTCACATCATCACCGGAGAGTACGACGAAATCATCAGGACACAAGTTGACAACCTCACTGGCGCGTTTGAGTTCACCCGTCGCTTCTTTGAGTGCAACGATGTTTGGATGCTCAGCAAGGCGCGCAATCGTCGGCGAAAGAATATCCGTACCGCAACGTCCGGGGACATTGTAGACGACGATCGGGATGTCCACTGTGTCAGCGATTTTCATGTAGTGGGCGTACAACCCTTCTTGAGTAGGTTTGTTATAATAGGGCGTGACAATCAGAGCGGCATCAGCACCGGCGGCTTTGGCGTGCGCTGTCGCGCGTAGCGTACGCGTTGTCGAGTTGGAACCGGTCCCCGCGATAACAGGGACCTGTCCATTGACAGCCTCAACTGTGAGTTCTATGACTCTGTCATGTTCAGTCTCAGACAGCGCGGGCGATTCGCCTGTTGTGCCACACGGGACGATGCCGTGTGTGCCGCCGTCAAGCTGAAATTGAATCAGTTCCTTGAGTTTCGCTTCATCAAGCGATTCATCGTCCTTAAATGGTGTGACAAGTGCAACATAAGAGCCTTGAAACATGATGTAAACTCTCCTTGCTGGCTACGGAAACCCTATGGCGTGGGTTCTCCTACTACTTTGGCTATGGCACGATGGAACGTGCCTGCTACTTTTAATAGTTCCATGCGTCTGCTGTGAGCTCGCCGACGTAGATAACGCGAGCATCACCTTCAAGATAAACGTTTGTCGCCGCTCCGTTTTCCACCTCAAAATGGATCTTCAAAACGACCCCACTCGCTGTTTTGACAGAAACAGGGGGTTCGACTTTGCCTAACGTCGCAGCAATAATAGCGGAAGCGATTGACCCGGTACCACAAGCAAGTGTCTCATCTTCAACGCCGCGTTCGTAGGTCCGAATATCTATTAACCCCGGTGACGCAATACGGATGAAGTTAGCGTTAGTGCCATCAGGCTTGAAGTTGTCGTGATAGCGTGTCTGCTGCCCGAGATTATAGACCTCCGTACCTTCCAAGTCATCAACAAAGAAGACGACATGTGGTACGCCGCTATTCGCGAAACCGACGGCGTGCATCCCATCATCGAGTTGAAGCGGGACATTCAGCCGGATCTCTGTAGGATCGCTCATACGGACTTTAACGCTCTCACCCACTATTTCAGATTCATAAATTCCGGCGTTGGTCAGAAATCGCATCTGTTCAGACGCGATGCCGTTCAGGTAGGCGAATTTGGAGATACAACGCGCACCGTTACCACAAGTTTCGACTTCACCGCCATCGGCATTGAAATAGCGCATGCGAAAATCAACATCGTCTGCCTTTTCGACGAGGAGAACGCCATCGGCTCCGACAGACATACGGCGTTGGCAGAGCTTCTGCACAAAATCCGTATCGGTGCTATCAACAATCTCTGCCAAATTATTGATGATGACAAAATCGTTGCCCGCACCACTGAGTTTCATAAAGGGTATTTTGTCCATTGTGAATCCTTTGTTCTGGAGATATGTTTTTTATATGATAGAATTATTTGGCTTTCAAGTCAAGTGATTTTTCAACTATCAGCCATCAGTTGCCAGTGAGAATCGCGACAGGGAAGTCGCTCCTATAGAGAAAGGGAGACTGCCGTGAAAGTTGCGACTGGAAGTGCTTCGCAGTGAGAATCCTACAAGAAAAAACTATGATGTGGCTGACATCAAGGCGTGCGTGCGGAGTTCATCTACAATCCCTAAAACACCGTCGTAACTATCGCACGTGACGAGGCGATAGCGAAAAGGTTTGACGTGTGGAATGCCCTTGAAATAGTTGGTATAGTGCCGGCGCATCTCCAGTAGCCCGCGTCTTAAGCCTTTCCATTTGATAGAGAAATCGAGATGCTTTCTAAAAGCAGCGATGCGCTCATCTATTGAGGGCAATGGGAGCAATTCGCCGGTTGCAAAATAGTGTTTGATCTCGTTGAAGATCCAAGGGTAGCCGATCGCGGCGCGCCCGATCATGATACCGTCAACGCCGTATTGTTGCCGCATCTGTGCTGCTTTCTGGGGGCTGTCAACATCACCATTGCCGAAGACCGGGATCGTCATACGGGGGTTGTCTTTAATCCTACCGATGAGTGTCCAGTCTGCCTCGCCTTTATACATCTGCCGCCGGGTTCTGCCGTGAATCGCGATGGCTTTAATGCCGACATCTTGTAGCCGTTCTGCGACTTCAACGATGTATTTCGTATTGTCATCCCAACCGAGCCGAGTTTTAACGGTTACAGGCAGATCGGTAGTTTTCACCATTTCATCAGTCATCTTCACCATTTTCGGGATGTCTTTCAGGATACCGGCACCTGCGCCTTTACACGTGACTTTCTTGACAGGACATCCGTAGTTAATGTCAATGATGTCGGGGTTGACTTTCTCCGTGATTTCGACAGCGGCGCGCATGGAATTGATGTCGTGTCCAAAAATTTGGATACCGATAGGTCGTTCCGCTTCAAAGATGTCTAACTTGGCGACGCTCGGCGCAGCGTCACGGATGAGTGCCTCCGAGGAGATGAATTCCGTATACATAAGGTCCGCGCCGTTTTCTTTACAGACGACGCGAAAAGGCGGATCGCTGACATCTTCCATCGGAGCGAGTAAGAGTGGGAAATTTGGGATGTTGAGGTTGCCGATTGTTAACATAAAATCTATTTCTCTATCAATTCTGCGGAAGTGTCATCTATACCGATACCTGATAATAGATCTACAATCTCTTCTTGCATGCGTTCGGTAATATGATCAGCAGCCGCTTCAGATAGTTCCGTTTCAATATTATCCAGGTCACGATGAAGGGCGGTTAGCTGAAGCTTATGCGATTCAATATCTTCTTGCGCGCGTTCAATCTCCGTCTTAAGTTTAGCAACGCGAGTGTTCTTCTTCTCCAAAGTGGCGTCCAAAGCGTTAGAAGCGGTAACACATCGGACATAGTCAGGATGCTGTTTAATCTCCTCATCCGGTGTTTCTGCTTTTTGTAGTTCAGCTGCAATGGTTTCCGTCTTTGCAATTGCAGCTGCCTTCATTCTTTTAAGTTCAGTAATATTAGCTGCGAGATGCTCCAGTGATTTTTCCTTTTGTCTAACAAGTGCAAGCAGTATTCCAATCGCTTTTTTGTAGCGTTGGATATTCCGCTGTTTGTAGCGGATTATGACTTCGTAAGCGTTACGCACGACTTCAGGGTTTTCTATAAGTCTATCGATTTGATCGTTGGGACGACTGGTAAGCTTATACCAGATTCCTTTAAAAAAACGGGTAATGTTGTTAGCGATGTTGTATCTCCTGCGGAACAAATTAGGAGCCAAATCGGATGCGTCGCATGTATTCGTCGTGTTTCCCGATCCAAAACCAGACGAGAGTGCCATCTTCTTCACGTGCCAAAGCGCGATAGTTTCTGCTGATTCGTACAGACCACCGAGTTTTCCCAACCCTTTTAAAATTTAAGGATGGATGTTCGGGATCTTGCTTCAGTAAATCAAAATTTTTATCTGCGCGCCGTTGAATCTCCCGCGGAAGACTGTAATAGCACGCCCAAAACGCTGGATGAGTTTTATAGATCTTTGCACCTACCTGTTCGCAAATCCTCAAGGACGTTCCCATCGAGTTTATCGAGTTTACCCGTTTTAGCATCCTCTTCTAGCTGTTTATCCCATGCTTCCCAATCCGCTTCTAAAGTTTCATAAAGCGTGGTTTCCAGCGTTTCCAGCAAAGTTTCCTTTGTGTGCTCTTCACACCTCACCTTCGGATGTTCCTGGATCCACCCTGTCCATCCGTCTCCGTTTTTTTGGATGTGGGCGGTATAGGTTGTTTCGTATTCTGCATCATAGATTTTGACGGTCTGAATTTTTTCCATGTTCGTCTCCTTATGTTCAATCTGTTTACGATAAAGCTATTATACCTGTTTGTAGTGTGAATGTCAAGGCGATTTGACGCTTGACACTTTTCCTGTTTCGTGATAGATATAAGGACACATTGTGGTAGAGTACTGTTCATTTACACCAATTCAATAGCGAGGCCTTTTTTTATGAGATGTATTTTTGTGGGTATCGAATATGCTGGAAAATCGACATTAGTAGACCTGTTGACCAATTACTATCGACACCGGCAGTTACGGGTTCATGTAGACGACCATTTTACGATCCCAGATTCAACGCTCAGTGCGGAATCGAGGGCGGCGTACGTAAATTTCCCTGATGACGTGAAGGAGCGGATGCAACGGATGCAACTCCAATATCACGTCGAGGTCATCAAAAACTATCCGAATACGATGATCGCGGGGTGGCATATTGAGGAACTGGTTTACTCCTCTTTCTATGGAGATGATCCTGAGAGTCCATATTACTCGAAGTATCATGTCAATGCGCAGCGCGGTTATGAAACTCAGGTGATTGAGGCGCGGTTGCCGGATGTCGTGATGATCCACGTGACGGCAAGTGATGCGGCGATTGAAGAACGGATGGCGACAGATCCACATGAATACCAGATCATCAAGAAAGCCGACATCCCGGAACTCCAACGCCTTTTTCACGAAGAGATTGATAAATCCCTCTTTTCGCACAGTGGACGTAAGATTGTCTTAGACACAACAGATAAGACACCCACTGAATCGCTTGATGAGTTGCTACTACTTTCCGAACCGCTAATTACGTTTGGTGAACTTGCTGTCCGTGCGATGGACGTGCCAGAAGGTGATTATCGGGTTCATTATGAAAATGGTGTGCGGAAGATGATAGTGGTGTAGAATTTGGCGAGGCACGGGGACCTCGCCAAACAAGCAGCGGTTTTGAGGTTACCTGCTTAAAGGGTGTTCACGATTGGCAATCGGGAAGGGGACGCGTTGTCCCGTGAGTTGGGATTCGTACGCGCCGAGGATCATTTCCAGTGCAGCGACAGCGTCCTCGGCTGCGGAGATGGGTTTCCTGTCGTTCTCGACAGCATCAATTAAATCGCGAATCGCGAGTTCATTACCGCTGGAGAAAGGCGTTTGATCTAAGTCCATCGCTTCCCACGCTTGGTCTGAATTTGAAGGTACCAGCACCGGATAAGGATAGACCATGAGCCTGTTTGCGACATCACCACGGAGCGAGAAAATGCCTTCGCTGCCAACGATTTCCATGCCGTATCTGCCGGAGCCAGCCTGATCTCTCCGGGACTGAAAGAAGCCAGAAACACCGTTCTTAAAAGCGAAGTAACTGTTGATGCAGTCGCCCGCGACAGCTCCAACAGGCTCTGTCGGTTCGTGGTCACCGCCATAAGCGATCTCTTCGCCGTTTGTAGTAACGTGGGACTGCATCCATGCGACATTGCCGACGAAGAAGCGCATCATATTAAATAGGTGCGTCCCCAGAACAATCATATCCTCGCCGCCGCCGCGTCTATCCTGTTTACCGCTGGCATAGATGGCTTGGATCGTGCCAATTTTCCCATCGTTAAGCATCTGCTTAATCGCATGTGTAGCGGGGAGATAGACTGCCTGATGCGCCACAGCGACCTTTAATCCGCGTGCTTCCGCCGTTTCAACGATTCTATCACCATCCGCGAGTGTACTTGTCATCGGTTTCTCGGAATAGACATGGCAATCTGCTTCGAGGCAGGCGGTTATCATGTCAAGATGTTCCACTGTCCAGCGCGGGCAGACGCTCACGATGTCAAGCTCCTCTTTTTCAAGCATCTCGCGATAATCGGCGTAACTGCGTAATGCCCCGGCCTCCGCGGCTGCCTTTTCTCGTCCTTCTTCGTTCGGATCGGAAACGGCCACGAATTCGACGTTTTCTATCTCCTTATATGGTGTATGCAGTCCGTGTCCGAAGTTGCCAGCACCGGTATGCCCGATTGCCGCTGCACGATACGTTTTTTGACTCATTTTTCCTCCATCTTTGCGTGGTAATTTAATACCCTTTTTCCTTATCAACGAGATTCAGTAAGGTGTCCCCTGCCGCGTAGCGGTGTAGGTTATCAATAAAGAGTTGCATGGCGCGTCTCCGAATGTGCTGCGAGGCGCCTGCACTGTGTGAAGTTAGGATCACGTTCTGCAGTTCCCACAACGGACTCTCTGGCGGACACGGCTCTGTATAAGTTACATCTAATCCAGCACCGGCTAACTTTCCGCTCTGAAGTGCTGCTACCAGTGCGGTTTCATCAATAACCTTACCGCGACTAATATTCACCACGTAACTATCATCTGGCATCTGATTGAACTGCATATGCGACAGGAGTTTATGCGTTTCGGGAGTGCTCGGGCAGCACACGACGAGGATGTGTGACTTCGCGAGAAACGCCATCAACCCATCTAAACCGAAGAGTTCTGAGATTGTATCCGGTTTATCAATCGGCTCTACATCGGCAGCGATAACTTCAAATTCAAAGGCGCGTGCGCGTGCAGCAATCGCTTTGCCGATACCCCCAAGCCCAAGAATGCCCATCGTCATGCCTGCAAGTTCAATACACGGCACGCGTTCCCAATGCTTTGTCTTCATAAACTCTAATTGTGTAGGGATCTGGCGTGTGAGAGACAACAGTAGGGCGAAGGCGTGTTCGGCTATCTGTGTGCCGTACAAACCTCGGCAATTGGTTAGCATCACATCACTATCTTTGAAAGCGGGGTACATAAAACCTTCAACGCCTGCATGGGGTTGATGTACCCAGCGTAACTCGGTCGCCTCCGGCATCGCATCTTCGCCGATATGTCCGAATAGAATCTCAACATCAGTGATGTGATCCCGCAAAGGTTCACCGTGCGGCAGAAAGTGCACCTCAACACCGGTTGGGACATCTGATAGCATCTCCTCAATTTCGGGGGCTTGCCGACTGCCAATTAAAACTTTCAGTTTATCCATGCATCCCTCCAGTCCTACGGACGACACACATTCAACCGCTAATCGCATCCGCCTGCTTTGCCCACTGAAAGTCCAATTCGCTGATTCCGCCAGCATCATGGGTCGTTAAGTCGATTGTCACGCGGTTATAGACGTTAAACCATTCGGGGTGGTGGTTCAACGATTCAGCGACTAAGGCGAGTTGTGTCATGAAACCGAACGCCGAGATGAAGTTATCAAATTGGAATTCTTTGTGAAGTTTACCATTTTCAATCGTCCAACCATCAACCTGCGCGAGGTTTCCTTGGATTTGTGCATCTGTTAATTTTTTGGCTGCCATTAAATTTTCTCCTCAAGGTGTTGTCAGAATTGCAGAAGCATTGCTGTCGTAAGCCTCCAAAACTTCTTTAGAGTTTCTACATTCCTACGTTGGAGGCATCTGAATGCGGTTGAGCGAAATTGTAGTGGAAAATATAAATAAATGCAAGTTAAAATAGTAACAGCGCAGCGGTTGTCAATCGTCAATAATCAGTTGTCAATAGGCGTAGGTTTATACGCGCTATTAGGGATACAGGGTCAATCCGTACGCTTTATAAGCGCGTCTATGTCCGGCACATCACAATAGAAACAATTTTTCATAAATTTAGATAGGAGGAATTAGATGCCAAATGCAACAACGCTTTATTTTCCAGAGGTAGGTCCCCAGTGGGAAGATTGGGTACAAGTTATTAACGTCGGAACCGAAGAGACTCGCGTAAATATAATCGCCCGACACGCAGCTAATGGACAACCGACTTGGTCAGATGAGAAAGAGATAAGTCCTTTTGAATGCTGGACTCCGAACGTTGAGGCGATAAAACAGAACTCCTCGATGCAGTTTTCCGCTGATCAGCCGATTGTCGCCGAACGGCACATGCACAAGGATCCAAACATTCTTGATTTCGTTGGTGCTGCAGAGGAGTACGAGACAGTAGGGCTACGCTTATTTTTTCCAGAATTGGTTCCCGGTGCTCATGACTGGTTCCGGTTCCTCAACGTCGGCGAGGCGGATGCGTTGGTAAACATCATCGTCCGGAACAGACGCGGTGATATTATAAGGCAGCACCATCACAGAATTAGACCGCAGTGTTGTTGGGACATCAATGAAGGTATAATGGGAAATGTTGCTGGCACGCTTGAGGTTCAAAGCACACAGCCGATTGTCGGTGAACGGCATCTCCATTATCAAGGTGGGAAGACATGTGTTGGGCAATATGGCCAGGTGATTACGGATGCACCCCGCACGCTCTATTTTCCAGAAACGGGACCGGCGTGGCGGGACTGGGCGATCATCGTCAATGTCGGTAAAGAAACGGGTGAGGTTACACTGATTGCACATGAAGATGGAACCGGTAAACCTGTCAATACGATGCAGCGCGAATTAGATCCTTTTGAATGTTGGATGCCGAAAATGGAAGATATAAAAATCAAATCTTCCGTTTTGGTGCGGTCTGATCAACCCATCGTTGCGGAACGGCACATGCACAGCGGTACCGCTATCGTTGACCTACCCGGTGCATCGGAGGAAAGCGGACACGTCGGAATTCGTCTGTTTTTCCCGGAGATTGCGAGCGGTGCAAAAGATTGGTTCCGTTTTCTTAACGTCGGAGAGACTGATGCCCTTGTAAACATCATTGTCCGTAACAAAAAAGGAGATACCCGCAGGCAAATACATCGGCGGATTAAACCGTTCTGTTGTGCCGATGTAGATGAAGGCGCGATGGGGAATGTGCGCGGTTCGGTTGAGGCGCAAAGCTCACAACCTATTGTCGGTGAACGTCATCTCCACTATCAAAGCGGACATAAGGGTGCTGTTGTTGGGGAATATGGGATCGTCATTGGAGAATAACAGATGGTATGGATCCAAACTGTAGATGAAGCCGATGCGACTGGCATTGTGAAAGCGGAATACGAGGCTGCGATCGCGCGTGCTGGGGAGCTTTACAATATCGTCAAACTTTTCAGTGTGAGACCGAAAAGCATGCGCGCTTTCGTGGAACTCTATAAAGTAGTGATGCACGATGAAGATTCCCCTTTAAACCGTATGCAGCGCGAAATGATTGCCACTGTTGTCTCGAAGGTCAACGAATGCCACTACTGAATCATCGCACACGCCGATGAGTTGCGGGCACAATTCACAGACACACAAATTGCACAGATACTCACAGATTTCCAGATGGCTGATATTGACGAGGCAACGAAAGCGATCCTTGGATTTGCCGTTAAGGTGACACAAGCAGCCCCCACTATCACACCGGCAGACTTAGACCACCTCCGCAGTTATGGCCTCACTGACGAAGCACTTTTTGCTGTTGTGGAGATCGTCGGTTTCTTCAACTACGTGAATCGCATCGCGGACGCTTTCGGAATTGAATTAGATGATTTTTTGGAACTGAGGAGGGATTTTGAGTGAACCTAACGGACAAAATCGCGATTGTGACGGGGGCGGGACAAGGCATCGGTAAAGCGATCGCCTTGAGACTCTCGAACGCAGGGGCAGATGTTGCAATCATGGATTTAAACATCGCAGCCGCTGAAGCAGTGGCACAAGAGATCAAAGACATCGGACGCAACGCGCTACCCCTTCAGGCGGATGTTTCGCAGTCTACAGACATCAACGCTGCTGTCGAAAAAGTCATTTCGACCTTTCGTCGCGTTGATATCCTCGTCAACAACGCCGGAATTGCAGGACGTACCCTGCCGTTAACCGACCTTGAAGAAGCGGATTGGGATGCCGTAATTGGTGTAAACCTGACGGGTGTTTTTCTGTGTTGTAAAGCCGTGATTGCGGCCATGATCGCGCAGTATTACGGCAGGATTGTGAATATTGCCTCTATCGCTGGCAAAGAAGGGAATCCGACGCGCATCCCGTATTCTGTATCTAAGCCAGTGG
>CAZQIP010000029.1:0-39206 GCA_964593655.1 uncultured bacterium | reverse complement strand
ACAACAAAAACCTTTCACCACAAACCTTCAGAAAAAAATGGGGGCAAGTGACAGCAAAAAAACTTGACTTTTTTATGCAAATCGTTTTATAATTAATTGTAAGAAACCGACGCGATTCAGAAGTGTGTCCCGTTTGAAGGAAATTGAAACTGCCATCCCAATCTTCTCACCACCATCTTGTGCCAATGTGTTCACCCATGCCTTCCCACTTGAAGGGAAGGGAAACAAATCGCAAAAACTGAGAAACGTAACATTTGAGAGAAGCAACCGTTTGACGTAGAGATGCCCCGATGCAATACGACAGAAACCGATTCACAATATGGACACTCCGTCACCCGCTTATCTTGTTCTGGGTATTGTTTCCAGCAGCAATACTCAACGAACTGATTTTGGGGCAACGAATCCCGAAAGTGATGTTGACTGATAAAGAGAGCGATAAACCTTGGATGGAACGCACTTACGTGCCTTGTCCGCACTGTGAAACGCTAAATGACCAGCGTTTGTGGGCAAAATGGAACGCCCTTGGACATTGGTTTGGCTTCGTTTGTCCAAGTTGCCATCAAATCATTCCGTGTCTATGGAACGTTTTTAGTCTCGCCGTATTGGCAATGACTTTCCCAGTGTGGTATTTCCCAGCACGGTTCCTCCGCCGAAGATGGCTTGCGTACGAAAAAAAAAGATTGGCGAAGGTCCTTGAACGCCCCCTGATTCAAGTAAAGGCTATACATTGGCTTTTGCTGGGCACCTTCTGTTTCGGCGGACTCTCGTGGGTACTTTTCGAGGTGTGGGCGGTTTTGTATTATGGCGGAGAATGGGATTTGAAAACGATGCTCGAAAGTTTGCCAATTTGGATGGTAACAGGCTTTGGGTGGGGCTTATGGATGCATTTTTTCATGAATCGAAAAGGACGAAAAGGCGGACGGACATGAAAATAAAAGAAAAAGGAAGAGTAGAATGGATTGGAAAGATGCACTGCCGGAAATTGTAACGCAACCCGGCTCACGGCTCCAGTTTGGAGAGCCACTCGCAAAACATACCCACTTCGGTATTGGTGGCGAAGCGACGGCTTACATTGAAGTCAGCACGGTCTCTGAACTGGCAGCATTGGCGCGCTTTCATAAGCAGTGGGATGTTCCGGTTGCAGTTATCGGTCGTGGGTCCAATCTGCTGGTGAGCGATAGGGGTTTCAAAGGTGTCGGTATCCGGTTAGTCGGTGAGTTGGCGAAATTAGAGGTAGATGGAAATAGCGTTTCGGTGGGTGCCGGACTCGCACTGCCAGCACTGTCAAAAACAATGTCGCAACGTGGCTTGAGTGGTGTGGAATTCGCGCTCGGTATCCCCGGATCCGTTGGCGGTGCGTTAATTATGAACGCCGGGGCATGGGGAAGCAGTTTCGGAGATGTCGTCACAAACGTTACCGTCATGACTGACACCGGCGAACTTGTTAATCTAACCCACGCTGAAGCAAAATTTGAATATCGACACAGCAGTTTGGACACCTATTTCTGTGTTACAGGCGCGACACTGACACTTGAACCCGGGGATGTTGACACCATCACAGCGCGGATGCAAACGCTCTTCAAGCAGAAAGTCGAAACACAACCCTTCGTCGAAGAGAATGCAGGGTGTATGTTCAAGAACCCACCCAATGATTCCGCTGGACGGTTGATTGACATTAGCGGACTGAAAGGCTACCGTATCGGCGGTGCAGAGGTGTCTACGATCCACGGGAACTTCATCCTCAACATTGATAATGCAACAGCAGAAGATGTGCTGAAGTTAGTCGCACACATCCAACAACACGTCCGAGAAAAGACTGGGATCTCCCTCCAGACAGAGGTCAAACGGTTAGGGTTTGACTAAACCGATTTACTTTGCCCCGCCAGGTGAATGCACGTCGCATTTGGACGTGTACGCCGCAAAATATCAATGAAAACCTTACTTCGTTGGCTATCTATCACATTATGCCTTTATGCGTTAGGTGGACACCCTGCTACCGCCCAAAACGCTTACGAACTCGGCGAAGCGGCACTCCAACTCGAAAATTACGAAGAAGCCATCAAACACTTTGCGAGTGCAGAGAAAAGTGGAAAGACGCTTGCCCGTTTAGGGTACGCTTATTCCCAACTGGGTCGCTACGCAGACGCTACTCGCGCTTATCAAGACGTGCTTCGCTCGGATGTCAACGAAAAGCAGCGCGTGGAAACTGAAATTGCAATATCACAAGCATTGTTGGGGTTGGGTTACATCGCTTCCCGACAAGGTAAGTTTGACGACGCAATCCGACGCTATACGGAAGTGATTCAGCAAGACATGGCAGGTGTTGCTGAGGCGCATCATAACCTCGGTAGAATCTATGCAGGACGTGGAGAGATTGAGAAGGGAATCACTGCACAACAGCAAGCCATTGCGGAAGCACCCAACCTTGCCGAGGCACACTATCATCTCGGTGTGCTTTATAGTAGAAAACAGGACTGGGACGCGGCAATTGCCGCGTATCAGAAAACTATTGCGTTAGTGCCGATGATGCCGAACGTCTACTATCAACTCGCCCGATGCTACCAGCAAATTGGAAATATACCCGAAACTGAAAAAGCGAGGCAGCGGTTCCGTGCTTTAAAGGCGGCAGACACAGAAATCCAGAAACACCTCGAAGCCGTTTTTGTTGCGGATACGGATGAAAAAGCCGAGGCACTGTTCAAACTCGCGAATACCTATCTCAAACACGAAAGATACGAAAAGGCTACCGACACGTTCAAGCACATTGGTAAATATAGCACATCGGATACCCAAACCGCACAAGTATTCATTGGACTCGCCAGAATCGCATTAGAGCAAGGAGACGCAAAGCAAGCGATCACACACTACGAACGTACTATTGAACTCGGTTTAGAGACAGCAGAAATGTACCAGAATCTCGGTATGGCCTATATGCAGAACCGAGATGTGGAGAACGCCTTAAAGCAGTTCCACCGCGCACTTGAGATTGAGGCTAATTTGCCAGAAACCTTGACGATGCTCGGCACGCTTTATGCGGCGAAGAATAAGTTTCATGAAGCGGAGACGCACTACAAACAGGCTATTGCGCTCGCACCAAAAGTGGCAGCGGCGTACCACGGACTCGCTTATTTGTATGGACAACATAATCAAAATTTGGAAAAAGCAGTTGAATTAGCACGCCACGCGACAGAACTATCCCCCGATTCCGCGCCTTATTACAATACCTTATCGTGGTTATGCTATAAGGTCGGGCGGTACGATGCAGCAGAAACAGCGATTTTAAAGGCGATTGAACTTGCACCTGATAATCCGCTTTATCAAGAAGGTTTGGCAGAAATCCGTCAAGAGCGAAAATAGCAAGTTACAAGCCAATCTTCAGTTTTCCCCATATTGTTGCCAACTTGCTTTCAGGTTCCACTGCTAACAATCCTGTTGCCCTTTCAAGCCCGTTTTCCATGATGGTTTTGATGTCGTCCTGCTCAAGTGGAACATTGAAGAGTGCGACCTCGTCAAGCAAACCTTCGCACTGGTGTCCACCGTTCGACCCATCTCCAATCCGCATCCGACCTGGATCGGCATCAAGACTCGGCTTCGCATAGGCTTGCTTGCCGACTTCCTCACCATCGGCATAGATAACCAAACCGGCTTTTTCGCCGACAACGCCCGCAAGGTGATGCCATCCGTCACCTGTAACGACGGGGCCGCCGATCGGACCTCCCCATGCACCCGGTGCCCCCTTGGTAAGGCTGAATTGGAGCTTTTGGCTGTCTTTATCCACAGCCAACAGATAGTTGCGTGGATTCTGACCGCGCATCATGATGGATTGCCAACGCGCCCCTTGCGAGGGTTCCAGATTTGCCCACGCGACAATCGTTAATTCTTCAAGCGTAATGCTTTTGTTAGATTCAACTTCTACATAAACATCATTTCCATTGAATTCGAGTGCTTGTCCGAATTTCCCGTCACGCCATTTTTTGGGCCCCGCAATGGTCCCGTCGTTTCCAGACTTCGAAGTATCCTTAGCAACATCGCCCGCGCCCTCCTCAAACAACCACATACCGACAACTGTGTCTGGGTCAATTTTCGCCAACGCATGCGGACTTACAACAAGCACGAACATTACCATAAAACTAAGGAACGTGAGAAAGAATTTGCTATTCATCGGATGTCCTCCATTAAGGTTCGTACGGAAATTGAGGCATAGCCCCTCGTCCAATAAATCAACTCAATCTGATATGATACTCTTACCTTCTCGAATTGTCAACCACTGATTGCATTGAACATTTACAATGACATCCTGAATGCCATTCTGCCAGTGGACAACTATCCTGTCAACCTGATCTGCTGTACCTAACCCAATCAAGAGCCGATGTGGGTTTTGTGAGAGATAACTCACCCCACTTTTTATTTCTCGGTGCAGGTGTACATCGCCACTCTGAAGTATCACCTTCGCGCCTATGCCGTCGCGATTTGATTTTTCACCGACGAGTTTAATCCCTAACCAGTGATGCGTTCGCGGCGTATCGTTTCGGAGTAGATCTGGTGTATCGGCAATATTCGTGACAAGGATATCCAGATCACCATCGTTATCGTAGTCGCCGAAAATCGCGCCACGGCTGGATTTCTCGATTAACATACCACCACCAGCCAGATCGGAAGCATCTGTGTACGTCCCGTCTCCTCGATTGAGGAAAAGTTGGTTCTGCTGTTTATAGACCCCGATTTCTTCCAGTTCTTCAATATTATCGTGGAGATGTCCATTCGCAAAAAAGAGGTCCAGCCAACCGTCATTGTCAAAATCGGCGAAACCGGTACCCCACGCTAAGGGTAGGAGTGTCGGTTCACTCAGGTGGCTTTGCGCGGTGACATCCCAAAAGCCTCCGTTTCCATCGTTCTGATAGAGTGTATTCGTTTCGGCTTGGTAATGGGTGAGGATCACATCGAAATCGCCATCGTTGTCATAGTCCGCTGTATCAACGCCCATGCTACTTTCAACGTCACCGTGTTCGTTGCGTGCGATGCCGTGTAACTCAGCAAGTTCTGTAAAAGTGCCATCGCCGTTATTTCGGTACAGAAAGTTAGGTTCTCGGTCATTGGCGATGTAAAGGTCAGGGGAACCGTCGTTATTGACATCCGTCCAGATTACGCCGAGTCCTCTGCCGAGTGCGGTAAGCCCGGCATCCTGCGTTACATCGGTGAAAGTGCCGTCGCCGTTGTTTCGGTAAAGCACATCCGGTGCGGGAGGAAAGTCTTCTGGGCGACAATATGCGGGTATCCCGGCTTGCGAACAATCTGGAGCAGTATTTAAGTCAATCAATACATAGTTAACGACAACCAGATCGAGCCAACCGTCGTTATCGTAATCGGCAAAGGCAGCCCCTGCTGAGAAGCACGGTTCACCCAAAATATCGGTGTCGTTTGTTACGTCCGTAAAAGTGCCATCGCCATCGTTTCGATAGAGGACATTCTCCCCGAAATTGGTAACAAGAATATCGCGGTTCCCATCGTTATCGTAATCGGCGACACAACAACCGATACCGTAACCGGTGCCACCGACACCCGCATGTTGTGTTACGTCGCTAAAGGTGCCGTCACCATTATTCCGATAGAGTCGATTTGTGGGTTGTAAGGCATCGGGGTTAGAAACCGCTCCTACTGTGAGAGGTGCCCCGTTGACGAAATAGAGATCCAAGTCGTCATCATTATCGTAATCGAAGAAAGCAGCACCGCCGCCCATCGTCTCTACGAGATGCTTTTCACCCACCGCCCCATTAAAATGGCGGAATCGGATGCCAGTTTCGTCAGTCACCCGTGTGAACTGGACCTCCGCGTATACGAAACTTGCTAAGAGTGCAAAAGCAACAGAAATAACGCATTTCATGTTTTTAACTATTGGGTGCGCCGCTTGCTGCCGTTGTTGCAAGCGGGTTTTTGACGAATTTCGAGTATCTAACCTAAGGACGGATAACTGTACCGTCCATCCGACGTACCGGTGCCCAACCGCCATTAAGTGGATGTTCTGGAAATGGGAAGCGTGCCGCGAGTTCTTCGTTCAGATCCATGCCGAGTCCGGGGGCATCATTTGCCCAAAAACAGCCGTCCCGAATTTCGGGGCAACCCGGAAAAACCTCTTTGGTATTCTCACCGAAGACGTGCTGCTCCTGAATCCCGAAGTTATAGCACGCCAGATCCAGCGCAACATTGGCAGCATGCCCGACAGGAGAAACATCGCCCGGACCGTGCCATGCCGTGCGTACGCCGAAGAACTCACAAAACGCGGCGAGTTTACGCGCAGGACTGATACCACCGATCTGTGAGATATGTACCCGAATGAAGTCAATGAGCCGGTCTTTGATGAGATGGACGTACTCATTCGGATTGTTGAACAATTCTCCCATCGCAATGGGAATACTCGTCTGCTGGCGCATCAGTCGGAAATAGTCCACGTCCTCTGGGGCAAAGGGGTCTTCAAGGAAAAAGAGGTTATACGGTTCCAGTCCTTTGGCAAGATTAATGGCTTGTATGGGTGGGATACGTTCATGGACATCGTGGAGAAGTTCGACCTCGTCGCCAAGATTTGTGCGCAGATGATCAAAGAGTTTGATGATTGTATTGACATAAGGTGTCGGTTCAAAGGCAGGTGAACTCCGTTTCCCACCGCCCGCACCATACGTCGAATACCCCGGTATTGCCACCTGTGCGCGGACATAGCGATAACCTTGCTCCATATAACGGCGAATGCTTTCCACTACTTCCTCGAAAGTCCCGCCGCCTGCATGCGCATAAAGCGTTGCAGCCTCACGGCATTTGCCGCCGAGCAGTTGGTAGACAGGCATATTAGCACGTTTGCCCATGATGTCCCACAAGGCAATATCGACACCGCTGAGCGCATTGTTCAGCACAGGTCCATTTCGCCAATAGGAACTGACAAAACTGGTCTGAAAGATGTCCTCTATGTTCGTCGGATCTTTCCCGATGAGAAAAGGTTTCAGATATTCATCAACTGCCGTTGCTACGGCAAGCGGACGTTGCGTAAACGTAGCACAACCGATACCGTATAAACCTGGTTCACTCGTTTCAATCTTAACAACGACGAGTCGAATCCCATCCGGTGCCGTCAAAATCGTTTTAACATCTGTAATCTTCATGGTTTTAATTTTCCTTGCGGTTCGGTGAGGGTAATTTGAAATTTCACGTGCCTTTCCGTAGCGCCGCCCTCCACTACGTTACGGGCTACAATTTGGGTGCTATGAAGACAAAGTATATCAAACAGGATGCACTGTGTCAAAGGAATTTGGACAGTCCTATTTCTTCGTTAAAATAAGATTCTGATACGCATCAACAACGGCGGCGAAATTCGGCGGTACTACAGTGGTTGCACTGAATTCTGTTATAACTGCGGGACCTACGATTTGGTTGCCAGGACGCAACGCCTCACGGCGGTAGAAATCGGTTGTGAGTGTTTCACCCTCAAAGACAACACGGTTTTGGACGGTAAACGCTTCAGACGGATCTGTATCAACGAGTGGTAAGGGTTGAATAGGCGGCTTATCGGTTGCTCCAGCTGCCGTAAGCCGGAGGTTTACGACTTCCGCGGGTGCGTCGGTTCGTGCATAACCGAACCGACGATCGTGTGCGGCGTGAAATTTCTGAACAAGTGCGTGCGCTCCTATTTCAGTAAAATAGGGGATATTTAGTTCATAAGACTGTCCTTCGTATCGCATATCAAGTGAACGGTCAATCTTAAGTTGATCAGGCGTGAACCCTTCCGGTTTCATCTCATTTTCTGCACGGGTTAAGAGTTCGTCAAACCCAGTGTTTAATGTATCAACGAGTATTTCACTGCCTGTTTCAAACCGCAATAGAACTGTCTGCGAATAGTCTTTGACGACATCTGCAAAGAGCATCCCGTAGGCAGAGAGCAAACCGCCGTTTGGTGGAATCAGGATTGTTTCGATGCCGAGGTTTTCTGCCATAAATGCGGCGTGCAAACCCCCAGCCCCCCCGAAAGAGACGAGTGTGAAATCCCGTGTATCAAATCCACGTTCCACAGAGATAACCTTGATCGCACGCTCCATGGCTGCGTTGGCGACTTTGAGAATACCATCAGCAGCTTGCAGCGCGGGAATACCGAGTCGTGACGCAAATTTTTCAATGTGTGAGCGGGTCCTATTGAGGTCAAGTGCCATCGCACCACCTAAAAACTGGGTCGCGGCGATGCGCCCTAAAAAGAGATTTGCGTCGGTTACAGTGATGTCTTCCCCGTTGTTTCCATAACAGATCGGACCCGGATCAGCACCTGCGCTCTCCGGTCCAACGCGCAGCGCGCCTCCCGCGTCCACAGTCGCGATAGAACCGCCCCCCGCGCCGACGGTATGGATGTCAATCAACGGCACTTTAATCGGAAGTCCACTAATAGCGCTTTCCGTCGTGAGTGAGATGCCGTTATTACAGAGGCTCACATCCGTTGAGGTACCACCCATATCAAATGTGATGATCTGATCGTAGCCAGCAGCTTTGGCGATTTGATACGCCCCGAGAACACCCCCCGCGGGACCAGAGAGAACCGTGCGGATACCAACAGACGTATCTTGGGACGGTAAGTTTTCAGCTTGCAATCTTCCCTGAAATGCCTCTACAGAAACACTGCCGCCGTTGGAGAGCATCAGTCGGAACGATTTTTTATTCTTTCCTTGCGGATAAGTACCGGCTGCTTGTTTCTTGACGTTTTTCGTGTTCGAGTCGCCCTCCATTTCATTACGGGCTACGGTTTCGTTAAAACTGCACAGCAAGTCGGAATCTGTCAGTGTAGAGAGGTGCCGTTCTAAGGTAGGACGGATGTACGCATTCGCAACGGTGGTGCTGAACCGTGCGTACTCGCGGTATTCCGGTAGGACTTCGTGCGAACATGAAATCGGTATCCGAAGCCGTGCAAGGTATTCCGCAACAATCTGTTCGTTTTGTGGGTTGACGTAGGCGAAAAGGAAACAGATGGCGACTGCATCAAGTTCCAACGCAGCAAGTTCGGAGGCGAGTGTCTCTAAATCGGCGAGTTCAATCTCTGTCTGGATTTCGCCTGTGTGTAGCGTCCGTTCCGATATACCGAAACGTCTGTCGGCAGGGACAAGCGGTGCTGGACGTTCTACAAAAAAATCGTAGAGACTTGAACGTGCCTGTCTGCCTATCTCTAAAATGTCTTCAAAACCTTCCGTTGTAACGACGGCAATGCGCGCCCCTCTACGTTCAAGGAGCGCGTTCGTCGCGACGGTCGATCCGTGAACGATTTCCAACTGCAGAGCATCGGTGTTATGGAGACGCAAGATTTCATCCACACCTTGTATCACGGCGTGTGCTGGATTTTGTGGCGTAGACAGGACTTTATGTGTAAACAGGTCACCGTTGATACGCATCACGATGTCGGTGAAGGTACCGCCTGTATCAACACCTATATTTTTAATATTTTTAACTATGGGGGTCTCCTCTCGATTTTCTCCGTTGTCGAAAATCGGTTTCTGGTGAGACTCAAGTTTATCCGAAACTAATTGCATCCCTTTAATTCAAACAACGACATTTTGTGGTTTGCCTTCAAGGAAAGCAATGATATTATCTACCGCGCCTTCGTTTAACAGCTCGACACCTTCGGGGGTCATATCTGCACAGTGTGGTGTCAGAATCACCTGCTCACACGCCAAAAGCCGATGGTTTGCCGGCAGGGGTTCCTGATCATAGACATCAATCGCAGCACCACCGAGATGGCCACTGTTTAATGCCCGAATTAGCGCATCTGTATCAATCACACCACCACGGGCAACATTGATTACGAGCGCGCCCGGTTTCATTAACCCGAATTCCCGTTCACCAATGAGGTGTTGACTCTCCTCTGTCAGTCTGACATGTAGACTCACAACATCAGCAATACGGAGAAGCTCGTCCAGAGAAACAAATTGAACGCCGAGTCCCTCTGCCCGCGCCGCAGAAGGGTGATACGTCCACGCGATGACATTCATCCCGATGGCGCGTCCGAGACGTGCCATCTCTGCTCCGATATGCCCGGTGCCGACAATTCCTAACGTTTTCCCTTGCAGATAGATGTTGTCCATACGGGGCCATCCGCCTGCCTTCATCGAGGCTGTGAGGAATGCTGCACGTTTGGCGAGCGCGAACATCAGTCCGAACCCGTGTTCCGCGACAACCGGCGCGGTGCGTCCGGGTTGATTGCAAACAGTAATTCCGCGCTTTTTTGCCTCATCAAGTCCAATCATATCCGTGCCGATGGAACAGAGCGAAATTAACTTGAGCTTGGGGAGTTGACGCAGAATTTCTGCGGGCCACTTGACGAGTCCCCGTGAATTGATGAGGATGTCTGCATCTTCAGCGCGACGGATTTTCTCTGCGTCAGTCTCGGGTCGGTCGGTATAGAGTACAATATCGCCGTAGGATTTCAGGCGTTCGAGATGCGGTGAGCCTTGGATTTGCGGTGGTAAATCACCAGGGACAACAATCTTGAGTCTGTTCACAAGTTATTCCTCATTTTCATCATCATCTTCAGAGTCAAGACTCCGTCCTTCAGGATAAAGATATAGACTCTGCGTAAGGTGTTATTTAACGGAAAAATTTGATTTTTGAAGATGGTCGTGATATAATGTTAGCAATGTGCAGTGCTGCACCACACCGCGTGCATTGATAATGTGCAAATGCAGGCGGTTAGTTTACCTCACTTAGCCATCTACATTTTAAGGTGTTTTGGAAAAGAAATCAAGCACTTTTCAGCACATCTCTCGTTGAAAACGCAGCTATTTTCTTTCAATTTGGTTCTCCAACATCTGAGCCAATATTGATGTGAACTATCACGGCTATGGACAAGACCTGCTATCTCCATCTAAAATTGACGCAAACCGATTGGTCCTGTCGGAGTTGGATAATCTCTACGGCATCAGGTTTCTTGACAAAAACAACTTAGAGATACTGCACCATCGCGTAACTTCTCGGACAATGGTTGACAACATAGAGATTGATAGGTATTCGGAAGGCGTTCGACTCTGGTCCCTAACGAAAGGAGATTCTAACAATGAAAATTACGTTTCATCACGTCCATCTTCGGTGCGAGGACTTGGACGGGACGGTCAGTTATTACGAAAAGATCTTTGACGGCAAAGTCTTAGAAACAGCCGATGTCGGCGGGCTAAAAGTCGTCCGTATGGAAATCGGCGGGGAACGGGTATCCCTCTCCCCTAAATTAGAGGATATGGAGGTAGAAGATACCAGCGGCAACCCACGCTGGGGGCTCTACCAACTTGCCTTCACTGTAGAAGACCTGGACGCGACCGTCGAAGAACTTCAGGCGAAAGGTGCAGAAATCGACTATCTGAGACCTGAGATCAACAGGGCGTTTTTCAAGGGACCTGACAACGTTCAGATCGAACTCATTGAGATGTAATGGTTTGCAGAAACCGCACTCTCGTTCCGACAAATCGTGGTGGGTGAGGTCCCGTGCCTCACCCTTCTCTATATCCATCTATAGTGTATCGGTAATTGGCATCAAAAATGTTAAGGCTTTTTCCCAACTCACTTTAGAATTATGATAGAAAAAGAATTTAGAAATGAAGATCCGCCCGGTAAGATTATTGCCCTTGTATTGTCTACCGTTTCTCTCTTAGGCGGGAATTCGCTCGCCGTTAAAATCAGTTTGCAAGGTATCCCGCCGCTGAAAATGGCATTTCTTCGTTATATATTAGGGACTCTTGCTGTTGGCGGTGTGGGCTTTTTCCAGGGAATGTCGATGCGGTTGCGTTTTGAAGAAGTGCGCCGGTTGTCCGTAGTTGCGGTATTGCACGCATTGCACACCGTTCTGTTGAACATCGGCACTGAGCTTACAATAGCTTCTCGCTCAACCATTTTTTTCGCGCTTTACCCAATTTTTACTGTCATATTCGGGCACCTTTGGCTTCCCGATGATCGGCTCTCTGTTAGGAAGATATTGGGGGTTCTTTCTGCCTTTGGTGGTGTTATTGCAGCCATCGCGCCGAACCTACGAGGCAGTGACACCTTGGAATATCTCATCGGAGACCTGATTGTAACGCTGGCTGCCTGTTTCTTTGGACTCCGCATTACACTCACGAAGGTATTTGTTCAAGACATTTACCCGCACCGACTCCTCATCTGGCTGTTAGGTTTAAACATTCCGTGTTTTCTGGTTTTGAGTCATTTCTTTGAGCGTGCGAAACCGATTGAACTGACATTGGCAAGCGGAACAGGAATGCTCTATCAAGGCTGGATACTCACCGGTTTCTGCTTTTTGACGTTGACATGGGTGCTAAGAAAATACAAAGCGAGCAAATTGGTAGTCTTGTATTTTTTCATGCCTGTGTCCGGTGTATTGTTTAGCAATTTGTTTTTAGGGGATGAACTGTCGTTGAATATATTAGCAGGAACTGTATTGATAGCAGTAGGGATTTATCTTGTAAATATGAGGCGTTAAAGCAGATACCGACGTGTGGAAAACGAGCGATGGGTGAGGCGTTGCGCACTGATTATTAGGCTTCGACAGATCTGTGATACACACGGCATGAAGGCGTATGCCTACTACTTTTAAAAACACTGACGGTACAACGCAACTATATCTTCGGCAGTAGCCTGTCGCGGATTGTTTGCAGGGCTTCCACTTGCCAGAGCATCGGCTGCCATCTGTTCAATTACATCCTCGAATTTCTCTCTGTCAATTTTATCAATTTCGCCGAGTCGCGGCATCTGAATATCGGTGACGAGCCTTTCAACAGCAGAAACGGCTGCATCCGCTTGCTGCATCGGAGATAATCCGTCAAGCGGCTCACCCATCGCACGGGCAATATCTGCAAAGCGGTCAGGCGCGCCGACAACGCTAAATGCCATCACATCGCGTAACAACACCGAATTCGAGAGTCCATGATGAACATGGAAATACGCACCGATTGGACGCGACATGCCGTGAACCAGAGCGACAGAGGAATTGCTGAACGCCATCCCTGCGATAGACGCGCCGATCATCATATCCGTGCGGGCGGGGATGTTTCCGCCATCTGCCCACGCTTGCCGTAGCGACCCCGAAATCATCTCAATCGCCTTCAATGCGAGCGCGTCGGTTATCGGTTGCGCTCGTTTGGAGATGTATGCCTCTATTGCATGCGTCAACGCGTCAACACCGACTGCCGCTGTCAGGTGCGGTGGCGTTGTGAGGGATAACAGTGGATCCACCAGCGCGACGTGTGCCAGCAGACAAGCACTACTGAGCATCATCTTGACATTCCGCTCGGTATCTGTAATAACGGTAACCTTGGAGACTTCGCTGCCGGTGCCGCCTGTCGTCGGTATTGCAATAAGGGGTGCCCCCGGATTCGGGATCTTGTCTACACCCATGTAATCTGCAAAATCGCCATTGTTTGTTAGTTTCATGGCGATGCCTTTTCCGCAGTCGATTGCGCTGCCACCACCGATGCTCACAATCAGATCACAGGCTTCGTCAGCATATTGATTGAGTCCGTCTTGCACGTTTTGTAAAGTTGGATCCGGTGTAACATCAGAAAAGCATGAGGACTCTATCCCCGCATCCTGCAAATTCTGGGCAATCTGGTCGGCGTATCCGATTTTAGCGATACCCGGATCGGTCACGATGAGCGCGTTCGTTGCACCGAGCCGTTTCGCCTGTTCGCCAACATTCTCGGAGGCACCTGCGCCTGTAATTATTCTGGGTGGGAGTGTTAGTGTTGTAGGCAATTTTTACTTCCTATGAGCATTTATTATTCAACTAAGTATAGAACAAACTAAAGCAATCCAAGACGCTCAAGATCTGCTTCCGTCCATCGCGCTTGTCGTCCAATAAGAGCCCTGAGAGTACCAGGGGCGAAAGTTTGGCTCATTTTGTGAAGACGAATAGTTGTTGTCCGTCCATCTGGATGTGCAAAAAAACGGAGTGCTCCTTTTCTTCTAATTTCATAAAAGCCGTCTTTTTTCAAAGCACGTATTAATTTTCGCGCTGTCAGTGCGCGTAACCGGCTGTAATCAATAGGCATATCAAACAGTTATAGCGATTAGAGGTACATCGCTGACTTGAATTTGCAAATGGGATTCAGGTAGGTTTTTTACTTGATCCGCCAATAGCGACTCAAAATCAATTTCTTTTCCTTGCTCTAATAGATATTCAACAAGAAGATCAACAGCGTCTTGTAGATTTTTCAAAGCCTCTTTTTGGGTATATCCCCAACTGGAAGCACCTTGATGCTCTAAAGCGGGAATATAAGCCCGCCAGACGGCGTTCTCATCTGGCTCATCGGGCCACTTATCCTTTTCTAAGACAACCTGAAATGAGTATGTTCTCATCTGTTCCTCCTTAGTTATTACCGGTACCGTTCAAAAATTCCTCAATGTCGGAAATGGCGGACACCTGTCAGTACCATTGCCATGTCGTAAGCGTCTGCGGTTTCAATTACAGGCTCGTCGTTGACGGAACCGCCGGGTTGGATAATCGCACTGATGCCTGCTTCACCGGCAATTTCGACACCATCGGGAAATGGGAAATAGGCATCCGAGGCTAACACTGCCCCCTTCGCCTTTTCGCCTGCCTTTCGGATAGCGATAATCGCAGCATCCACTCGGCTCATCTGCCCCGCACCGATACCGACACTCTGTGTGTCGTTTGCCAACAAGATGCAGTTGGATTTGACATGTTTGCACGCCTTCCACGCGAACAACAGAGATTCTATCTCTGTGTCTGTCGGGGCACGCTGCGTGGCAACCTCTAATGCATCAGCACTCAACTCGTGAACATCCGGGTCTTGGACGAGTACGCCTCCGGTAATATTGCGAACTTGTAAGACAGGTTCTGTATCTGAAAGCGAACCCACTTCAAGGATAGGGCGGCGTTTGACCCGCGATAACGCGCGCAACGCCTTATCGGTATAACTCGGTGCGATAATTGCGTCGATCTTTACGCCCGCCTGTGCTGCCTCGCGAATCGTGTTTGCTGTCTGGATTGTCACTTTTCGATTTAATCCGACAATCGAACCGAAGGCAGAGGTCCGATCACATTCCAAAGCATTCGTGAAGGCATCTTGTAGATTGTCGGCAGTCGCGAGTCCGCACGGGTTGTTATGTTTAATGATGGCACAGGCGGGGGTCTTAAAGTCCTTGACGATTTCCAAAGCAGCTTCTAAATCAAGGAGATTATTGAAAGAGAGCGGTTGTCCACTAAGTTGGTTCGCCCATGCTGCGGACGGTCCCGGTGTAGTTTCAGTTCTGTAGAAAGCGGCGCACTGATGTGGATTCTCGCCGTAGCGGAGCGTGCGTTCCTTCTTGAAATGGAGGGTCAGGTTATCTGCGAATGCGGCTGTTTCGGAATCCTCTGCTTTATTACCCCCCCTTATCAGAGGGGAATCATCGGTGAGATAAGCTGCAATTGCGGTGTCGTAGTGAGCGGTATGCGCAAACGCTGCTTTTGCTAATTCAAATCGCCGTTCTTCCGAGAGGCAGCCGTCGTTGGCATCCAAGTCGGCGATAATTTGTGGATATTGGCTCGGAGCCGTGAGGGCAGCGACGTGTCGATAATTTTTCGCCGCCGCACGTATCATCGTTGGCCCCCCGATGTCGATGTTCTCAATCGCTTCGGGAAGTGTTACGTCTGGTTTGGCGACAGTTGCTTCAAACGGGTATAGATTGCATATCACCATATCAATGGAACCGATGCCGTGTGCTTCCGCTTGTGCGTTGTGTTCGGCATTATCCCGTTCAGCGAGGAGACCGCCATGGATTTTGGGATGGAGGGTTTTGACGCGACCGTCCATCATTTCAGGAAAGCCGGTGTAGTCAGAGACATCAAGGATGTTAATCCCCGCATCTCGGAGGTGTTGGGCAGTGCCACCAGTAGAGAGGATTTCTACACCACGTTGTGTAAGGGCAGTTGCTATTTCTAAAAGGTTCGTTTTGTCGTAGACGCTGATTAAAGCGCGCGCTATCTTTTTCATGCTCTCCTCATATTTTTCTGACAATGGTTGGGAATAGTTATACTTAATAGACTCTGCTCCGGTGTCCGACTTGATGAACCGTAACCTCTCTAACGCTTTTATTAAAAGAATAAAGGACGCGGTAGTCGTTCATTTTTAAAGTAAATTTTCCTTTGTGTTTACCTTTCAGTGCCTTGTGCCGATATGCATCGCAGTTCTCACAAAGCCAATTCAATTTACTGCGTATTCCCCGGGCTATTGTCGGATGCAAACGCCGTAAATCCGATTGCGCGCGTGCGTCTAATACTAACGTATACACTATTAATCTATCCCTAATTTCTTGAACACCTCATCTGCTGGAATTAGCTTCGCCTTTCCATCTTCGTAATCGGCTATACGTTGATCCAGCTCTTTAAGGAATTCAGGACGCATTTCCAGCCCTTCATCAGGGTCATAATGATACGCTTCCAATGCAAGTTCCAAGAGTTCATAAGCGACGAAAAATTCTCGAAACGCAACATCTAATTCGGCAAGTGGAGCGTTCTGCTCCAGCAACGCAAGGAAAGGTTCGTGCACCGAGAAAAGCTCCAAATTCACGAGCATGCGTAATAGTTTTTGATATTCGTCTGTTGGCAGCTCCGAGATTTTCTTCTCCGGCATCGGATCGCTGTTCATGTAAGCACCGGCGCGTCTGGACATCCGCTCTTCCAGGGTCGTCTTCCGATTGGCGAGGATGTATTCACGTTGCCGTTTTAATTTTTTCGATAGTGATGTGTGGGGAGGCAGCCCCTCTAATGGGTCCTCCTCATACGTTTCAAGAAAGAACGCGAGACTTTCATAACCACAATAGAATTCACGGAACTCTGTCTCAAGTTCTCGTCTGTTCTCAGCGGAAGGGGGTTCGTTGAGCAACACTATGAGCCGCTCGCGCGCCGCGAAAATCTGATCGTTTACGAGGATATTTAGCAGCTCAAAGGCTTCAATAGGATCCATCTCCATGATGTTTTTCATTTTTTATGCTCCTAAAAAGTTAGACTATATATCGGGGGAATCCAAATCCATCGTTTGCGACGTGGCTTCTCGCTGGTATCTGCGCGCGGTTGGGTATAATCAGATCCATTTCTGACGTGTTTTCAATGACCGTCCCGTCTCCGATGCGGACCTCATCCCCGATATAGATTCTCCCCGGATGATCCGATGCGCCACGGATAGTCCCAATGACAACCGATGAACCGATACGGCATCGCTGCGCAATTTCAACGAACCCGTAGATTTCAGTGTTCGTGCCTATGGTGGAGTGGTCATCAATTTGGACGGGCCCGAGAAGGCTGGTGTCGGTACCGACTTCAACAAAGTCGCCGATGACTGGGTGCCGTTGTTTGACTTTGACACTTAAACCACCAAATGTGCTTGGATAGATGACGCATCCGGAACCGATAATGCCTGTTTGGCCAGTGGTTACCCCACGATGTGGGTGTTCAAGGAAATTCGCGTCGCCGATCTGTGTTTCGGGGTGCAAGTCGGCTTGGTAGTAGCGTCCGCCGAGTTCGGCAATAGCACGCGGCAGTAATGGAACGGGGACTCTATGGAGATCTGAGCTCCCTTCAGGCGGTTCACTTCGCGTCAGGGCATACGCAACATCGTGGTAAAAGAGTACACGCCATCCCGGGTAGGTACTCCCGACTAACTGGAGTTGATAATCCAAAACGGAAGCAAGATTCAAAGTACCGAGAAAATCTTGATAGGGTTCAAAGGTGCGTTCCTGAATTGCAGTGTCAATTTGGGAGCGGAAATCGATAGCTGCGAGTTTTTCGCGAGAGATACCCGTATGGAGCAGGTACGCGTCCCACACAGCCGGGTCTTTGAGAGAGGCGAAGCGATTCCAGAGCGCTCGGCTCTTGAGCAGCGGTAGTTCCCAGAGGAGTGAAAACGCCGTTTCAAGTGCAGTGTCAAACCGCGTTTCGTCCGCGACAGCCAGAAAAGACTGCGCAACCATAGCGTACAACTGATCCGCCACTTCTTCAATCGCTTCCGAGAGTTCGCGTTTTTGGTGATGAAGATGTGGCGCATTATGGGAACCCGGTGCGACACACTCAAGCAAATTGCCGAGGACCGTTTCGAGAATATCCCGATTGACGAATCCACGTCCGGAGCGTTGTGACAAACCTTCGCGGCTCATACTGTCAATACGTAAAAAGTTCAACTCTGATCTACTATAAATCGGACGCAGCCGCTCCAACGTTTGGATGAGCAGCGGCCCTTTCCGTTGTTCATACGAGGCATCAAAAAGTGTCGTCTCAGACATACTTTTAACTTTCCTTGCGGTGAGGAAGTTGCCAGTTAACAGTAACCAGTTAAAGAGGGAACAGTTGGCGGATACAGCAAATAGACTGCCACAACTCTCACTGCGAGGCATCTTAACTGAAAACTGAAAACTGAAAACTTCTTCGCAGAAACCTAATATTAAAAAACACGAAAAACTTCCTGTGCAGCGGTAACTCCCGCGCCAAGCGGAATATCATAACCGATTTCCACTAATCCGCGCTCAAACGCAGAAATAGCGACAATAACATCGTTTTCATTCATCCAACCGAGGTGCGCAATTCGGACGATTTTTCCACTCAGCTGACTCTGACCACCCGCGTATGTGATACTGTATTTGTCACGCATTAGATTGATGAACGCTTTTCCGTCAATTTCTTCCGGCAAACGGATTGAGGTTACGGTATTCGCTGGCGATGCTGCAAAGAGAGAAAGCCCTAACGCCTTAACCGCACTTCGGGTCGCAGCAGCTAAGCAGCTGTGCCGCGCAATCGTCCTGCGAATACCCTCTTCACAGATACGGTTCAGCGCACATTGAAGTGCCGTCAGCAGTGTCACCGCAGGTGTATACGGGACAGATCCCTGCAATCCGGTCTCAAACGCCTTACGGAAGTCAAAGTAATATTTCGGGAGGTTAGAACGTTCAACTGCGTCCCACGCCCGCTGATTGAGCGCCACGACCGATAGCCCTGGGGGGGTCATTAATCCTTTTTGCGCACAGGAAACCACGACATCCACACCCCAATTGTCCATCTGTAAGTCGTCGGCACCGAGTCCACTGACAGCATCAACAATCAAGAGGGTTGGACGCACTCGAGTCAGCCGTGCTAATGCCTCAATGTCGTGTAGAACACCCGTCGAAGTCTCACAGAGCGTTGCGTAAACCGCTTTTACATCAGGATATCGCGTTAAGAGTGTTTCCACCGTCTGTGGGTCAACAGAATGTCCATAAGTTACGTCAATCGGTATAATTTCAACGCCGAAGGCGGTGCAGATCTCGCTCCAGCGTTCTCCGAATTTACCACTCCGGATCACAATCACCTTATCGCCACGAGATAGTAGGTTCGCAACTGCGCCTTCCATACCACCGGTACCGGATGATGTTAAGAAGAGGACATCGTTCTCGGTTTGGAAAACGTGTTTGAGCTTTTCGAGAACGTCTTTAATTAATGCGACAGTATCTTCGCTGCGGTGGTAATCAATCGGTTGCGCCATGGTCAACAACGCTTCAGGCGGAATCGGTGTCGGACCGGGTGTAAAAAGCCATTTCTTTTTCATATTTTTAGCTTTCCTTGCGGAGTAGTCAAGTGGGCTTGTGCTGTGAAGTGCCATTGCGTAGGACCGCCCGCCATTCCATTACGGGCTATCGTTTTTGATGCTATTTTTTATATTCTTAGCTTTCCTTGCGGAGTAGTCAAGTAGGCTTGTGCTGTGAAGTGCCTTCCTGACCGAGCCACAAGGAAAGAAAAAATAGGTTTCTCATTAAGCGGTGCTGACAGCTATGACTGTTTTGCCTTCAACGTTAACAATAACCCATTCTTGGTCGAGGAGCTCACATAATTCTATAATAGCGGCGCGTTGTGCTGTGCTATCCATGGGTACTTCGATGGTAAGCGTAGCGAATTCTTCACGCTGCATCGCGCCCTCTTTGTCGAATTTCATTGGTGTAATCTGAATTTTTCTCAATCTTGCATCCATAATTTTTCCTTTCTTGATTTTTAATTATACGTCATCCATGAACGACGCAACCTCAATACATTCCCCGTTACGACGGGCGGATTCCCAGCCAGCCAAAACGGGGGCTAAAGAGAAGAGACCGTCGTGGTAATCGCTGTGCAAAATGCTTGCATCGTCGGTCAATATCGCGCGGATAAAGGTTTTATCCTGCTCTAACCACGGGTCGAACTCGTCCGCTTGATAAAGCATTTCGCCATTGATCTCAATCCTATCGTATTGATAAATTTCGAGACATCCACCTTCATAGAAGATAGTAAACCAGGGTTCATTTCTTGGACTGGAACCCGATGAGACGAAACTCAGTGTCATCGTAGCACCGTTGTCAAAACAGTAATTGAAACTCGATGACAAAGCGGTTGCATAAGCAGAGCGTTCACAATAGAAGGCTTGCGCCCGTGCGACATTCAAACCCGTCATAAACCGGCTATAATCCGTTGCATGGACCCCCCAATCGAGTGCGCGACCCCCGGATTTGTCCATCTCTGCCCACCACGTTTTAGCACCACCATCTGTTGAAGGCGGTAATCCACCGTAACTCTGGAAACGGACGTGGACAATCTGTTTGTCTGCCAAAAACCGACGTGCCTCTTGAAAAATTGGACGATACCGTTCACGAAATCCAACAGTACTGATAACGCCTGCCTGTTGGATAGCGTTGTCTATTCGACAAGCAACTTGCATCGTGATCGCTTGTGGCTTCTCACTGAAAAGGTGGATGCCCTTTTCCACTGCAGTCACTTCGACATCGGTTCGTACGTATGCTGGCACGATAGAGTATAACACATCAATGGCTTCAGCGTCAAGCATCTTATACGCGCCATCATTTTCGCTATGGTAGACGTGTGGAACCTTGAAGTCGGTTGCGATTTCCTGCGCTGCCTGTAAATTGCTATCACACACAGCGATTATATCGACTGCATCTGTCTGTAATAGGTTTGGAATGCGCGTCCGTTTCGCAAAATTGCCGCAGCCGTAGATAGCGACTCGGAGGCGTTGATCTGTTGACACGTTAACTATTCTCCAATTTTTCGTTTCTTCTGTGTTTATCTACTTCCCTAACTGTCGCCGAAACGGGATGCGACGAGCACTAAGTCTTGGATGTTTACAACACCATCAGCGTTTACATCCGCAGGACTCAGTCCAGTCTCCCCGAGATGTGAGGCAACGAGCACTAAGTCTTGGATGTTTACCACACCATCACTGTTCACATCCACTATTATCTTCGGTTCAATAGGCGTAAACTCCCATAAGAGAATCGTGCCATCATCACCTCCGCTTGCAAGGGTGCCACCATATCGAGAGAGCGCAAGCGTATTAACACCAGCAGTATGCCCTGTGAGTGTCACTTGAAGCTGTCCTGTCTGTGTATCCCACAACCGAATTGTATCATCCCAACTGCCACTGGCAAGCGTTTTCCCATCAGGGAAGAACACAAGAGATTTGACACGAGACGTATGGCCCATGAGCGTAACGTAGGATTGCCCTGCCTGTATATTCCACAATCGAACTGTGTTATCCCAACCGCCGCTGGCAAGCGTACCACCATCAGGGCTAAACGCCACAGCATCAACAAGACGTGTATGTTCTTCCAAAGATGCCAGGTGTTCTCCTCTTTCTACATCCCATAAGTGAATTGCATTGTCCCGTCCTCCGCTGGCAAGCGTACGACTATCTGGGCTGAATGCTACACTAAAGACAGTGGCACCGGCTCTGAGCGTTGCTTTGTGTTCACTTGTATCAGCATCCCACAATCGAACTGTGCTGTCCCAACTGCCACTGGCAAGTGTGCGACCGTCTGGACTAAACATGATAGACTCTACACCATGTTTATGGCTTGTGATAGGCACTTTGGGTTGCCCGGCGTGTACATCCCATAACCGAATTGCGTTATCCCCCCACCCGCCGCCGCTGGCGAGCGTTTGGCTATCTGGACTAAATGCAACGGAAAAGACGCGCCCACCATGCCCAGTGAGTGTATCCTGAAGTTGCCCTGTGTCGGTGTCCCACAAACGAATCGCTTTATCATCGCTGACACTCGCGAAAATTTGTCCATCGGGCGCGAACGCAATCTCATTAACTGGAAAAGTATGACCGGTGATAGTAGACTTGTGTTGGAAGGTGACATAATCCCAAAATTGGATCATCTGGTCATCACCTGCACTGGCAAGGGTGCGGCCATCTGGGCTGAACGCAATAGAGGCATCCGAACCGATATAACCGGTATGTCCGGCAAGGGTTATTTTCAGCGTTTCAGTGGCAGGATCCCACAATCGAAGGGTTTCGTCACTGCCCGCACTCGCGAGTGTTTGCCCATCCGGAGAAAACGCAACAGAAGTGACATCACTCGTGTGTTCCGCGAGGGTAGCCTTGTGTTCCGCTGTATATGGATCCCACAATCGAATTGTATTATCCGCACTTCCACTAACAAGCAGCCGTCCATCTGGACTGAATGCAACGGACGTAACGCCATATTCGTGCCCTGCGAGGGTAGTGACAGTGAGACGGAAATTACGGAAATTATCGTTTGCATTCCACAATCGAATTGTGTTGTCTTTGTGCCCGCCACCACTGGCAAGCATTAGTCCGTCTGGGCTGAACGCAACAGAAGTGACAGGTCCCGTATGTCCCATTAAAGTCGTTATGTAGTTGCCTGTACTCGCGCCCCACAATCGAATCGTTTTGTCTGAGCTACCACTTGCAAGTAAGTCGATTTGCCATAAAGGCGAAAACGCGAGGGAAGTAATACCACCACGATTGTGCCCTCTCGGAGACGCTTTCCGTTCGCCGGTACGTGGGTTCCACAACTGGATCGTTCCGTCCGTACTGCCAGCAGCAAGCGTATTTCCATTCGGGGAAAATGCGATGACAGAGATCGGCGCTGTATGCCCGACGAGCAAGTTAACTTCTTGATAGGTGTTCGCATCGTAAAGCCAGACCCCAATGGAACTGGGAACCGCCAGTAGACTACCATCTGGAGAATACCGAATATCTCCGGTTATTGTACCTTTACCAATGCGTGCTTTGGCACCCTCGGGTAAATGCCACTCGGTATAATCTTGGGCAGAAACATTCGCGTGAAACAATATTGAAACAAAAAGTATCGTCAAAATCAGAAAACGTGTCGGTTTCATCGTGGTAACTCCTTGCGCGTAGGCACATTTCGGGGACAGCGAACGCAGAATTCACTAATCGTAATTTTATCCTCGCCACGGTGGAATGTCCCATGTGTTAAACCATTCCCATTCCCAGATGACCTGTTTTTGCGGCATCTCTACTTCGTATTCCACGCCTGCCGTGAAAGGGAGCAAGTGCGTTCTATCGCCTACTATTTCACGCATTGACTCAATAAATGCCATTTCATCGGTGACGTTCGGGGGCCAGTGTCCCTCTGGGATAGGGTCGGATTTTCGGTCGGTTCGGTAGTGCGTCGGTATCATGTAGTGAGGTTGAATCAGTTCCAATAATCCGATGAGTCGAGGTGCAAGCCCGCCACCGATGCCGAGTTTCATGTGAATCAGGAAATCCACCTTGCCTTGAAGATTCGCCAATGCTGGATAGGGTTCGTGTAAATCGCCAGTGTGTAAGATTGAGACATTCTGTTTTGTATGTGTTATGAGATAACCATTTGTCGGTAGATTTGGGGTCTGGTTCTCGCCACTTTCAATTGTTTCGACCTGAATATCACCGAGGTCAAGCATGTCTGAACCTTGAAAATTGCGTGATAGCCCCTGGTTTTCGTTGAGATGTTTCGGGTAGAGCACCTGTACTTTATCTGCGGGAACGTGCTTAGTGATTGGGAGGTCGCGTTCAAATGCGGCATCGCCATATTTCTCAGCGATGGGTTGTGCGGGTGTCATGCATCCCGAATTGACGAACAGTTTCTTAAAACGCTCGCCGCGACATAACTTTCGCAAGGTTGCAGGGTGGCAGTGATCGAAATGTTCGTGGGAAATAAAGATATAGTCGTATATCGGTTCTGCATCCGCTAAGTTCTGATTGAAAAGGTATGGATCAAAGGCGATATTGATGTCGCCGAAGCGAGCATCAAATGCGCCGCATCCCCACCATCTGAGAAATATATTTTCCATTTGGCTATCGGCTATCGGTAAGTCGTTCTCTCCATTTTTCTCTCTGTTTTCGTACCCATGCGACACTATCACGCATATCCTCTTGATCTGCCCACATCCCAAAGAAAGGTAAGTTAGCAAATTCTTCAGATTCGTCGGAATCCTTGTCTTGACTATCATCATCGTTAACAATAGCTGGATCTACGGGTTCTATCTGTATACGTACTTCAGTACCCTCCGGCAATGAGAGAGGTTTGGATAGGACAATGCGTCCATTACTTATTGTGCCTTCTTCTATTATCACAGCCATTTTTCTCTCCATTTTGAGCTTGAGCTGTTTTGGTTAGGTATTAGGGGTAGCGCGTCGTGTTTACTTCATCAGCCACATTTTCCGAACACTCTGGGTATCGCCTGCCCGGAATTGATAAAAATAAATGCCACTGGCGACAGTTTCACCATCGTTATTTTTTCCATCCCAGTAAAGCGTTTTTTCGCCATGCGTCTGATGTCCGAGGTTGAAGGCACGAATCAGTTCACCCGTTTGGGAATAGATTGAAATCTGAACATCGCTGGCTTCAAAGAGTTGGTAGGGTATCCAAGTTTCGGGATTAAAGGGGTTCGGATAGTTTTGGAAGACCTCGGCAGCTTTGACTTTGCCCCATGTTGTGTTCAGTTTTCCAGCCGGTTCAACCGCTGTCGCCACGTCTCTTGCTTCCGTAAAGATATAGACATCCCCGCCAAAGCCGAATTGATGATACGTTTCGACAATCCCGGAGGGCCACGCCAAGGTAATAGAACCCGATTGATACAATTCAGGACCAAAACCAAATTCGAGTTCTAAACTGTCACTCCCCAGAAAACCTGTACCGCAGATTAACTCTTGCGTCTGAACGTGGTTCCCTAATTTCACTGTTACCCGTGTGCCGATGCCGTCGCGGTTACTTGCTGTACCAATCAATCTAATTTTGATGCGTCGATTCTTGGATTGGACGTGTCGATGGTTAGAGTTCGGAAAACCAGGATCCAGACTATTTTGAAGAAGGGTATTGCCTGTATTGTTGACGACATAGAAATCGACATCGCCGTCGTTATCAAAATCACCGGCGGTTGCGCCGCGTGCGACAGCATCAACGGTGGCGTTGAGTGCCTCGGCACGGTCAACAAATTGTCCGTTCTGGTTGTGATAGAGGCGGTTGCGGTTGGTTTTCTGTGAACCATCGACATCACCGTTGACGACGTAAAGATCGCGCCAACCGTCGTTATCAAAGTCAACGAAACTGGCGTACCAGCCTACGCCTTCGTTTGCGACACCAACGGCTTCAGCGACGTTTGTGAAGGTACCGTCCCCATTATTTCGCCAGAGGAGATCGGCATCGTAGTTAGTAATAAAAAAGTCTAAATCCGTATCGTTATCATAGTCACCGACGCAGAGTCCCATCGCGCCTGTCGGTTTGCCGTTGATTTCGGTTACGATGCCGGACTGCTCCGAGACATCTGCGAAGGTGCCGTCGCCTCGGTTGCGATAGAGTTTATCAGGTCCATGATCGTTTGCAACGAACAGGTCTTGCCAAGTATCGCCATCGTAGTCAAAGAAGATCGCACCCCAAGCGATGCCGTCGTCATCAACTCCCGCGATCCCCGTAACTTCTTCAAAGGTGCCGTCGCCTCGGTTGCGATAGAGAACATTGGTTTTTGGAGCAGGATTCGGGTTCAGGAGAGAAGGGGCTCGTCCCCAGTTAGCGATGTAGATGTCCAACCATCCATTGTGGTCATAATCGGCGACGACGGGCCCGGTGCCGTGTTTTTCATCGGCGACCCCTGCGTGCGTGCTTACGTCTGTGAAGGTGCCATCTCCATTGTTCTCAAAGAGGAAGTTTGGGCCGGCACAGGTTACATAGAGGTCGCGAAACCCATCGTTGTTGTAGTCGAACCAGACGCAGCCGCGTCCGTTTGGCGTGTTTGCGACCCCTGCCTCGGCTGCTACGTCCGTGAAGGTTCCGTCCCCGTTATTGAGATAAAGTGCGTTGGGTAAGCCGCCATCGCCGACGACGAAGATGTCAAGCCAGCAGCCGTCGTTATCAAAATCCACAGCGGCGGTACCGGGACCCCACCAAGCCCCGGATTCCGTATCGACAGGTATTTCACGGTAATGGACATTTGCGGTAAGACTGACATCGTTGAAGGTGGAAGCCGCGAGTACGGAGACACTAAAGAACAGAAAAAAAAACGTAAGATAGTACCGCATGTGTTTTGCCCATCCTTTAGTACTGCGATTTTAGCCCGCCCCAAGTTGTTGTCGCTTTGCCACCGGGTTCAACAGGGAACGGATTCAGATTATCTCTGAAGTATTCGTATTCGACTTCCAAACTCCCTGTCCCTGCGGCAACTCCGGCATAAATGCCGAGCCATAAAGGTGGTGTGAGTTCAAAGTCACCTTCTCCAATATCCATCCAATCCTTATCTTCCGCTGCTTTGTACCAGGCAGTGTAGGTATCGCCATCTTTTTTCAGTCGGAGGGACATTTCGATGTCACCCCAATCACCAAATCTCCATTGGATATCAGGCGGCCCCATCCCGGCTTGCTTGGTTTGATACTGGATATGACCTTTCGCTGCTGCATCCCGCGACCAGAATTTAATGGTTACCCAATTATCGTCGCTCGGACTTTTCACGACGAGCCCATTAACGCCAGAACTGGTATCCCATTTGGCGAAGAAATGAGTCTCAACATCAAACATATCTGTGTCAGTTTCCTGATACAGGAAGTGAGATGCGTCTGCTGCCCAAAGATTTCGGTTGGGTTCACTATCAATATACAGGAAATCCGCGCGGGTTTTGCCGACATCCCATTTCGGGGGTTCGTTCTGCCATTCCCAATTAGGATTCTTCAAATCGCCACCTTCAAACGGGTCGCCAAACGAATCCGCTGCGCCTGCAACACTTCCGAAAATGAGCGTAAGTAGACACAAGCCAATACTATACTTCATAATTTTTTCAAGTTTTGATGTAGTTTGTAAACCAAAACCTGCTAATAAAAGTCGGGTTTTCATAAATTTATTTCTAACCTCCTGCTTTCAATTTTAAAACAGATTCTTGCGATTGTCAAGGCAAATCAATTGTGTGCAAAGGTTCCGAGTTCTCAGCAATCAGCGATTAACCATCAATCCCGCTTAATTCCGACGACGACGTTCTCAGATGATACGTCCTCCGGTATGACAACAAAAATCTTTCCTGCTTAAGACGTCTCACCCTGTTTTTTGAGATACTTTGCGATTTCATTTTCGTCAAGGAGAACAGCACCATCCGCAGTAGATTCAGGTAACGGTGTCCGCTCGGAACCGAACTTGCGGATCCATTTGAAGATAGTGCTCGGTGACACCGAGAACATCCGTGCGATATCGCTGATAGTAATCCCCCGGCAGTATAAGAAAACCGCCAAGGCTCTTTGCCAAGGGGGTCTCCCGCGGGTCGTCTGACGGGTAAACTGAAAGCCACAGGCGTTACACTTGTAGCGTTGGTTCCCCCTTGCTTTTCCATTTTTGACGGCATCTCTGCGTTTACAACGTGGACAGTTCATTAGAGCGCACCCTCTTTCAAAATTTGATGTGAGAAAGTATACCACAAAAGCGTTAGCCACGCAACACCTTCCATAAAGAACCATCAGCAGTTAGCAGTCAGCAAAATCGCAAGTAGTGAGTGTTGCGACCGGGAGATCGCTCCTACAGCAAAGAGCCTGTGGGCAGAAAATCAAGATTATCAGAGAACTAAGTGATTCTGCTTCCTTATAGCAGAATTATTTTCACTTGTTATTTTTTTCTGCATGATATACTATATGTTGTAGGTGGAGATATATCCGCCGAAGACAGATTTTAAAGACGAAGGTCGTAGGTTGGCTTAGAACTTTAGCAGGAGCACATTATGCTCGCGGCGCGCCCAGCGCGTAAAGGAGAACAGGATTATGGCAGGGAAACTAAAAGTTGCAGCAGTTGGGTGCGGTGGCATAGGGCGTCTGCATCAATTCGGCTATCTGCAGCATCCAGGGGCGGAATTGGTGGCAGTGTGTGATATAGATGCTGCTAAAGCGCAAGCGCGTGCCGAAGAACTCAATATCGCTAAGTGGTATCCCTCCATCCAGGAGATGCTGGCACATGAAGAATGCGACTTGGTAGATGTCGTAACTGCTGACCATCTGCACTTTGAACCCGTGATGGAATGTCTGGAAGCAGGCAAACATGTTATCTCCGAAAAACCGCTATCACTTTACATCGACGAAGCAGAACAGATGGTCGCCAAAGCAGAAGAGAAGGGCGTTCACCTCGCTATTGATTACAACCGTCGATTTGCCCCGGGATACGTCCAAGCCCGGAAATGGTTCGACGCGGGGGCAATTGGGCAAACGTATTACTTAGACATGAAATTATCTCAAGGGGGCCCCGCTTCAACATGGAAGGGAGAATATTACCTGCTCTACGAACTCGAGACGCACGCCATTGATCTGCTGCGCTGGTTTGGCGGCGAAGTTGTTGCAGTCTGTGTCCAAATGGCGAAGCCGCGGAAACATGAAGCGCGCGAAGGTGAGGATGCGTGTTACACGAGTATGGCGATCTCATTCCGTTATGAAACGGAAGTCGTTGCGACACTGTTGGCAAGTTGGGATAGCGATTTTATCCACCCGATTGAACACCTCGAAATCTGTGGCTCCGATGGCGAGATCGTCGTCGATAATGTCCTCACACGCGCAACCCTCATGAGACGAGATAATCAGGTCGTTGAAGAATACCGGCCCTCCATTTTTAGGGACGAGCAACTCGCTTTTAACGGGACATTTGCCCTACGGATGGCGGCACTTGTTGATGATCTACTCACCGATCGTCCGCCCGCGCCGACAGGGAGAGACGGCTTGCAAGCACTCCGAATTACTGAAGCGATTGTAGAGTCATGGCAGGAAAAACGGGAAATTGAAGTCAAAACAGATTAACAATCACCTGTAAACCGTTTTTCATACCAATCGTTTCTATAAGCAAGGAGGTATCAACCATGAAACAACATTTGGCTTTCTTAAAAGAAGTTCGTCACGCACGACTTTCCGGCACCTCATATTCAACCGTGTGCGCCTGTGTCGCGTTCCTCGTTTTCGTACTTCTATCAATAAACTGCGGTCCACCGCCGCAAGGCCAATACCATGTCCCGGAATCGGCGATCACTGCCGCCGAAAAGACGATGCGTCCGCAATCCACGCAAAACAGTGGAGCAAGCTTACCCGAATCCGCTACCGTCCAATTGGAAAAGATGGCTTACCTCAGAAACGCTTTCAAAGGACGTGTCCGCGTGAGTAGTAGAGGCGGACTTAATGATTTTCACGCATCGTCACGTGCGCAGGTACAGCATAGTGCCGTAATCTCCAACTGTTCGTTTGATGTTTTAAAGGCATTTATTGCGAAGGGGTGGGCACCTATTGTGATGATCGAATTTCAAGGACGCACCCCGGAAATCTTGCCATTGACGCACTACAACGAGCAATTAGGCGAAGTACTTTTTGAAAACCCTTCCAACCTTAACAAACGTCGCTTGACCTACAAGGATTTTGAGCAGTCTTGGAGTCGGATCTCACGAAATAAATGTGTTTTAATCACACCGCAGCGACTCACAGAAATGGACATTCAGAAAGTGTTAGGAAACTACTTACCAACAGAAGCCTTTCAACAGATTAGCGTCCAAAGCCGCTGATACGACGTTAAACCGATTTAGGACGAGGTACCTATATCTGTTCAATCCCTGTCCCACCAGACAGAATTAGGACTTACGCGCAATTGGAAGGCATCCTGAAGCATCACAGGCGAGGTTCCCGAACCTTGCTTGCAAATGTAGCAGGTTTGCGTAAATCCAAAGTAATGAAGGATAAAATTTTGAGAGCACTTCCGTTTACCGCCGTCACGATTAGCGATCAGTTTTGGGCACCTCGCCAGAAGACGAATTCCGAGGCGACAATTCCGCATGAACTCGCGCAGTGCCGAACAACCGGCAGGATTGATAATTTCGCGAAAGCTGCTGGCTTGATGTCCGGGGATTTTGAAGGTATCTTCTTCAACGATTCGGATGTCCATAAATGGGTAGAAGCGGCAGCGTATACACTCTGGACGCATCCGAATCCAGAATGGGAATCGGAACTCGATGAAGTCATCGCAAACATCGCAGCGAGCCAACAACCCGATGGTTACCTGAACTCCTATTTCACATTGGTTGAACCCACAAAACGGTGGCAGAACCTCGGTATGATGCACGAACTGTATTGCGCCGGACACCTCTTTGAAGCCGGCGTTGCGCACTATCAAGCGACCGGGAAACAGAATCTGTTAGACGTTGCGTGTCGGTTCGCGGATCTGATAGATAACACCTTCGGCCCCGGCAAACGAGACGGGCTGCCCGGTCATCAAGGCATCGAACTCGCGCTCGTGAAACTGGCGCGCGTGACAGGCGAAGTCCGCTACATGTCCCTCGCGGAATACTTTGTCACACGACGTGGGCATTCCCCGTCAATTTTTGAGAAAGAATTAGAGAACCCTGATCTTCCGGGTGGACTCGGTGCGTATCAGCACCACTTCACACGCGATGGAAAATTTGAGGGGCATTACGCGCAGGCACATCTCCCGATACAGGAACAGACAGAGTGTGTCGGGCACGCCGTGCGCGCGATGTATCTTTATAGTGGTGCCGCCGAGATCGCTTATGAAACCGGGGACACGGCTATCACAAACGCGCTCGAAGCCCTCTGGCAGAACGTCGGGAAACGTTTATATATCACCGGCGGTGTGGGTCCCTCCGGACACAACGAAGGTTTCACGAAAGATTATGAACTGCCGAATTTCTCTGCTTATGCCGAAACGTGTGCCTCTATCGGACTGATATTTTGGGCACATCGGATGTTCTTGTTGCGTGGCGAGTCTCGTTTTGTGGATGTCCTGGAGACGGCTCTCTACAACGGCGCGCTCTCCGGCATCTCGCTCGATGGCACGGGCTTTTTCTATCAGAACCCATTAGCAAGCCACGGTGATCGGCATCGGCACGAATGGTTTGGGTGTGCATGCTGCCCACCGAATATTGCCCGCCTTCTCGCCTCTATAGGACAATACATCTATGCCGAATCGGAAGAAGGTTTATGGGTGAACCTGTATGTCGGCGGCACCGCCGATGCGATTGTCGCGCGGAATGTCCCGGTAAGACTGACACAAGCAACCGATTACCCATGGACAGGCGACGTAACGCTAACAATTACGCCACAAGCACCAGTATCCTTCAGTTTGAACCTACGGATTCCGGGGTGGTGTGAACAGTTTGAAGCACGGGTCAACGGTGAAGCTTACAACGCACAAGCGAATTCGGAGGGGTATCTCTCTATCACACGAGAATGGCGCGCCGGTGACCGTGTGGAACTTCAACTCGCGATGCCTGTTACACGCGTCCACGCGCATCCACTTGTGAGAGAAAACCTTGGACGCTCCGCCTTACGCCGCGGGCCGATCGTCTACTGTTTTGAAGATGTTGACAACCCTGATAGCGCGTTTCAAACGCTGTCTCTCGCCAACGATAATGCACTGAAAACGATGTTTGATAGTGATTTATTGGGCGGTGTGACGCTTATCCGCGGGAAAGGCAGCGTATTAGATGACGCTGAGTGGGGAGACAATCTCTATCACACGGGCCCGACTGCAAAGCAGATAGATATTACCGCGATTCCGTATTATGCGTGGTGTAATCGTGGCACCGGCAAAATGGCGGTGTGGGTGTTGTAGGCTTTTTTTCGGTTTGGACGGGTGGATGTGATGCAACTAACGTATTTTCCAGAGGAGAATCGTGCCATCGTTGCTGCTGCTGGCGAGAGTGTTTCTATCTGGGGAAAATGCTACAGAAGTAACACCTTCTGTATGTCCGGAGAGTGTGACAAGGTGTATTCCTGTTTTCGCGTCCCACAACCGGACTGTTTTGTCCTCACTGCCAGTCGCTATTTGGGTGCCATCCCGAGAATATGCTATGGAACGGATAACACCTGTATGCCCTGAGAGTGTAGCGATGTGTTTTCCGGTCCTCACGTCCCATAACCACACTGCGGGGTTGTTGCCGCCGAAAACGCCAGTAGCGAGCGTTTCTGCATCCGGAGAATAGGCTATCGCCATGACCGAACCTTGAACTTTGGGGAAAGTCGTAATGTGTTTGCCTGTTTGTGGGTCCCACAACCGAACTGTTGCGGCTGCGGCGGCACTCGCGGTTGCGAGGGTCGTACCATCCGGGGCATACGCTATAGACATAACCGAACTCGTGTGCCCCTTGAGTGTAGCGATGTGCTCTCCGGAGTGCGCGTCCCACAAGCGCGCTGTCTTGTCTCGGCTGGCAGTTGCAAGCGTACGCGCAATTGGCGAAAATGCTACAGCATAAATAAAGCCTGTATGTCCTGTGAGTGTGGTGATGTGTTCCCAAGTTTGTGTGTTCGATAATCGCAAACTTCCATCCCGACCACCCGTAGCAATCATTTTGCCATCCGGGGAATACGCCACAGCCAAGACATCACGCACATGCTCCGAAAGTGTGGTTTTGTGCGCGCCTGTTTTTGCGTCCCAAAGTTGTAATGTCCCTCTACCTTCAGTGAAACCACCGCTGGCAATAGTGCCACCGTCGGGTGAATACGCTATGGCAGATATGGACCGCGTATGCCCTGAGAGCGTCGTCATGTGTTTTTCTGTGATTGCGTTCCATAACCGGACTGTGTCGTCTGCACTTGCGGTCGCAATTGTTTTACCGTCTGCGGAATACACTACAAAATTGACAGGAGCTGTGTGTCCTCTCAGGACAGCTTTGTGCCGTCCAGAGTATGCGTTCCACAACCGCACCGTACCGTCCCAGCTCCCAGTAGCGATTGTTTTGCCATCCGGGGAATACACTGCGGTATGGAACCCGTCTGTGAGTCGTCTCAGTGTTTTTTTGTGTTGTCCAGTCATTGCGTCCCACAACCGTACTGTGTCGTCATAACTGACAGTGGCAAGCGTTTCACCATTTGGAGAAAACGCTACATCATTGACACTGCTTGTGTGTTCTTTTACTGTGATTTTGTGTGCGCCTGTTTGGACATCCCACAAGCAGGCAGTATGATCTCGGCTGCCAGTGGCAAGTGTTCTACCATCCGGGGAAAATGCTACAGACAGGACATCATCTGAATGTTTTGAAAGTGTAGTTTTGAGTTTTCCAGTTTCTGCGTCCCATAAGCAGGCAGTATGATCTCGGCTGCCAGTGGCAAGTGTTTTACCATCCCGGGAATACACGATAGAATAGATAGAGCCCGCGTGTCCTTCAAGCGTCGTTTGGCGTTCCCCAGTGATAGTATTCCACAGTTTTACGGTGCCATCGCTGCTACCCGCCGCGATTGTGCTGGCATCTGGAGAATATGCTATGGATAGGACTGACTGCGTGTGACCCGCGATCAAATCAAGTTCTTTCTCTTTGCCGGGACGTACATCGTAGATCCAAATCCCGATAGCACTTCCAACCGCAAGCCGGGTACCATCGGGTGAGAAAGCGATATTTCCTATGCTACCTTTGCCGAGACGCATTGTCGCTCCATCAGGTAAACCCCATTTTGTATAATCTTGAGCGGTTGCGCTTGACAGCAAGAGGAGAAAAGTTAAAAGTAGGGTGATGAGGTATAGGCGTGTCGTTTTCATCTAACAAACCTTTTGCAGAAATCGATAAGCGGAAACTTTAACATCTATCTCATGGATACCACGAGCGGGAACCGCCACTTACTCACAAACCATCCGGCGCATGATCGCGAACCGACGTGGTCACCCGATGGGCGTTTTTTGGCGTTTGCCTCTAACCGCGATGGACTTGACAGACTCTGTAGTAGCAGAAAAGACCGATGATTCCTCTCAATCTAAATGACCCTTCAGTTGTGCCCATGTCGTCGTTAATTTGTTTGCAGGTTCAACTGACAATCCTGATCCGCCACCAAATTTGACCTCAATCTCAAATTCATGAATTGTCTCGTGTACGTCCCGATCCCTCGGCGTTACAGGTTTCTTCCAACGGTCTTTGTTTGGTTTCCCCTTAGGTACTTTCGTCGCCTCAACATCGGGCATCGAATCCACAATTTTCGATACATCCCATGCAGGAATTTCGCCTATAGGAGAAAGTGTGGCAATATTGGCTGAACGTGCGATTTCGACCCCATTCAGCCACAAAATATAGGAATCGTCATAGTCAATCCGAAACATAATTTTTTTCGATGTCGTCGCCTTAGGTACATCAAAGTGATAGCGCGTGTAAAGCGAACCAACTTCCCCCGATTTGATTTCCGTATTATCATCACCATCACCGTAACCGATGCTGGTGATGTCCTTTTTCCAGTTCGTATCATCAAATTCGAGTTCAGTCCAACCATCAACGTCTTCGTCAGGAACATGATATTTTACCTCGAAGCCTTCGTCAAAAATAACATCGTTTCCGACGGTGAGTTGGATAATAAGTGTCATATCACTACTGCTGAATCCATCATTATAACACCCCGCAGCAAGTACATTATCTTTTGTAAAGAGCTTAGGGGTATCAAAGGCATAAGCTAGAGATGCGAATGTACAGCAGAGGCATAGATAAAAGAAAATTCGTTTAGCCATTGGAATTTCTCCTTATTAATTTCAAAGTGTTCTGAGTGATAACACCTTCGCCAAAATAATTGACTATGGTGAATTCTAAAAATAAGCAGGCATTACGATAGTTTGAAATTCCCCTGATAAGGGGGTTAGGAAGTTGTATTCGCAAATACTGTTCGTCGAGGTCCCGTGCCTCGCTGGTTCATAGGATCAAAGTAACTCTAAACTTAAAAAGGGTGTTTACCCATGTCTGAGATTGTATCATTATTTACTGTTTACAGTCCACATTTATCAGCGACAACGCTCCGGCAGTACTGCGAAATTGTGTTCGCAGTACTTGCGATACCGGGGGCGTGACGATGCGAAATATTTCTCGTACTGTTTTTTCTGAAACATTTAGGGTCTTCATAATCAAATAATATAACACAACCTTAACTCACTGCGTAAGTCCTATAAATTATAGGAAAGCATTTACGTTCCGCGATCCAGCCCGTAGGGGCGGTATCTATATAATATATCAACGAATTTTGAGACTTGACAAACAGCACCAAAGCATCTATAATTTGATTTATTTTGATTTATTTTGATTTAAGTAGAAGGTATACATAAGTGAGAAACGACCAAACCGACTTCCTCCACATCGGAGAGCAGAAAGGCTATATCGAACTCCTCAACGAAGGAACAACAATCCGCTATATTGCTCCCAAGAAAAAATATAGATTTACTGACCCAGAAGAACAGGTCCGCGCGAGATTTTACGTTGAACTCATCGAGCATTTTCAATACTCCCAAAACCGAATAGATTTAGAGGTAACTGTTCCACGCAGGACACCTTCCGATCTCGCCGACATTGTCGTTTTCCAAGATGACAACAAGAAAGATCCTTTTATCGTGATTGAGTGCAAAAAGGCTGAAATTTCTGAGGCAGAATTCGATCAGGCGATCGAACAGGCTTTTGGCAATTGCAACTCTTTAAGTGGACATTACGCTGTCGTTGTTGCAGGAAACACGCGTAGATCTTTCGATGTCAAAAACTATAAATCGGGTGAACGCACTGAAAATATCATCGCCGATCCGCCGGTAGGATACGGCAAAGTCCAAGAGTGGCGATATTTAAAAGGGGATCCTCGTTCGGAACTTTCCGTCATTGAAAGGGGCGACCTCATTCGCGTCCTCGAGAAATGTCACCAAACGCTCTGGCAAGGTGGACGACTTAACCCAACAGACGCGTTTGATGAACTTGCCAAGATTCTCTTTATCAAAATTCGAGATGAAAAGAAGGCGAGACGAGACGGTGAACCTTATGACTTCCAGATTAAGACGCATGAAAAACCAGAATCCGTTGCGAACCGAATTAATGCGCTCTATCAAGAAGCAAAAGTACAAGAACCAGAGGTGTTTACGGAGAATATTGAAGTTGATGAAAACAGACTGTTTTCTGTTGTTAGTCATTTGCAAGGAATTAGCCTCAACCAAACCGACTTAGACGTAAAAGGCATTGCTTTTGAACGGTTCTTAGGTAATTTTTTCAAGGGTGAAATCGGACAGTATTTCACACCTCGTCAGGTCGTTGAATTTATGGTTGATATGGTTACACCGCATCACGAAGAACTCGTCCTTGACCCCGCTTGCGGTTCAGGAGGGTTCTTGCTACACGCCATGGATTACATCCGAAAACAGGCATCCGACTACTACAACGAAGAAAGCCGAGAACATTATCTTCATTGGCACGATTTCGCTGAAAAGCGACTTTTCGGAATTGAAGTCAACGACTCCATTGCCCGTGTTGCAAAGATGAATATGATCATTCACGATGATGGGCATAGCAACGTTATCAGCAATGATGCACTTGTCGGTTTTGATACGCTCCGCAACCAGCACAGTAGCTTTGAAAAAGCGAAATTTGATGTAATCCTTACGAATCCACCTTTCGGAGCAGACATCAAACAATCAGAATTGCCTTATCTTGCAAATTACGAACTTGGCAAAGGCAAAACTTCTCGAAAGACTGAAATTCTATTTCTTGAACGCTGTTTCGACTTCCTCAAATGGGGGACTGGAAAACTCGCGATTATTCTACCCGACGGCATTTTGACCAACTCTTCATTGCAAGATGTCCGCGATTACATTGAACGGCATTTCCAAATCCGTGCCGTTGTCTCGCTCCCTCAGATTGCTTTCTCGCATTACGGCGCGGGCGTTAAAACGTCTATTCTGTTCCTCCGAAAGTTTTCGGAACAGGAATATGAACGCTATCAAGCTGCTATCAATCAAATTAGTAAAAAGAACGAAGCGGTCTATGTCCCTCAGATTGAAGTTCTTGAAGATGAACGCGGAGCTATTATCGCAAAAGGCTCTCCAGCACAGGTTGATGTAACGGAAACTTATAGGCAGCAATTTATTGCCATTTTGGATAATATTGATGCCTTAAATCAGAAACTTGACAAAACGCCATCAAAAACGGTTCAAAGACTTAGTGCCTTTTTCTTTCCAGAAATGGATCCCACACCTACCACAGCATTTGAATTGTTCGACGTGAAAACCGCACGCGTAGAACTTAAGGCACAGACGAGCAAGCTGAACGCGCTGGAGAAGGAATATAAAGCGGCATTCAAAGCAGCAGCCGATTCAGAGTGGGAGAACCAAATCAAAGCAGAATACAAGGAAAAGATTGACACGGTTAAAGAGGAATGGACAGATAAGAACGCCGAAGACATCCGCGAGTGGGTTCGAGAAACCGCCAATCATCCTATCTTCATGGCGATCGCTGAGCGGATCGGTTATGATTCAACAGGACGCAAGGACTCAGTTAACGAACTAAAAACTATCTGTAAAGAATATCGCAAGTTCATTGGGAACTCGGATTTTTTCGGGTAAGCCCTGATAGGGAAAATCAAATTTTTCTTACCTATCGGGGCGAGACAATCAACAAACGAATTGATCCCTATTTTCATCAGCCTCAGTATCGTGAGTTCCACAAGATGCTATCAGCGAGCAGCTATCCGATCATTCCGTTTTCCAGTTTGATAACCGATTTAAAAAACGGTGTGGAAATCCGAACATACTCGGAAAGTGGCTATAGGTATTTGCGGGTTTCAGATTTAGGGAAGCATGGCATTGAGAATGACAACCCAAGATATGTTGATGTTGACGAAATTCCCGACAAGGTAAAATTGACAAGCGACTCTTTTCTAATTTCCCGCTCTGGTTCCTTAGGGCTGGTATCAATCGTTAAAGATGAAGTCAAAGACGCTATCTTGAGTTCCCACATTTTTAAAGTTGGTTTAGATACCACTAAAATTCGATCAGAATATCTTGAAGCCTTCTTGAGAAGTCAGATCGGACAGTTTCAATTTTTTCAGAATAATAATGGTGCAGTTATTCCTGAAATTAGCCAAACTGCTCTAAAATCCATCCGTGTTGTTTTACCACCTTATAACATCCAAAATCATATCGTTAGTTTTATGCGATCCGCTTATACCCAGAAAGAGCAAAAAGAGCAAGAGGCAGACGTGCTTTTGGATTCAATTGATGATTATGTGCTCCATGAGTTGGGGATCGAAATGCCAGCGGTTGAGGAAAAGAAGCGTTTTGTGGTTTATGCCGGAGAAATTGAAGGACGATTTGACCCTGTATACATGAGAAACATCTCCAAGATTAGAAACCTTAAAACTCCATATCCTCTGACCCCAATAAGAAAACTTCTAATTGAGAAACCGCAGTATGGTGCAAACGAGCGGGCAGTTGATGGAAACCCTGAAATTGACATTCGGTACATTCGGATTACTGATATAGATGACTACGGAAATCTTCTGGATGATTGGAAAACTGCAGAAGCAATACACTCCAAATACTTGCTTGAAGAAAATGATGTTCTCTTTGCGAGAAGTGGATCTGTGGGACGCGCGTTTGTCTATAAAAGCGAATTAGGTAAGGCGATTTTTGCAGGCTACTTGATTCGGTTTAAGTTTGATCCTGCAAAAGTTAATCCTTCATTCGTGTTATATTATAGTTTCACAAAGATTTACAAATTATGGTTACAATCCATTCAAAGGACAGCTGCACAACCTAACGTAAATTCAAAAGAATTTCAGTCGCTTGAGATTCCATTAGCACCGTTCGATGTTCAAAACCGGATTGTAGCAGAAGTTGACAAACGTTTGGCGGACGTGGCGAAACTCAGGCAAGAAGCCGATGCTATTGTGGAACAGGCGAAAGAGAGAGTTGAGCGGATGCTCTTGGCAGCAGAATAAGACTAAATCATCTTGAAAAACCAGTAAATGAAGTGCCATCGCTTATTCAGACCACAATTTCGCAAAGTTAAGATAAGTTTTGTCTCTCAAATTCGGCAGGAGTCAGATACCCTAACGCCGAGTGAGGACGTTTCTGGTGATACACTTGTGTGATAAAATGACCGATGCGATCTCTCGCTTCATGGATGTCCTGATAGTCGTTGAGGTGAACTTCTTCCT
>CAZQIP010000028.1:0-9442 GCA_964593655.1 uncultured bacterium | reverse complement strand
GTCTGAAGAAAACCGAATATTCTCTGGACCGCAGCCCGGTGAAAAACTCCCACCGTTGACAGTGACTGGGACAGGTGGTAGAATTGAGGGAACAACGTTTGATATTACCACTAAAACAGATGGAAAACCGCTTGTGCTCTTCTTGCAAGATACTAATGCAGTTGGCATAAAAGGACTTGTTAACGTGTTTGGGTTGCTGCTTCAAATTGATGCTTTCCAAAAAATGGATAGCAAGGCAACGGGTGCCGAAAAGTCTAATCAAGGGCTCCAGATAGGTGTTGTGTTCCTTGCAGATAATCTTGACACTCTACCTGAATGGGCGCATGGTATGTTAAGAAAAGAGATTCCAAATGAGGTATTAACAGGGTTATCTCCCGATGGACGTGAAGGACCAGGAAGTTATGGACTGAACCGCAACGTGGCACAGACCGTTCTTATCGCTAAAGATGGGAAAGTGCTACATAATTTTGCTTTCACACAACCGATGCTCTATACCGATCCACATTTCCTCGGTGCCATCGCACAAGCGATTGAAGTAGAGCCTGCTACACTGGAGAAGTGGCTGAATGATGCACAAGCGGAACGCTATATTGAAGTAGAGTCTGCTACACTGGAGAAGTGGCTGAATGATGCACAAGCGGAACGCTATGAGGCAGAGGATTTGGACGAAAAGTCACTTGCTGCTAAGTTTACCGAAATCCAAAAAGCTGTCAAGAGTGGTAAGGTATCAAGGTCTGAGGGAGCGGAATGGCTTGAAAAACTGGGCATCACTTGGGAAGAAGGTGAGGAACTTCTCAAGGAGACAAAAGATGATGCGCAGATGATGAGCAGAGAACGTCAATCTGAAAATCGCCGCCAGGTAGAAGTCAAAGATCCGACAAGTTTTGGCACGTCCAAAGAAAAGCCTCTGTTTTCTGGACCGCAAGCCGGTGAAAAGCTGCCTCCGCTAATGGCGACAGGTATACGTGGTCGCGCGAAGGGTAAAACGTTTGATTTCATCGCTAAAACAGATGACGGAGAGCCGCTCGTACTTTTTTTGCAAGACGGTAGTGGTGTAGGTTTGCGTGGATTGTACGATGTTTACAGTATGGTTGAAAAAATCTCCAACAACTCTAAGCGAGAACTGCAGATGAGTGCGGTATTTCTTGGAGATGATCCTGCTGCGTTGAAACAAATCACACAGCATGTGCCGAAGAACGTTTTAGTCGGTATTTCTCCCGAGGGTCGTGAAGGACCGGGTAACTACGGATTAAACCGTAATGTGGCACAGACGGTTATCATCGCCAAGGATGGAAAGGTGCTTCACAACTTCGCTTTCACACAACCTTTGCTCTATGCCGACCCATACGTCATCGGTGCCATCGCACAGACAATGGGAGAGGATCCGTCAACAGTAGAGAAATGGTTGAATGAAGAGCCTGCCGAAGATGCCCGTCCGGAACGCCGCAGAGGACAAATGGAGGATAAAAGCAACCGCACGGAAGAGCTGGTCAAACAACTCAATACACTTCGTGAAAAGTTGCAGCGCTTAGAAGAAAGCATCCCCGCAGCAATAGCGGAAGCAATAGTGGAGGGTAAAACGAAGAGTAAAAAGGATAGGTTTGATCACGTGGAAAAATTGGTCAAACAACTCAACGCGGATATGGAAATATTACGGCGTACCGTTTCCGCAGCAAAGCGGGAGGGTAAAAAGGGTGAGTTTGATCACGTGGAAAAATTGGTCAAACAACTCAACGCGAATATGGAAACATTACGGAGTCTAAGTGAAAGTTTCTCCACAGCAAAGCGGAAAAACGAAAGCCGATATAGTAGAAGTAACGTTGAAGTTAAGGCCCCCGCTGAGTTGAAAAAAGTGCAGGGCGCACCGCTCTTTTCTGGTCCACAAATCGGTGAAAAACTGCCACCATTGATGGCTAAGGGTATCAACGGTGAGACTCAAGGCAAAACATTCGATGTGATTGCCAAGGCAGATGGACAATTACTCATTCTCTTCCTTCAGGATGAAAGCGGTCTCGGTTTACGAGGGTTGCTTGGCATCTCTCGTTTACTCGCTCAAATTGCCGAGAAGTCTGAACAGGCAATGCATATAAATGCTGTGTTTTTAGGGGACACACCGGATACCGTGGAGAATCAAGTCAGTAGGTTAGTATCGCATGTTCCAAGTGGGGTCTTACTTAGTATTTCTGAAGACGGTCGGGAGGGTCCAGGCAGCTACGGCCTCAATCGCAGTGTGGCGCAGACGGTTATCATCGCCAAAGATGGAAAAGTACTACAAAACTTCGCTTTCACGCAGCCGATGCTCCGTCCAGATCCATACGTTCTTGGGGCTGTTGGTGAGGCAATAGGGATAAAACCTGCCACGCTCGAAAAGTGGTTGAACGAAAAGGGCCTTGTGATGAAAATTAATAACCCTACTGAGAAGGAAAAAATGGGGAAAATGCTCCTAAATGGAAACGTTGTCCAGTTTGATGAATTGCATTCTCTCCTTCTCAACTTGTCTGAAGAGCAAAAATCTATGCTCACCATCCAACCTGGACGAGATGTACCTCATGAACAGATCGTCAAAGTAATGGATATAGCAAAAGAAGCAGGTATTGATCAAATTGAATTCGCAACTGATTTACCTGAAGGTGAGCGGATGCAGCGTGCTTTTGGCAGACTGCTTCGAGAGATGGTCGAAAAGGGCGAAATTACTGGCAAAGAAGCCCGCGAACGATACGAGAAAGCATTTCCTCGTCGCAAAGAAGATTAAGAAATCAGGATAGTTCATAGGGGCAGGAAACTGTTGTGCCTGTCCCTACATGAAATAGAGAAGGGCAATATGAGGACAGCGCAATGAACGTAGTAAAACGATGTGATGGTATTAGCCGCCGTGATTTTCTACGCGTCGGTGGATTGGCGGCACTCGGATTAGGATTAGGTGATTTTTTCCACCTCCAACGCGCCTTTGGCGTAGGGGCGAGGTCACCTCGCCCCTACACAGCAAAAGCGAAATCGTGTATCCTGATATGGCTTGATGGCGGTCCCAGTCATCTTGAAACCTTCGACCCAAAGCCGGACGCGCCACAAGAGGTTCGTGGACCCTTAAAAACCATTCCCACAAATTTAACAGGTGTACGCATCAGTGAGTGTCTGGAACGGACTGCAGGCATTATGGATAAAATCGCCATCATTCGCTCGATGACCTCGCCGTTGGGCGAACACAGCCTCGGCACCCAATACTTGATGACCGGATACAAACCGACACCTGCGTTGGCGTATCCGACTTTTGGGGCAACAGTTGCTTATGTTAGATCTCAAAGCAGTGAGAACGCTTCAGGAGGGACACTCACGGCTTTACCGCCAAATATCGCGGTGCCTAATTTCACGCGTGAAGTATCAGGTAACGGATATCTACCGAGCGGAACTCGTCCATTTGCTGTTGGCGGTGATCCGAAAAGACCCGACTTTAAAGTTCGCGACCTTGACTTCTATGAAGGGATTGATTTACAACGCGTTTCCCGGCGGCGGCAGTTCGTCAATGCGCTCAACGCATTCAGTCGTGCCAAAGACGCTGAAGCAACGACAGTATCGGACCCCGAGTTAGAACGTGCCTATAATCTGATTACATCGCCCGCAGCCAAAGCGGCATTCACGCTTTCTGAGGAGCCGCAAGAGGTGCGCCAGCGATATGGTACAGATGGTGTAAACGGAATCGGGCAGAGTTGTCTACTGGCACGAAGGTTAGTTGAGCGCGGTGTGCCATTTGTGACTGTCAACCATACCGGGTGGGATACGCATAATGATATCTTCACACTCAAAGAACGTTACCCTACGGATCGGAATGCGCATCTACCATCGCTTGATCGCGCATTGAGCGCGCTGATTCAAGACCTTATCGATCGGCGCATGTTGGATGAAACGCTCGTGGTCGTGATGGGTGAGTTCGGACGTACGCCGAAGATTAACTCGCAAGGTGGACGTGACCACTGGCCCAACGTGTTCAGTGTGATGTTGGCAGGTGGCGGCGTACAAGGCGGGCAAATCGTCGGTAGTAGCGATGCCCTCGGTGAATTTCCGAAAGAGCGTCCCGTGACACCTTCGGATCTGTCAGCCACAATCTATACGCTGCTCGGCATTGACCCGAGTTTTGAGTTGCATACCAGTGACGGAAGACCTGTTCGCGTTGCGCCCGACGGTGCCAGAATTGTTTCTGAATTAATTGCTTGAAAGTAGGTTGTTAAGGAACCCTGTTTTTCGCAAAACCAAGCCTGGTAGGTGCGGTTTCTTGAAGTTTAAATAAATATTTCGGTAATCGACGGGAGAACCATGAATTGCCCTACTACAAACAACCCCGTTCGTAGTAGTGCGATTCATCGCACGTTCCGACATTACCGAATTAATAAATTAATCCTCATCCAACCGCATTGGACTTTAGAGGAGAAACCATGTTTTTCGCAAAACGGTATCTGAATTACAGACGCACAACAATCGCTATTATCGTGGTGAGTTTCGCGATGATAGTGACAAGTGACGCAAAGATTGATAAAAATACGATTCAAGGGATGTGGACATTTGAAGAAGGCAAAGGTGAAACCGTTAAGGATCTTTCTGGCAACGGTAGCGATGGCATTTTTGTCGGCGATGTCAAATGGGCAAAAGCCAAATTCGGGGGCGGTATAGAGTTCAGCGGCGTTGATGCACAAAACCACGTTCGCATCGGAACGAAAGGGGATGCCGATAGTTTGGCAGCCCTGAATTTTAAGGACTCCAAAGGTTTCTCGATCCATGCCTGGATATTTGCGACGGTACCCCCCAACGGAAAATGCGTTATATGGAAAGGGCAGGGATGTTCAAGCTGGTCGCAGTATCTACTCGGAACCGGTGCCCATGAAAATGTCGGTGGGAGAATTAACCAAGCCTCGTTTCATTATCGTATCAAGAGCGCGCCTGAAAGATTTGAAGCACTCGGAAACCCGCTTCCCGAAAAAGAGTGGGTTCACCTTGTCGGTGTATGGGATGGCACGAAAATCCATATCTATGTTAATGGTGAACTACAGAACAGCGCAGACGCAGTAGGGCAACCTTGGGATTCTCCTGAAGCGGTTTATATCGGCGCAGATGAGGGTTGTAATGCGGGTAAGGGAAGGTGCCATTTCGGTGGCATCATTGATGAAATCGTCATCTTTAATGTACCCCTCTCCGGGGCTGAAGTTAAATCACTCGGCAGTGGCATTGAAGGTGTTTTTGCGGTCGATGCTGCAGGCAAAGCCACGACCACTTGGGGTAAACTTAAATCAGCAAAATAGGCACCGTGAATCATGAAAAACGTATGCATCGCCAGCCTAATCTTCATTTTTCTATCTGTTTTCGTCCGATCCGACACGCATGCAAAGGATAACTGGAACCAGTTCCGCGGTCCAAACGGAGACGGCAAAGCTATTGCGACTGATCTCCCTACGCAATTTAGCGAAACGGAAAACGTCCGTTGGAAAACACCGATTCACGACAAGGGCTATTCATCACCGGTCGTTTGGGATAACCAGATTTGGGTGACAACCGCCCGTGAAGATGGTAGAGAACTCTTCGCAATCTGTGTAGACTTAGAGAGTGGCGACATCCTACACGATATAAAAGTATTCGATGTCGCGGAACCGCAACTCGAACACGGGGACCTCAACAGTCATGCATCACCTACGTCTATTGTAGAAGAAGGTCGCATCTATGTCCACTACGGCACTTACGGCACCGCCTGTCTGGACACGAAAACGGGTGCGAAACTTTGGGAACGCCGAGACCTCAATTGCGATCACCGAGTCCGTCCTGCCTCTTCCCCGATTATTGATGAGAATACACTATTTCTTACCTTCGATGGCGTTGACGTGCAGTTTATTGCCGCCCTGAATAAAAACACTGGGGATACCTTGTGGTTGCAGCACCGAAAAGTTAATTCCAACTTTGAGGATGTGCTCAGAGCCAAGGGTGTTAAGGATATTGAAGCAACGAAAAAAGAGAAGCCGAACGATAATAGGAAATCTTATGCAACGCCGACGATTATCACATATCAAGGAAAGAAACAGTTAATAAGTCCCGCCGCAGAAGTTACGATCTCATACGCCCCGAAAACGGGAGAGGAACTTTGGCGTGTTCGGCATGAAGGGTGGGGGTGGAACGTTGCATGTAGACCGATTTTTGCACACAATCTTGTCTATTTTACAACCGGCGTAGAAAAATTACTGTTAGCGGTTGATCCGTCAGGCAGAGGTGATGTTACGGATACGCACATTGTTTGGCGCCATCGCAAGGGTGCCCCTGAAATACCGTCGCCACTGATCGTTGATGATTTAGTGTTCATGGTTAACGAGGCGGGTGTGGTCTCTTGTGTGGAAGCAAAGCGCGGAAACCCGGTATGGAAAGGTCGTGTCGGCGGAAATCACTGGGCATCACCGTTATATGCGGATGGAAACATCTATTTTTTCAGTATGGAGGGGCGAGTGTCTGTTATTTCTGCGGGACGGGAATTCAAATTGCTCGCGCGCAACGCGTTCGACGGAGAATTCATAGCATCTGGGGCGGTTGCTGGCAATGCGCTAATTCTGCGTTCGCTTACGGATCTCTATTGTATTGAAGAAACAGAACCGTTCACCGAGGCCCGGTAGGTGCGGTTTCTAACCGCACCATAGGTGTCAAATTAAGAAAAAATAACCGTCGCGACCCCCAGGCCGGTAGGTGCGGTTTCCTAACCGCACCGGATCCTACGCGAAGCCCTTCAGCTGCAGCGTTTACGAAACAGGGGTTCCGCTAAAGAAAAAACCGAGAACCGCGTTTGAATAAGTTCGGTTCGGTTGGAATGCAGATCGCATTTGGGCGAATACGCCGCAAAACCGAACCTACCGGGTCTTGGGACCGAGTGAGAAAATCATATATGACGACTTCTTCTAAATACCGCAGCGGCAATCAATACAAAGGTAGAGTCTCAATACCGGGGGCATATTACCATATCATTATTTGCACACATCAACGGCAGAAGATTCTCGCGAACAACACAATTGTGTCCATTATCTTTGATACATTTGATTGGTTAGAAACAGAGAACCGCCTTGAATGGATATGCATCATGGTCATGCCGGATCATATACACACCGTCATTAGACTTGGAGAAGGACAGCCCCTCTCAAAAGTTTTGCATTCCGTGAAACTCTTCACTGCCCGCCACATTAACAAGCATCTATCCCGAAAGGGCACTCTCTGGCAGAAAGGTTACACCGATTGGGGGATTCGGACGGAGGCAACATTAAACAAAACTATTTCCTATTGCTACATGAACCGTTGTGTAGGACTTAAACAAATCTCACAAATATGGTAAAATGTATTAGAATCTATACACATCTACCCATTTGTTTGATTGTTGCCATACTTCCTGCTTCAACGTCCACTGCCTGCAAACGAGGTCTTACACGGACTCCACAGGCGTTTTACTTCTCCTCGCAACTCGTGGCGAAGTGTCTAAAGGTCAAGCGGGACACAGATTTATCGCAGCGTTGAGGTCTCGGTCACATTCAAATCCGCATTCGGCGCAGTGATAGGTGCGTTCAGAGAGCGTCAAATCTGTTTTCTTGTGTCCACACTTGCTACATGTCTTAGAACTGGCAAAGCATTGCGGGGCTTCGGTTATCGGTATACCGCAACGGTCTGCCTTATATTTGAGTTTAGACAGAAAGCCACCAAGTGCTGAATCCGATAATGCTTTTGCCAGTTTTCCGTTCTTTAGCATATTGGCAACTGTAAGCGTTTCTATACCGATAGCACTTGCTTTGCGAACAATCCGTATTGTGGCTTGCTGGTGTGCATCTTCACGGATATTCGCTATACGGTTATGAACAGCAGATAATATAGCCTTTGCTTTATACCAGTTCTGACTGCCTTTCTGTCTACGAGAAAGTTGACGGTTCGCACGTGCTAACTTACGTTCATAGTGCTTCAGCGGGCGTGGGTTGTCGTAGGTATCACCATTAGAACAGGTCGCAAGTGTATTGATACCTACGTCAATGCCGATAGGTTCTCTGTCGTCAAACAGGGCGGGTTGGTGCTGATAGTTGCTACTATCAAGTCGTCTCACAGTGATAGAGGCGAACCACTTATTGTTATGTTTTGAGATAACAACTTTCGTGATTTCACCGGAATACCGGAGTTCTTCGCGCATGCGAACCCAACCGATTTTGGGTAGGTTGATACGTTTTTTGTAGACATCAACAGTTCCTTCGCCATTGTCTGCTTGGTAGGAGCATTTACCAGATCGGTTCTTATAGACGGGAAACTTGTTTTGTCCTTTTTTCCAACGCAAAACAGCGTCTCCAAGGTTGTGGATCGCATTCTTGGACGCATTTTGAGAGAGGTCTTTGCACCAGTGAAACTTATCGTACTTGACGGCGTTAAACTCACGCTTGATGTCTACAGAACTTCGCCATTCGTCGGTATCAAGTCCAGTCTTGAACGACGATAAGCCAAAGTTAAATGCAACACGGGCATAGCCAGCATGTTGTGCCATAAGCGTGGATTGCTTGTTATTCGGATTCAGTGCTATCTTCTGTGGTCGGAGGGTTTCCAAAAGTGAGTTCCAACTGTTCTTTTTCTTCGGAGACGATATTCTCTATCTCCTCTGCCATTTTCTTCGACTTATGAGAACGTCGTCCGTAGAGTTTCGCACAAAATACAGTCATGATTTCCATTACATCGCTTGTCAGTTCTTCCTCAAAAGAAACAGGATCGCCTTTATTGATAATGACGACCTCAATCCCTTTGAGTTCACAGATACGAAAAACAATCTCTGCGCCAAAGCGAAGGAGGCGGTCTTTATGCGTGATAACAAGCCGAGACATTTGACCCCGCACCATTACCTCAAGGAGGTCTAAGAGTCCTTTCTTATTGTAGTTCATGCCACTGCCGAAGTCTCTTATGATTTCAGTCTGCCAGCCATTCTTATTGCAAAAGGCTTCAAGGACAGCCTGCTGACGTTCTAAATCTTCCTTTTGATCCGAACTCGAGACGCGGGCATAAGCAATCGTAGGATAGGACGAATCGTTAACACCTAACAATGCTTGAAGACTATAAAGGCGAGTGCCTTTCGGTGTTCTTTTTGCGGGTTGAATAACACCACTTTCTTCCCAACGCCGAAGCGTTTGAGGATTAACACCAAGTATTTTGGCAGCTTCACCAATCTTGACAAATCTATCATTCATACTATAATTATACCACATCTCTATAGGATTTGTCAAATAAAATCTTACGATGTATAGAAAATAGCAGATAGATATAGATTTGTATAAATTTGACTATATTTTAGCGAACTGCAACTTACCCTGTAAGAAAGGGCATAGTGGCATTATCGCGAGATTATCCGTATTGGCGGTGTAAATTCGAGATGGAATAATTGGCGGTATGGTGGAGTTGAAGAGGTTTTCGC
>CAZQIP010000027.1:0-8521 GCA_964593655.1 uncultured bacterium | reverse complement strand
CCCCGCGGCGTGGCAGGCTTTGTGCTGTCAAAAGGCTCGCTTACGTCCAAATCCTCCAACGAGGACGTCATCCGCAGGAACATCGTGGAAGCCGGCCTGGTGGACTGCATCGTCAACCTGCCGGCGAAACTGTTCCTGAACACCCAGATACCCGCCTGCTTGTGGTTCATCTCCGGCAAACGTCAAGGCTATAACGGGGAACGCCATCGTGCCGGTGAAATCCTGTTTATAGACGCCGGTGACCTCGGACATTTAATCAACCGGCGCACCCGGGTATTTTCTGATGAAGACACAGTAAAAATTGCAGACACCTACCACCAGTGGCGCAACCAGAACGGCGACTACCAGGACGTGGCCGGTTTCTGTCACGCGACGCCCATAGAAAAAATCCGGGAACTGGACTACGTGCTGAGCCCGGGTCGTTACGTCGGTCTGCCTGAGGAGGAAGATGATTTTGACTTTGAGACAAGGTTTAAGGAATTGAAAAAAGACTTCGAGGCGCAGCTTGAAGAGGAGAAGAACCTCAACAAGAAGATTTTGGAAAATCTGGAACGAGTTAATTGGGAGGATACCTGATGGCAGAGACCAACTATGAAAAACTGGAGAAGTCACTCAATGAGTTGAAGGAACAATACGAAAGTTATTCAACCTTGGATAAGCAGGGTTTGTCCGAAGTAAATCAAAGAGCGGTGAAAAATTCCGTCATTAAATGTTTTGAAATCTGCTATGACACCTTATGGAAACAGGTTAAGAGACACCTCAAAGATCAACATGGCATGACTGAATTGAAAAACTCACCCATCCCGATTTTCCGTGATGCCTTTGAAAATCTGCTCTTCGATAAAGACACGCATAAACGGCTTGTTCAATACAACAAAATCAGAAATGATGCCGCTCACGATTACAGTATAGAAAAAGCAATGGCGGCATTGGATAGGATCGATGGTTTTATCCAGGACGCCGCAGAAATTCATGAGGCGATGGTCCGGGGCGAATGATTAAAGAGAGGCTCATAGACCTGGACCGGGACCAACTTGACCTGCTGCATACCATCCTAAAACGCCATATCCCCGATAAGGCAGTCTGGGCCTATGGCTCCCGCGCCACCTGGAAAGCCGAGGAAACCTCCGACCTGGACCTGGCCGTTTTCGGCTGTGATTCAATGGAGATTCATGCTCTCAAGGAAGCGCTGGAAGAAAGCGATTTACTGCTCTCGGTGGATGTGATGGATTGGGAAAGCATACCGGAGAATTTCAGGGAGAATATCGGGGAGAAGTATGTTGTGTTGCAGGAGGAAGCGAGCAGGCCGGAGGGGTGGAGGGAGGTGAGGTTGGGGGAGGTAGCAGAGGTAAATCCAAAAGAGACAATCCCGAAAGGTACAGAAGCGCCAAAAGTCTTAATGGATTTTCTGGTTCCTCACACAAAACGAATCCCTCAATATATTGTTGAGAATTATAAAGGAGGGTCAAAATTTAGAAACGGCGATACTTTAGTAGCCAGAATTACCCCATGTTTAGAAAACGGAAAGACCAGTTTCGTTGATATATTGGAGCGTGCTCAGGTTGGCTTTGGCTCTACTGAATTTATTGTGCTTCGGGAAAAACCACAGGTCACGGACAAGCACTACTTGTATTATCTGGCAGTGTCTGATGACTTCAGGGATGTAGCGGTTAAATCCATGACCGGTACATCCGGCAGGCAAAGAGTAGTGACCGACGAGATACTGAGGTATAAATTCTTCCTTCCGGAACTCCTCGAACAAAAAGCCATCGCCGAAGTCCTGTCCAGCCTCGACGACAAAATAGACCTGCTCCACCGCCAGAACAAAACCCTGGAAGCCATTGCACAGGCGTTGTTCAGGAAGTGGTTTGTGGAACACAAAAAAGATGAAAGGTGGAAGGTGTTCAGTCTTTACGATGCCATTGAATTAGTTGGAGGAGGCACGCCCAGCACGTCTGTCCCAGAGTATTGGGACGGAGAAATTGGATGGGTGTCTGGCAGAGACGTTGCAGCGAATCACAAAGGAATAATCCCTTCTACTGAAAAATCTATCAGTGTAGAAGGATTGAAGAACAGCTCAGCAAAGCTAATCCCCGGACATTCCACTGTCATTTCAGCAAGAGGTACTGTAGGAAAGTACTGTATCTTGTCGGAGCCTATGGCATTCAGCCAGTCAAATTACGGGATAATGCCAAAATTCGGAGATTCTTATTTTTTTACTTATTTACTTATTAATTATTCAATTGATGAGTTGCAAGCTGCTGCCTATGGCAGTGTTTTTGATACGATTACAACTGACACCTTTAAGGGACATTCGGTAAAATTACCGCAAGTAAATGTTATTCAGGAATTTGAAATTGAAGTAACTCCGCTATTTGACAAAATGATTTCAAACCAATCCCAAATTCAGATACTTGAAAACCTGCGTGGCACATTGTTGCCAAAATTGATGAGTGGGTCTGCGAGAGTTAATCACACTAGTACCGTTTCAATTTAATTCTGCTCGATTGACGCGTCAACGGCAATCTAGCGCTGGCAGTTGATAGTCTGGTTTAGTTAGTGACAGGCTGTGTGCCACACCGGCCTGTTTACGAATGAGTCCCTTGCCTTCCAACTGGGATAACACGCGATGTATTGAAGGAGGTTGCCGTGAAACATACACTCTGCACTCGCGGGATGTTTTCTCCGATTTTGTGTAACTTATTGATAATAAATCACATTATACGATGAATTATCTTCTTTCTGAGTTATTGATCAGATATATGGACTAGTGCAAATACACGGATAATGTATAATGCGGAAGCCTGAATCCAGTTGGCGTTTTCGTGCGCTTTGACAAGCTGAAAATAGGATGTTTCGGAGGTTCAATGACTAACTACACAATGCGTATCTCCCGACTCACGGTTGATAAGCTGGGGGTGAAACTGTACGACAAAGTATCTGCCGTCATAGCGGAGCTTGTAGCAAACTCGTATGATGCCGACGCTACCAAAGTTCGGATCCATGCTCCCATGAATCATTACCTCGCTACCAAGTCCAAACAGGGAGTTAAAGATAAGGGATTTTGTATATGTATTGAAGATGACGGTCATGGCATGACTCCTGATGAAATGCAAAAATTTTTCTTGGTAGTGGGGGCGGAAAGACGGTCAGACGCCAAACGTGGAGATTTGTCTAGGAAGTATAAGCGAAAGGTGATGGGACGGAAGGGTGTCGGCAAGTTAGCGCCTTTCGGTATATGCCGTATCATAGAAATCATCAGTTCAGGAGGCAAATTGATAACCGAAAATGGACAATCCGGTTACCACACCTCTCACATAGTACTTGATTATGACGGTATCACCGACGATCAAAGTAATTTGGAGCAGAACTACCCACCTACCGTTGGTTCAGATGACGGCACCTTGAAGCCATCACACGGGACAAAGGTGATATTGAAGAATTTTAACTATCGTCGCGTTCCGGACATCGAAACCCTTGCTAGGCAAATTGCGCAACGCTTTGGGATTAGGTCAAGTAACTGGAGTATTGAGTTACTCGATAATACGAAAACTCCAGGTGATGATGACCATTCTCGTGAAGTAGGAGAGTTCGATATCACTTATATGCCCGACACGAAGATATCATTTAGGAATAGTGCAGGAAAGTCCGAGGCTGTCGGCCCGGATGGGGAAATAATCAAGAATCTAAGCGCTGGATTTGAACACGATAGTAACTTTTATCCGCTTAATGGTTGGATTGCGTACTCCAAGCAACCTTACAAGGATGAGCTGATGGTTGGAGTCCGCATATATTGCAGGGGAAAAATTGCGGCTCAGACGCATATATTCAATCAGAAAGCCGGATTCACCGGAGAACATAATATCCGCTCCTACTTAATTGGTCAGTTATCAGCGGACTGGCTGGATGAGGAGGAAGATTTGATCCAGACTGACAGGCGGGACATTCTCTGGTCGGATGAGCTCGGTAGTGCTTTTCAGGAATGGGGCCAGAAAGTTGTGAAATTGGTAGGGAATATGTCACGTGACCCAACGAGAAAGGCAGCTGCTGAAATATTCTTCGAGACTGGCAAGGTAGAAGAGCGAGTAAAAAAAGCATATCCCAGCGATTCCGATGGCCATATAAGGCAACAGGCCATCCAGCTTGCCAATCGTTTTGGAAGGACTATTAATCGTGATGAAGCAAAAAACCTAGAAGTGGTTAATGGACTGGTTGATCTGAGTATTCAGTTGGCGCCTCACATGACTCTCGATGACAAAATGAGAGAGGCCGCAGAACGGGAGGATACTCCGCTAGCTATGCTCAGTGCTATTCTGCGAACTGCCAGATTTGCCGAACTTGCTTCATTTGGGCGAATTGCCAGTGACCGGATCAGGGTTATGGACCGATTGGAAGAACTTAAGGACAATGAAGATACCCAGGAGGATAGCCTTCAAAAACTCATTGAAGACGCGCCGTGGTTAGTAAACCCGGAATGGGCGCCGGTCACTGCCAATCAAACTTTGAGGACGTTAAGAGATGAATTTGAGAAGTTTTATAAGAAGAAGACCGGAAAAACAATTTCTCTGACGGATTTCAGCACGCCGGGAAAACGCCCTGATTTTGTGCTTACTACACAGGAATGGGAAGTACAGATTATTGAGATAAAGCGTCCGGACCACAAGCTTACCAATGACGAGATGGATCGAATTGTCACCTATTACCAGCAAATGGATGGATTTTTAGCTGATCCGGCTAACGAGGAGATTACAAAAACTTTAAGCGGATTTCATATCACTCTCGTATGCGATGGCTTGGCGTTAAGTGGATCTCAGAAAGCAGCTTATGACGGCTATCTTAATTCTCGTGGTATGACCCATATCAATTGGGGGTCATTTTTGGCAAAAACGAAAGCATTGCACCAAGACTTTCTTGATGAAGCGGAACGGCAGAAACGTCTTATAGAGGCTCGTGATTCAAAGTGAGAGAGCGTGATTTAACAGTAGTTGAGGCCTTTTCGGGAGGAGGGGGGCTCTCCAAGGGGTTGTTTGACGCCGGTTTCAACGTCGTGAGTGCGATAGAATTTGAACCTCACGCTTTCGCTACCTACAAGGCCAATCATCCGTCTGTGAAATGTCTGAACCAGGATATTCGGAGTGTCCGGGGTAGTGAGCTTGTTGATCTGATCGGCGCTGGAAATATAGATTTACTAGCGGGTTGCCCCCCATGTCAGGGGTTTACCTCCCTGACGTCCAAATACAAAAAAGTAGATCCAAGAAACGAATTGATCCAAGAAATGTCCCGACTTGTCAAGGAACTGCAACCCCGGGCAGTGATGATTGAAAACGTTCCGGGGCTGGCTACGAAGGGAGCAAACCTGTATTCCAACTTCCTCCACAATTTGACGAGCATGAACTATATTGTTAACGAAGCTGTACTCGATGTCGTTGACTTTGGCGTGCCACAGTTTAGAAAACGTATCGTGGTCCTTGCCGGCCTGGGATTCAAAATCGAAATGCCGCGTCCAACGCATTCAAAAAAAGGGGTAAATGGCAAAAAGCCTTGGGTAACGGTCAGAGACACTATTGGAATGATTGATGATCCCCCGAAGTTGCTCGCGGATGCCCGAAAACGGGGATCTCCACAAGACTTGAATTGGCACGTAATCAGACAACTTTCACCAAAAAATCAAGAAAGAATAAGGCTCGCTAAGCCCGGAAAGTCATGGGCCGCCATTCCAGAGTCACTAAGGCCAAACTGTCACAAGGGGAGCTACAAGGGCTTCTCTAACGTTTACGGCAGGATGCGCTGGGATGAGCCGTCTCCGACAATAACCGGCGGATGCACCACATTGAGCAAGGGCAGATTTGGACATCCGGCCGATCACCGCACAATTTCAGTGAAAGAGGCGGCGCTGCTGCAAACATTTCCCGAAGATTACATATTTGATACTCCTTACATGGAACACGTGTGTAATATAATCGGTAATGCATTGCCGCCTTTATTTGCAAAGCGATTAGGCGAGTCATGCTATGAGGCTATACAGAATAGAGACGTTAAAAACCTGATTCAGTGAAATGAACATAGTCTGTCGTCTATGAGCCAATGGCCCGGTAACGCACAGCAGGAGCACACGACTTTCGGTAATTTAAGTCGTAGTCAGCTTATGTCTCGCGTGAGAAGTACTGGTAATCAGACGACTGAGAAAAGACTCGCAGGTTTGTTACGCAAAAAGGGTTTGACTGGTTGGCGTAGGCATCAACCACTTCCGGGGCGACCTGATTTTGTCTGGCCCAAAATGAAAGTCGCCGTGTTTGTGGACGGATGTTTTTGGCATGGTCACAACTGCAGGAATCTTACTCCGAAAAAGAACTCGAGGGCATGGCAGGATAAGATTCAAAAAACCCGTGCCAGAGATCGGCGCAATAGCCGTCTCCTCCGACAGCTTGGTTGGAAAGTTGTACGTATCTGGGAGTGCAGATTGACTAAATCTCCAAATCAGTGCTTGGCTATAATACGACATAAGCTTAAAGAAAGTGATTGTATGTCATAAATGGAGTCTGGATAGTCGGCACTGAAAGAGGCGATTTGCCCAAACACCTGTACGGCTATACTGACCTATCAGGTTTACTGTATTTCAACTTTATGGTTGGTCCACCCAATATAATAGTGTTTCCTGTTGATAGAAAGTTATGACCGACACCTTCAAGAAACAACTAAATGCTGTCATCACTGAATATGAATCAGCTCTTTCTCAATCGAAATAAAGATGGATCCGATGTAATCTCTAAAATCGAAATTAGGAAATTTCAAACACGATGTATTTCAGCAATTGAAAGAGCTTCTGGTTCAAAATCAATATACTCCAGACAAGTCATCGAAGTTAGTAAGCAAAGGGTAGTTTATACGATCATGTACTTGGACAAATCGGTGTTGCGAAGACGTTACTTTTCGATATACAGAATGACTACCTGAAAAACTTGGAAGAAACTATACATGGTGACCTGTTCGGCGATTTCCTGGAAATGGCCACTCATCTCATAGAAAACGGATACAAGGATGCAGCTGCCGTGATGGCAGGCACCACCCTTGAAGTCCATATAAGGAAATTGTGCGATAAAAATGGCGTGGCGACTACATCAGGTCACAAGCCGAAGAAAGCTGAATCATTAAATGCTGAACTTGCAAAAGAAGGTGTCTATACGAAACTGGACCAGAAAAATGTAACAGCTTGGCTTGGACTGCGCAATAATGCGGCCCACGGCAATTATTCTGAATACACTAAGGAACAAGTAAGCCTGCTTATTGACAATGTAAAGAACTTTATTACTCGGCATCCTGCATAATTGAATTCATCGATTTGTAGTAATGTTGAAAGGACAACTGGAATAGACATGTCAATAAGCGATTTACTATTTCACGGAAAAGATCTTTCCGCCTTGATACGCGGGTATGAGGATGCTATCAAGAAAGAGGTGGAACAATGGGAACGAAACAGAATACTTGCGTCCAGCGAATCCGATTTAGTCACCTATTTGGTGAAGAAATACACTCTTGATGCGCCTCGACTTCTTCGCGATCAAATTCACATTGATAGCGAAGGGGAGACAAAGATCGATGTTAGCAGACGTTTTGAATACGACGTGTGGGACCGGGACGGTTCATATTTCATTCCTGGTGCCTATGTAACGGTGGCAATCCCCTTTGAAGGCGATGGTGATCTGTTTGGATTTCAGGCCTCGACCTTCAATTTCAATCCGCCTCGGGGTCGTGTGTCTGGTTCGAACATCTTGATTTCCTTTCAGGATATAAAACTGGATGCCCAGCAGACGCGGGATGAAATCGATGCCGTTATTGGGCGTATTGAAGAGCAGTTGGGTTGGATCAAGAACGATTGCAATGGTTGGAATGATCGCGTTGAGAGTGTAGTGGAGGAATGTATTCGTGTCCGCAAAAACCGTCTTCTTGAACAGGCCGACATGGTCAGTGCTCTCGGACTGCCAATGAAGAGACGTCCAGATTCCGCTGTCACCAATGCCATTCCGGTAGCTAGGAAAAAACGACCTGTTGACTTGCCCCCTTCGCCGAAAGAGGCGTTCCGTCCTGAACCAGCGTTGCCTGATACGGAGTACGACTTTATTCTCGAGGTGATAGACAATATGTCGAAAAATATTGAGCGTAGTCCAAACACCTTCGTTCATATGAAGGAAGAACAAATTCGGGACCTTATTTTGGTCAACCTGAACGGACATTATGAAGGTGATGCAACGGGCGAAACATTCAACGCACAAGGCAAAACGGATATTCTGATTCGTGCAGAAGGGCGAAATGTGTTTATCGCGGAATGCAAGTTCTGGGCAGGGCCGGCCTCAGTACGCGCGGCGATAGATCAGCTTCTTGATTATCTGACTTGGAGAGACACCAAGGCGGCGCTTCTGGTGTTTTGTAGAACCATAGATTTTACCGAAACCTTATCTAAACTTGCGATCACTGTTACAGAGCATCCAAACTTCAAACGCGAATTGCGAAAGGTCAGCGACAC
>CAZQIP010000026.1:0-22460 GCA_964593655.1 uncultured bacterium | reverse complement strand
GTTGACTCCTGAACGGTTCCGGTGCGTTGTGGTTCTGTCTCTTCGCTCCTACCGACGCCAGCATTAATAGCTAACCAATCCATGGGTATCAATCGGACATCAAAGTTCGCAGCTCTTTCATCTCGGGCAATTTGCGAGCGTCCTGCACTATCAAACAGGAACGCATCATCAAAACCTTCTTTGGCGTATTGCGTCTCATAACGGGAACGGGAGCGGTTACCACTTGATGCGCCGACAGGCACAAAATCGGCATCCATTGCCCGTATGTCAAAATTGGTGTGTAGGAGCGGTTTGTAACCCCGATTCTGTTTATCTGTCCATGTTGCGAAATCCCAGTCTGCATAGCCGATCAGTTTCCAGGCTTGGCTCACCTCTTTACGGTCTACGGTGGAATAGGTGTTTTTATCAAGATTGCTGTAAGCGAGTTCACCTTCGACCCACGCTTTTTCAGCGATATTCACACGACTTTCTACACCCCATACCGTATGTTTTTGCGGTGCTGTGAGCAGCGATCCGTCTTCCTCTGGGTCGAGGATATTTTGACGGAGTGCCTCCAGGTCGGTGTCTCTGAGTTGGATTAAAGCCTGTTCGGGTTGGTTTAGGTCTGCCTCAACAGCATACGAGGCGCCGAGGCTTATCCGTTCTCCGGGCAGTGTAAAGACACTGCTGAGTCCGTAAAGATTCTGTTGATATGCGCGTTCTTCAGGGATATATTCAAAGTCAATCCGAATCGTGTCGTTGCTTGTTATGAGGTGTTTGCTGTTGAATTCGACGATCGGATCCCCATATTCTCGGATGACATAGTCGTTGTTTTCGCCGCGCCGCATCCGCTCGCCATTTAACCAGACAATTTCACTCCCGGCTTTCACGATGACGTATTGTCCATCAACAGTGAGGCGATATTCGCTACGTCCTTCCTCTCCACGCAGAACTAAACTTGTGGACTGTCCTTTCGGAATAGCACTCGGAATGAGGTGAAATTTCCCCCACTTGAAATCGCCTTCGACTTGTACACCTTCGAGCGCACGTGGGAAAAAGATAAACTCCGAGGCACCGAGCGATCCTTCAAAGTCTCCGAGTGTGCCTCTCATATTCGGATGCGTGATACGCACTAACTTCTGATCGATGTCTTGAATATTCTCGGTTGTTCCTTCGGGTTGGATTGGTAAATCTTGGTCAGATAACAGTGCAAGGATACTGATATTCTCGGAGACATTGCCCTCCACATTAACACGCAATTCCTGATTCGGCGTTATGTCACGCCCACTTCCAGCCGAGATACCGAATGTCTGGCTACCGGAGACTTCTAATTGTGATGTTTGGCTATCCTCTATTGGGGACTGTTGGAAACCATCAGTAGAGCGGTTTTCTGATGAATCAGCGTCGGTTTGGCTAACTGCTGACGGCTGCTGGCTACTTAGATTTTGCTCGCCGTAAAGGTCGCGTTTATAGACCTCTTTTATTGCGAAAGGCAGCGTGCGATAGGTTATCTTTAATTTGTACGGGGCGGTCATAGCATTCGGCGTTACGATAGTGATTTTTCCGGGATAGAAATCAATTTGATAGTCTACATTTCGGACAAGGACTTTTCCGTTCGCTGCTACTAACTGTTCGCTGTTAGGGAGAATTGGCGGGTACTTCACCGTAAATTCCTGCTCACCGGTTTTCAGTTCAAGGGACTCCGTTTTCTGGAGAACAGAAAAGGTGGGAAGTTCGAGAGTTTTCGTTTTGTCATCAGGGGATTCTTGTGCCGTACTTCTCAGACAAGGCAGCAGGCACAAACAGAAGGAGACGAGGAAAAAGAGTCGGATACGCATTAACAGTTGTCAGTTTGCCTCGCGATGAGAGTTGTCAGTTAAGAGACGGCTTGAATAAGTCAAAACCTCTTTAACTGACGACTGATGGCTGATGGCTATTTCTTACGGAAGACTTGGAATACCTTTATGTTATTCGCTTCGGCATCGCTCACAAAGACGCGTCCGTTTTTCGAGACTGCGATGCCTATCGGTTCAAGAAGTGTAGGGGTGGTAAATTCTGTAATGCTCTTACCGTCAGGTGTGAAGACTTGGATACGCCGATTACCGCTGTCGGTTACGTAAAGATAATTCCAGTCGTCTAAGGCGATGCACTTCGGTTCCCGCAGGTGCCCGAGCGTGTTGCCTTCACCGCCCCAAGCTGTGATAGGGTTACCACTGAAGTCATATTTTTTGATGAGATGGTTGCCTGTATCGACGATGTAAACATTTCCGTGGGTATCGACACCGAGGTCTGTAGGATTCCAGAGTTGCTCTGGACCACTGCCGAAGCTGCCACGTGCTACAACTGGGACCCCCGTAACGTTGAATTCAATCCAGCGATGATTGCCGGTATCTACAACATACACCTCGCCATTTCGTCCGATACCGATACCTTCAGGCTGGTCTAACAGTGTGTCCTCGATACTCTGGCTGAGCGGATAAAAAATTTGATCAACGAAATTGCAGTATTGTACCCGATTGTTCCGCGTGTCTGCGACATAGAGGTGGCGGTAGCTCCGTTGGAAACTCAACGCTATGTCTGACGGGTGATCAAACTCGCCTGTCTGCCACCCACGTCCGCCAAATTCAGTGATGTAATTGCCGGTGGCGTCAATAACTTGTACGCGGTTGTTCCCGGCATCGGCGATGTAGATCCTATCTGCTTCATCTATTGCGAGTCCCAGGGGCATTTGAAACTCACCAGCCCCTTGTCCGGCACTGCCGAGTGTTCTGACGTAGCGAATACCGACGATAGGCAGCAGTTCGCGTTCACGATTTGATGGGAGGATTTCAATCTGTCCCTTCCCTGTAACAGGTGGAGATCCCGGCTGCGCAATTTCACTTTCGGGGAGGGCGCAACTCAAACAAAAGACAAGGAGGAAAAAACAGATATTTTTATATTTCCTTGCGGTTCGGTTAGGTGGGTTTGACGCTTGAAGTCCCATTCCGTAGAGTCGCCTCCATTACATTACGGCTTACGTTTTTGGGATGCACAGGCTAATGGCCTATGCTACATCAGCCTGTGAGGTTCTCAGATTAGCCGCGTTGTACCTTAAATTTGAAAACGAACGTCGTTTGTTGGTCATTGAAATCACTTGTGACTTTTGGCACAATGATCCGTAAGCTGCTATACTTAATACTCCGTTTGCGGAAGTAGAGAAAGAATCTCGCGTATTGCCTCGGCATCACTGTTGTCTTTTCAATGTCTGCTCTGGGCAGTACGGCTGGATCGCCTTGTATTCTGATGGACTTGTCCCATCGGAACACTTCAGCGGCGAATTCGGGTGGCAGATTCGGTCTAAAATTCTTTTTCAGATAAAAGGATTCCTGCGATTTGTCGATCGGCATTGTAACGTTACCGGTGCCATCGAGCATCTGACAATCTTTCTTTTTGAAGGATATCCAGTGGTTTGTCCCGTTATAGATAAAGACACCGAACGCATCAACTGCCTTCACATCGTTGAGCGGGACCACCATTACCTTGATGCCGTTTCTGAGATAACCGACAGTGCCTGTCTGTGGCATGATGTGAGCATCCGGGTCAAAGACAGGGACAATCATCTCTGGTTGGAAGGTGTCTTTGATGAAATCTGGCACCTTGGCACAACTTAACGGAATTAACGCTAAACAGAGTGCCGCTAAAATTTGTAAGACGGACACCCGATGCGGTTCGACAATTTTCCGATCGCCTGAGTTTTCGGCGGGTTGGAGGCTTTGTCGGGAGCCTAAAGTCTTCAGCAAATGTATCTCATTTTTCATTTTTTTACAGTTCCTTTATTTAAAAGATCCTTCAAGGGCAAGCATCGCAGCCCCCACAATGCCAGCGTCATTTCCGAGGTGTGCCTTTACAATTTTCATTTGTGCCGGTATATCCATCGCACGTTTAGAGAGTTCAGCCCGGATCGGTTCAAAGAGGAGTTTCTCACCGGCTTCTGCGATGCCACCGCCGATGATCGCGATTTGAGGATTGAGAATATGTGCTATTGAGGTGAGAGCAATGCCTATATATCGCCCCGTTTCAGCAAAGATCTCAATTGCGAGTTCGTCCCCTGCTTGTGCGGCTTCCGCTATCATCCGCGGCGTTAATGGCGTTCCGGCATTCGTTGCGGTGGCTAAAGTGGTGCTGTGTCCAGTTGTTATTTTCTCTTGGATGCGTTCCACGATGTTTTTCGCACCCGCATAAGCCTCAAGACACCCCTGATTACCGCACCCACAATAACGTCCATCGGGGTCAACGACAGTATGCCCCAATTCGCCAGCCGTATTTTGGCTGCCGTGATAGACCTCGCCATCAATGACCACACCGCCGCCTACGCCTGTGCCGAGTGTCAATGCGACAAGGTTATTATAGCCGACACCAGCACCGTGATGCAGTTCACCTAAAGTCATCGCATTCACATCGTTGTCCATACCTCTTAATACCGGCTTGTACTTCTTAAGGGGTTGTAGTTTCGCCAGCGCTGCGTTTACATAAGTAACAAGCGGAATATCGCTCCACCCCGGAAAGTTTGGTGAAAAATGGACGACACCGGTTTCAGCAATGATAAGTCCGGGTGAACCGAGTCCAACTCCAATTTCGCAGGAATGGCTGTCGGAAACCGTTGGAAACTGTCGGCTATTAGCAAGAGTAGCAGTCGGCTCTTGCTGATGGCTGTTCTCGTCTTGCGTTTCCACTTTCACAAGGACTTGGCGAACGGCTTCTGCAATTCGCGATGCGACTACCTGAGGGCCCCCTGTTTCTACATCTGTTGGGACGACGACGCGACAAGAAATATCACCTACTGATGAAACCCATCCAGCCTTGATATCCGTTCCGCCAAGGTCGATGCCGATACTATGTTCCATTTTTTTCGATGTTTTTAACTTTCCTTGCGGTTCGGTTCGGTGGGTTTGATACTTGAAGTCTCATTCCGTAGAGTCGCCTCCATTACATTACGGCTTACGTTTTTGGTTTTTCATCAGAAACCCGAATTTTTAACTTTCCTTGTGGTTCGGTTCGGTGGATTTTTAACCAAGAACGCGCGCATTATCTTCTAAATATCTGAAATCGCGTGCTTGGTTAAACTTGAAGTCTCATTCCGTAGACAAATCGGAGCAGAAGCCTAATATTTAAAAAAGCCGAAAAACTTGTGCGCCGTCACTAACGTTACAGAGGTAAATTTCAGGTTCAATGCCGGTCTGTTGGTGGTATTCCGTTGTTACACGGGTCTGGAATATCTCTAAAGCGTCTTGATGAACAATACTGACTGTGCATCCGCCAAAACCCGCACCTGTCATACGACTTCCAATCACGCCCGTGATGCTACGTGCGATGTCGGTCAGCAGATCTAACTCTTTACAACTCACTTCGTAATCATCACGCAGCCCGTTATGTGAGGCGTTCATTAGGCTACCAAACCGTATAAGCGATGCGTCTGTTTCTTCTGATGCGCTTTGACTGCGCCCCTTTAGCACGGAAACCGCCTCTAACACGCGTGCGTTTTCCTCAATTACATACCTGCATCTTTTTTGTGTTAATGCCGGTAATTCTTCTTCATGTTTTTTGAAATCCGTGAGTGCGATATCACGTAGTGAAGAGATACCGGGTATCCATTGGCTCAGAATATCCACACCTCTTTCGCATTCCGCACGCCGTTTGTTGTATTCAGAAGCGGCGAGTTCTCGTTTTACCTTCGTGTTGCAAATCGCGATGGCGTGCTCTCCCAAATTGAGCGGAACATGTTCATATTCAAGCGAACGGCAATCGAGGAACAGCGCGTGATTTTCTTTTCCTAACAGCGAAATCGTCTGATCCATGATACCACACTTAACATCAACGAATTCATGTTCTACGCGTTGACACAATGCTGCGAGTTTTTTCTTATTATCCGCCGATTCTACTACTTCAGGTTCAGAACCCGCAGTTAAAAAGGCAAGTGTGGCAGCGACCGAAAGTGCGGCTGAAGAACTTAACCCCGCGCCAATTGGCACATCCCCTGTGATGACTGCATCTATCCCAGTTATTTCTCTCCCTGATGTTTGGAGGAGAGATGCAACACCGATAAGATAGTGGCTCCAAGTGGGTGCCTGTGGCGGGATAGTGCTCAATGTGTCAAGGCTGAATTCCCAAGAATCGTCCACATCGAGTGCATACAGCGTGACACGCCGGTCAGGTCGTTTACGCGCAGCGATGTTGATATATTTATCAATCGCGACAGGAAACACATAACCGTCATTGTAATCTGTATGTTCACCGATAAGGTTCACTCTACCCGGGGCGGATGCGATGAATGTGGGGGGGGCACCGAAGATCTCTTCAAATTTCTGTGTAATGAAAGAGGTTTGATTGGACTTTTTGTCGAGAGTTCTGAAGGTTCTCATAATCAACTATGGCGAAAAAAATTTTAGAAATAGTCCTAACACGTTAGGGAGCTCTTCGCGCGGGATATAACAATCAACACTTATATCAGGTTCTATGCCTGTTTTTAATGTTGGCACCTGCGTAATCAGTTGTTCTTCTGGGGCATGTAGCGCGGGTTGCAGATTTGGTGGTGTCGGTTTTTTGATAGTTACTGTTCCTTCCGCAATAACCAATTCACCAATAGGGAGATGCGTTGCGAGTGGGTACACCTCCGTTTCAGTCATAACAGTGATATGGGGGAGCGAAGCCTCTGCGAGTCGTTCCATTTGCATTGCCACATAGGGGGTTTCCGTTAAAGTATCTTTATACCCCTCCGGTTGACATGCGATGATCGTGATTAGTGGAATTTGTTTCTGTAAGGCGTTTTCAATGGATGCCAGAAGCAGCGACACATCAATCTCTACGGGAATCACGTCTATATCAGCGATGAAGAGACAAGCCGGATATTCTGAAATCGTCCCTTCGGCGGTGAGGCCGGCAGCATTGGTTGATCTGATTTTTGCGACTGACGGATCATCCAAAAGGTATTCGAGACGTTTCTCCGCGAGTAAAGGGAACAGTGCACCGCAGTGTGAGCAGATATAGAGGTTCCGTTCGAGTTCGCCTCTGAAAACAACTTCCTTGCACACTGTGCATTTATGCCATAAATTGATGCTTTGTGCTGTGTCAGTAGAGATGCTTGTTTCCATATTTTTTAATAGTTATCAGCCATCAGCCATCAGCCGTCAGTTAGAGGACTATGGTTTAGCAAACACCCTCTTTGCTGAAAGCCTAAAGCCGATAGCCATTTTGCTTGCGCCTATAGGAAATGACCGATGGCTTCTGCTTCTGTATTGTAGCAGTCAAAAATTGTCATCAGTTTAGCCATAACAATAAGACTTCTGATGTTGCCCCCAAGATTAAGAAGCACCACGCGTCCGTCAGTGCGGCGGATCGTCGTATAAGCAGCGACAAGTATCCCTAAGCCGGTGCTATCCATCATCTGGACACGTTCCATATTTAAAATTAAATTAAGATTTTCACCGTGTTCTGTCTCGCTGCTGAATGCCTGAATCTGTTGATCAATGATGGATTTAAGAGCCAAGGCATCTGGTCCAATAATTTTTCCCTCAATATCTAAGATTGTAATACTGCCTTTGTGTCGAACATTGACTTGCATGATAATTCCTTAGCGTAGTGGTCAGTCATCAGTGCCGTTTTTCTACGGAATGGTTATCAGTTTTCAGTACGATTTTTTTCAAAAATCTTTCGGTTTTCGGTTAAAAGAAAGACTGTATTATAAGCATTTCCGCCTTAACCGACACCCAACAACCGACAACTATTCATGTCTTATATTTAACCATTTTGATAATGGTGCCGTTAGCTTCGTAAGTAACAGCGTCCATACAGGCTTCCATTAAGAATAAGCCTCTGCCGCTGCTTTTCAACAAATTCTCTGGGTCAAGTGGGTCAGCAACTTCTTTGCGTGTGAATCCCTCGCCTTCATCCTCAATGACAATTGTGAGTTTATCTTCATCGAGAAGGAACTGCATAATCGCCTTTTTGCTTGGATCCTCTTTATTTCCGTGTTTGATTGCGTTTGTACCTGCCTCAATGGCAGCAAGGTTAATCTGCTCTTGGATCTCCTCAGCGAAATCCAAATTATTCAAGATCTCGGTAACGACGACATCAAGTAGGTAAACATGTCGCATTGAGCTTGGGAGAGAAAGCGTAATAACCTGTTCAGTTTCGGACTCTTTGTGTCTGGATTCCACTTCCTCGTCCGCAGTATTAATGATGAGTTCATTTTCAGTAAGAATCAGCTGAAAAATTGTTGGTTTGTCCGGATCCTCTCTATCGCCGTGTTCGATTGCGTTTGTACCCGCTTCAATGGCAGCACGGTTAATCCGCTCTTGGGTGTCTCCATCGAAATCTGTCTCTTTCAAGATTTCAGTGACAACAGCCCTGAGTAGGTAACCATGCTGCATTGAGCTTGGGAGAGAAAGCGTAATAACCTGTTCAGTTCTCTCGCCCACGTTTGAAGCTCCTTCTCTATACCCTTGGCTGTTTACCAAGGGGGCCTATAAGACGGGGGTGAAGAATTCCCCTGTCTTTCATTGTTTGTGTTTGTTCTGCGGGCGCTGCTATCCTGCATGCCCGTTTTGATTTAAACGTCGCGTTTTATAACAATTAAGGCCCTATCGTCAGCGGTTTGTGTGCTTCCGCTGAAGAGCGCTAAATCGTTAACAACCGCTTCGCATAACGCTGATGCTGACAGAGCGGCGTTTTTGGAAAGACAGACAGCAAGTCTATCACCGCCGTAGAATGTATCGGTCGGTATTGTGTCTGGGTACACGTCACTCTGTTCAGAATTTTCGGACACGCTGTGATTGCCATCGGAGTCCGGCTCATCGCCCGCCTCCGTTTCAGTGATACCATCCGTATAGAACACGAGAATATCGCCAGGTGCGAGGAGACAGGTGCCGGTTGTGAAGGTTGCTTCCTCAAATGCGCCTATCAACATACCGCCTGTTTTTAAAACATCTATATTCCGAGTGGTGTTCCAGTGAAGTGGATAGCAGTGTCCCCCATTTGAGTATGTAAAGGTTGAAGTCTCGGTGTCTAATATGCCGTAAATCATCGTTGCGAACAGATCCGCCTCAGTATCGCGTGCCACTAAGTCATTAATCCGTTTGAGAATCAAAGCAGGTGTATCTTCCTCATGACAAAGTAAGCGGAGTGCCGTCCGGATCATTACCATCAACAGTGCCGCTGGGATGCCATTGCCTTTTACGTCCCCGAGTACAATCCCGATCTGTGTCTCGCTGAGTGGAATGAAATCGTAGAAATCGCCAGAGACAGATGTCGAACTTTGCAACAGGGTCGCAATGTCAAACCCGTCCAGACTTGGAGCCTGTTCGGGTAGTAATTTTTTCTGAATTGCAGCGGCGGCTTGCAGATGCCCGGCGAGTTGTTCCAATCCTTTCTCGCTAAACCCTTCGCCCATCGCTCGCATCAGTGGATTGATATATCTAATGGGTCGGGTTCTACCGAGGACCGCTTCAACCCGGGCTGTTACCTCGCGTAAATCAAACGGTTTCGTGATGTAATCGTCAGCACCGGTATCCAAACCACGGACTTTATCCTCCGTCTGGCCGCGCGCCGTGACTAAAATGACAGGGACACTTTTTGTTTCCTCAATGTCTTTGAGTTCTTCAATGACTTGAAAACCGTTTTTATGTGGCATCATTACATCAAGAAGGATAAGATCCGGCGGGTCTATGCATGCGCTTTGCACTGCACTGTCGCCATCGCTTGCGGTACGCACGTTGTACCCCTCTGGTTCTAAGTTCATCTTTAACAGTTCAAGTATATCCAGGTCGTCGTCAACTACTAAAATCGTTTCAGCCATTTTTGCCCTTTTCCAACGGAATAAAAAACTGGAAGTTGCATCCGTGTCCATTATCACCGGTATCCACCCATAATTTGCCACCGTGTGCTTCGACGATCCCAGATGCGATTGAAAGCCCTAAGCCGGTACCGCCCTGTTGCCGTGTCTGTACACTTCCGAGTTGTCTGAATTTATCAAAGACCTTTTCTCGCTCCTCAACCGGTATCCCCGGTCCTGTGTCAATAACTTCAACGTGGAATCCGTCATTTTCGCGCCCGTTCTGCGAAGCTTCTGATATTCTGACCGTCACCTTTCCACTATCGGGTGTGAATTTAATGGCGTTCCCGATGAGGTTAATAAAAATTTGTCCAATCCGGTCTGCATCTCCGATCATCGTGGTTAGATTCGATGGTGCCTCCAAGAGCAGAGATATTGTTTTTTCATCTGCTTGTGGACGCAGTTCTTCGATTCTCCGTTGTGCTACCGAGTCTATTTGCACCTGTTCCTGCTTCATCTCGATACGTCCGGCTTCAATTCGAGAGATGTCCAGCAGATCGTTGATAAGCGCGGCGAGTCGTTTTGATTGGCGGTGTGCACGACTTAAACTTTCATACTGTTTCTGGTTAATTTTGCCGGTTTTCCCATCAAGTATGAGTGAAATGAAACCGATAATAGATGTTAGAGGTGTCCGTAACTCATGCGACACAAGAGAGATGAACTCAGATTTCATCTGTTCTATTTCGTGTTCATTTGTGATGTCATCAAAGACATAAACCGTGCCGGCCGTGTTATTGCTCTCATCAGGAAAATGGCTTGCGATGATGCGTAGCACGCGCGCACCGCTACTATTCGACTGATGCCCATTGATATTGACTTCCACGATCATGGTTTGATGCTGTGCCATCTCACGCTGCGAAGAGGACAGAACTTTCATATCAACGGCTCTCGTGTCCCGCATTGGGGAGCCGTCGGTTGAAGCTACCATTTTTGTCCAATGGATTGCCCCGGTTTCTGTATCAATTGCGACAAAGTTTTCATAATCACTGGTTTCCCCGAGATTAAGGAGCCGTTCAGCTACAGGATTGACGTAGAGCACACGCCCCGAGGGTTCGACAACAATCAGACCTTCACCGAGATTATCGACGATGGCGGTAAGTTTTCGCTCCTCTTGGGTTAGTTTGTCAACCGCGGCTTTCAGATTCCGCCGCATCTCATTGAACTCTTCAGCCAAGACACCCACCTCATCATCGCTGTCAACGACAATTTCACTATCAAATTCACCGCGTCCAATGCTACGCGCCCCTTCTGCCACTTTCAATATAGGTGTTGCGATCCGCTGCGCTGCCCACCATGCAATAAGTACAACGATGCAACTTGACACAATGGTAACATAAAAAATATAGTTGTTTAATTCTTCAACCCCTGCATAAGCAAAGGAAGTCGGTCGTGAAATAAAAACGATCCAGTTGCTGAAGTTTTGTCGGTCCTTCCACTTTGCAGGTGAGGGTCGGGTTCGCGCCCAACCATAGACCCGCGGTTCGTTAAAACTATCTGTTTCCCCTTCGGCTTCATAATAGTAGTATTTTCCGTGTTCGCCTTTTTTCGCCTCAATAATCGCTTCTTCTGCCGCGTTGTTCATCTCTATGTAGGTATCTACTTGATACCCGCTACCCGGTGAAGCGGCAATGATTTGACCGGATTCGTTTGTTAAAAGCGTATGCGTTTCTTCTAACTCGCCGCTGGATTCGACTATATTTTTCAGTTCAGGAAGTAAAAGCACAATTCTCAGTACCCCGACTGTATTTTTCTCACCTGGCGCAGGGGGGGCTTTAGAAACCGTACGTATAGGGAGTGCGATTGGGAGCAGGTGTACTCTCCGTGATGCGTCATAGCGGATGTCTTCGGCGAACGGGTAACCGACACCGTGATTATAGGCTCGCTGCCACCAGATTGTGTTGTTCACTCGACGCGGCGCACCTCTTTGTGTATAATATTTGAGTTCCTGATTGCTTGATCGGAGCACGTATCCGGATGCGTTTGTAATGGTTACCTCTGTTTCATTACCGGCATAAGTTTCAAGGATCCGGATACTATCTATGAGTTGCGCCCAAATAGTAAAAAATACGGACTCTTTCCCGTCAGCGGTGTTAGATCTAACAACTGCTGATCGGATGTTTGGAAGTTCCGCTTCGATCTTTGCGATTTTCTCGGAGATAGCATTATCAGCGCGGGCGAGTTTCTCTTGTGCCAGTAGGACATGGTTTTCACCAACGGTCCCTTTTAACGCACTTTCACCTAACACCTTGATCGCCAATGAAATCGCAAATAACGGCATGAGTGCTACTAAGAGAAAAAGCACGACTTGTTGCCCGCGTAACCCGACCTTAAACTGAAAACGTTTTGTACGATTTTTGTCTTTCATGTTTCCAAGAATAGTGCCGGATAACGCGCTTTCAGTTAAGCGAGGCTCTACAATGCATGCCCTCGATGGGTTCGGTTTTTCTGTTACATGAAAGCGTCGCGCGCGGACTCCTCCGTATCATAAATCTCGATAACGGTTGCGAGATGCGTTACCTCCAAAACTTCTTGAACTGCTTTCTGCGGGTTGAGCAAAACCAGTTTCCCGCCCGATTCCTGACAGGACTTCAAGGTCGTCACTATTGCGCCCAACGCGCTGCTATCGATTAACGGGACGTTTGTTAAGTCAACGACTAATTTATCGTGCCCCGTTTGAAGCTGCATCTCCATTTCCTTGCGAAATGTATCTGTCGCATTTCCCAGGATCTTGCCTTCTACATGAAGAGTGGAAATGTTTTCCTCTCCAATTGTTGTATCCAAATTCATAGGACTTGTCCTTAGTATTTCTCCTTAGAATGTCGTGTTTTTTAGTGCCTGTCGAATGTGGCACCGCTCAAAGTCCAGCGCCTTACACTTCATATCTGGTACGAAGCGGACGAAACATTATCTTGCCCATGCTCATGTGTTAGCACGGCGCACCACAACATAACTCCGATTGAACTTTGGGTTTGTGAAAACGGTTTCAATGTTCCCACCGAGCGCGCTCAGGTATGCCGCGCTGTCATCAATTTCAGTATCTATTATTTCCCGCCCAAACTTGTAAGCCACCCACCTTCCGGTCGGTTTTAGGAACGGCAGACAGTATACAGCCGAGTCCCGAATAGTTGCGACGTAACGGGTGAAAACCCAATCATAAGCCCCCACACGATCAGGGTCTCGCACACAAATTTCCGCGCGTTCGGTAAGTACTTCAACGTTGACTTTTTGATTTGACCAAGAACTCGCGCCTTTGTCAAAGTGTCTGTAGACGGGTTCTTGGCCAAGGTTTAGGTGCGGGATAAGAAATTTTAGGAAACTCCCCTTCTTTTTTGATGCTTCGACAAGCGTTAATCGGATGTCAGGCACATAAATTTTCAATACAATTCCGGGGAATCCGGCACCTGTCCCGATGTCAATCACAGTGTCCCCTTTTTTAAGGGTTATATGTTCCAAAACGCTTAAGGAATCGAGAAAATGTTTATGAATAATCTCATTCTCATCTGTGATTGCGGTCAGGTTCATACGCGCATTCCACCGAAGCAGTTCGTCACGATACTGGTCAAACTGTGCTGCCTGATGCGTGGTTAACGGAAACCCATGCCGATTGAAAGTTTCTTTTAATAAGATGTGCTTGTCCTGTGCCAAAATTTTTTAAATATTGGGTTTTTGCTCCGTTTTCTCCCCCCTCCCAGTAACGGGTGGGGCCCCTGTCCAAAACAGGTTTTAGACGAGAACAAACGGATATTGTTATATTACATGTGACTCGATCAACGTGTAGGGGCGAGTTTCAACTCGTGATCTCCTTCTGTGCTGTCTTTTGATGAAGGATAACCGTCAAGATTGAAATGTCGGCTGGCGAAACGCCGGGCAGGCGCGACGCTTGCCCAATAGAGGCAGGACGAATCTTTGTAAGTTTCTCTCGTGCTTCCGTCTTTAACCCTTGAACGTTCGCATAGTCGAATGTATCCGGGATTCGGAAATTTTCCAATCTCTTAAATTGGTGAATCTGTCGCTGCTGTCTCTGGATATATCCATCATATTTAATCTGAATTTCTACCTGTTCTTGGACAGCTGGGGGTAATATCTCAATCGGCGGTGCGATTTGTGTTATATGTTCATAACGGAGTTCTGGACGCTTCAAGAGATCTGCCAAGGATGTCGGTTGCTTCAACTCCCCCGTCTTGAGAATATCTGCCAAATTCTCCACAGTCGCTGTGGTCGGCTTAAGAAGTATTTCCTGTAAACGTTTCAATTCTGTCTGTATGTCTGCTGCTTTCTTTTGGAACTGGTGGTAGCTGTCGTCATCAACCAACCCGATTTGCCTACCGATTTCGGTCAGTCGCAAATCGGCGTTGTCTTCCCGCAACGCTAACCGATATTCAGCACGAGATGTGAACATACGGTAAGGTTCCCGGATGTCCAGCGTAACCAGATCGTCAATAAGCACGGCTATATATGCCTGTGCCCTATCCAGAACAAGCGGTTTTTCGCCTTTGACCTTTAGGGAGGCATTGATACCTGCGATAAGTCCTTGTGCAGCGGCTTCCTCATAACCTGTCGTGCCATTGAGTTGTCCAGCGAAGTAGAGTCCAGGAACGTTTTTGGTCTCAAGCGTCGGTTGTAGTTGTGTCGCTGGTGCGAAATCGTATTCCACGGCGTATCCGAAGCGCATAATCTCAGCGTTCTCTAACCCTTTAATGCTATGTACCATCTCTACCTGTACATCTTCAGGGAGGCTCGCAGAGATACCGTTGAGGTAAATTTCATCGGTGTCCCGTCCCTCTGGCTCTACGAAGACTTGATGCTCCGTTTTTTCAGAGAAACGGACAACCTTATCCTCAATTGATGGGCAATAGCGGGGACCAATCCCTACGATGCGTCCACTGTACATTGCAGAACGGTGAAGATTCTCGCGAATGACATCGTGTGTTTTTTCATTTGTATATGTGAGGTAACAGGGGAGTTGCGGCTGCGTGATCCGTTCAGTTGAGAATGAGAAGGGGAGTGGGTTTTCGTCACCGGGTTGAATCTCCATCACGCTAAAGTCAACGGTTTGGGCATTCACGCGTGGCGGCGTTCCAGTTTTGAGTCTTCCGATTTCAAAGCCGAGGCTTAAAAAGCTTTCTGAGAGTTTTTCTGCCGAAGATTCGCCTGCTCTGCCTGCGCTATATGAAACATCACCGATATGAATGATGCCTTTCAGGAAAGTCCCTGTGGTCAGAATGACAGTCTCTCCGAAATAAGCGGTTTGTGTCTGACTCAGAATCCCGATGCACCGCCCATTCTCGACGAGGAGTTCTTCAACCAATACCTGTTTGATGTCAAGTCCTTGTTGTGCTTCCAAGACGCGTTTCATTTCATCTTGATACGCCTTTTTATCGGCTTGTGCGCGGCTTGAGCGAACCGCGGGTCCCTTTTTGGTATTCAAGCGTCGAAATTGAATCCCTGTCTTGTCGATGTTTTTTGCCATCTCACCGCCGAGTGCGTCTATCTCTTTAACGAGGTGTCCCTTGGCGAGTCCACCGATAGCGGGGTTGCAAGACATCTTGGCAATCGTATCGAGATTGATTGTGACGATCAGCGTTTCGCAGCCCATCCGCGCAGCGGCGAGTGCAGCTTCGCAACCTGCGTGTCCTGCGCCAACAACGATGACATCATAATGTTTGTGAGAGGTATTCATCTTTTCACCCTGCTACGATAAAGAGATACGTGCTTACGTTTTAAAGTCCATCGTAAACAATGCTAATAACAAGCGTCGCGACAACTTCTAAACTTTTGGGGCTACATTTGTCGACAGTATCTTCAATAGTATGCCAATAAGGATAATCAAAATCAATTATATTAACCATCGGGATACCGACTTTGATTAATGGAACGTGATCATCCATAATTGCTTTCCCTAAGCGTTGTTGAAAAGGTCCCAAACTGAGGTTTGCTGCTCGATTCCATATAGCCTCAGTAAACTCACGATTCGCAGTCCAAGAGTAGCGTTCCATCGGGAGTGTTAAATCTTTGTCGCCTACCATATCTAACAAGATGCCGTAGTCTGGTTTCCATTTTCCAAGATTTTTGGCAAAAAACCGGGAACCGATAAACATATCGTCAGCGGTTCTACCGTAATCCTCGCCATCGAAAAGCACAATAACAACGCGCTGCGGCGGTGGGTGTTCTTTTAGAACTCTGGCGATTTCAAGAAGGATAGCCACTCCTGAAGCACCATCGTTGGCACCGAGAATCGGTTTATCCCGATTTTCCGGTTTTGGGTCGTGATCGGCGAAGGGACGTGTGTCCCAATGTGCCGCGAGTAGTATCGTCTCTCGACTCTGCCCCTTCCCAGTAAGGGGTGGGGGGCCTGGTCCGAACTCTGCCAGAATATTGTTTAGATGCAGCGTGTCAGTTTTTGCCTTGTATACATGCGGTTGAAGTTCTGCCGTGTTTGCGTACTTTTGCAGTTCTGTCAATAGATAGTTTTGTGTTTCGTGATGCGCCGTTGACCCGGGTGGTCGTGGCCCGAATTCGCACTGTTTTTTCAATGCTGCAAACGCACGTTGGGCATCAAAGGCGGCGTTTGCTTGGCGAGCAGTGCTCGCACCGAAAGCGGTAGTGTCTCTTAATTCCGTTTTTTGGCTGTCCGAATCTGGTGCCGCGCATGCGATACTAAACACACCCCAGGACAGATTCACTAAAAGTAATAGGAACCACCGCTTTCTCATCTAATCTTCGGGCAGGAAACCCAAGTATTTATGCTTGGGAGGAATGTCCGCTCCTATATTTTCTTGACAATTACAGAAAAATAGTGTATAATGATAATATCACGTTGGCAGACATTTCAAGCGTAGTCTCTCGACTATGTGTCTGCCTACCCACTTGAAAGGGGGTAAGAGCGTGATACGTGAATATCCATGAAAAAGAAAAGAAAGAAAAAACAACATCTTAGAACGTCCAAATACCAAATCCGTGAACATCCGCAGAATATGCGTCTTGGCAATATGCTTGACGACTTGTGTGATGTGCATAACCACTTTCTCAAGCTTGAGAATCGCTATTACCGCATCTATGGCACGTATGCGGGGCGTTATCGTTTGCAGCCACATCTGACGAAGTTGCTCCAACGCACCCACCAACATTGGGCTTGGATTCCTCGCGATACGCTTGATGCTGTGATTATTCGCCTGCACCTCGCATGGGAACGGTTTTTTGACGTTCCCGGCACAGGTCGTCCAAAGTTGAAGCGTAAAGGTCGTTATCGTTCTGCAAAGTTTCAATCTGGGTATCTTCTTGAAGAAGGTCGTGTCCGTATCTCTTTTAAGGAATGGGGCGAACCGACGCAATCCTTGAAGTTCAATAAACGTTGGTTTTCGTTTCATCACCACCGCGATTGGAAAGGTCATGTTCGTTATATCCAAATCCTTCGCGATGCTGTTGGTACCTATTGGCTCTATGTCATCACAGATGACGTTTCCAAAGATGTCTTGCCCGCAACGGGTGAAAGTGCTGGGGCAGACTTCGGTATGGAAACCTATTTGACGCTTAGCAATGGTGAGAAGATTCACCATCCACAATTTCTGAAACAATCCTTGGCTGAACTCCGAACACTTTACAAAGCATTGAGCCGTAAAGTCAAAGGTTCTAACAATTGGTGGCGTTGCCTTCGTGAAATCGCCTGCTTGTTCCGACATATCGCGAACCAGCGAAAAGACTGGCATTTCAAACTTGCCACCGACCTTTGCCGACAGTTTGACTTTATCGCGACTGAGACGTTGAACCTTGAGGGAATGAAACGTCTCTGGGGACGAAAAGTCTCCGATCTTGCGTTTGGGCAGTTTGTTGAGATATTGAAGTATAAGTGTTTCAAACATAATCGTGAGTTCCATCAAGTCGGACAGTGGACTTCTACAACAAAACCGTGTTCAGATTGTGGGTATCACAACAACAATCTTTCACTTTCAGATCGGCAGTGGACGTGTCCCGAATGTGGTTCACATCACGATAGAGATATAAACGCTGCGATAAACATTTTGAGGGCTGCTCGTGATCCCTCTGTGGAGCAGATATAAGACGTTTCCTCGGAAATGCGAACTGCTACGAAGCACAAGCCCAACCCTCGTAGGTTTGGGTGCCTTGACTTACGCTTTTCGCCTGCCTTCGAGTGCTTTCGCAAGGGTTACCTCGTCGATATACTCCAAATCCCCACCAACAGGAATACCGTAAGCAATACGGGTGACACTGACTTCAAACGTTTCGAGATGTTGTGTAAGATAGAGTGCCGTTGCCTGTCCTTCTGTTGTCCAATTTGTAGCAAGAATTACCTCTTGCACGGGTTCGTCATTTACGGTAGAATCCTTGATACGTTCAAAAAGCCTATTAATTCCGAGTTCTTCCGGTCCGGTCCCGTCTAAGGGTGAAAGCACGCCGCCAAGTACATGATATAACCCTGTATAGCCGTTAGTTCTCTCAATTGCCCAAAGGTCATCTGATTCTTCAACAACACAAATTATCCGCTGGTTGCGGCGCGGACTGGTACAGATATAGCACGGATTTGTATCGGTAATCGTGCCACACACATCGCAGTAGGAGAGTTGTTGTTTTACCTGCGCGATGGCATCTGCGATTTGGGCGGTTTCAGTGTCAGGTAACTTTAGCATAAAAAACGTTAAACGTTGCGCTGTCTTCTGACCAATCGTTGGTAACTTTTGAAGTTCAGTGATAAGCTTCGCCAGCGGTTTCGGGTATTCTTGCATGGATTCATGGGAGTCCGGGAATTTTAAGACCGCCCGTCAATTTGCTCATTTCCGCGGACATCAATTCTTGCGATTGTTGCAGTGCCTCATTGACTGCTGCGACAACCAGGTCCTCAAGCATTTCGGTATCTTCTGGGTCAACGACTTCTGGGGTAATCCGGAGTGAGATGACTTCTTGTTGCCCATTGACAACGGCGGTTACCATTCCCCCTCCAACAGTTGCTTCAACAGTTCGGTTTGCAAGTTCTTCTCGGATTTCAAGCATCCGTTTTTGCATTTGTTGTGCCTGTTTCATCAGGTCATTCATCTTCATAGTTTTTGTCCTATCACCAAGCGACTTTGAATCGTGTGTACGTCCCTGTTTCGTTCCTGTTTTGTTACAAAAATGCTTGGTAGAATAAAAGTTTCCTTACTTAATAAGATACGCTTTCCAAATTTGGAAAGCATTGATTATTGGGTTTCCAAGACAGTGGCATCAAAAAGATCCAGCGCAGTTTTGAGCTGCGGATCGTCTCGCGCCTCAACTTTCCGTATCATTGGTGTTTTTCGTTCTCCTTTTTCGGCTTCATCTTGAGCGGATGCCGATTCTGGAACAGTATCTAACGCGACCAACTCAATTTTTACAGATGTTCCGACTTCCTGCGTTAGAATGTTAGCTATGATTTTCTTGTCTTCGTCTGTAACCATTGAGATATGTGTGGGTGAACACGCGATTTTAACCATGTTTGTGCCGTTCACTGTCGGAACAGAGTCTTCTAACAAGCCGTATTTGAGCCTGGGCGATGGCACTTTTAATTTTATCTCCTCCCACAACAGGGGCAGGTCTGCAAGATCGCGGGCTCCCTGTGGTGCTGACGATGGGTTTGGGGCATTTGAATCCGGTGCGGCAGTCGTAGATGGATCTGTATAATGTATTGCGGGATCAGGTTCGGCGGCGGTAAGGGTATTTTTGCTTGTCCGCAGAGGTGTCTGCGGTGATGCAGTTTGCTGATCTGACGGATTCACTTCCGAAGGCGGAAATTGTCGTTGTGCAGGGGCAGAGATTCCGGTGGCATCAAACTTCTGCTCTAAGGCGGACAATTTGTCAACAATTTCTTGAAGCGGGATACCCTCTTCAAGTGAGTTAAGTTGGATCAGCGCAGCTTCTAACTGAATTTGTGGGTAGCCATACTGTTTTATATCGCGGTCGGTGTGCATCAAAATCTTGATGATCCGTGATAGCCGGTTGACCGACATCTGCTCCGCTTTTTGCTTGAGTTCCGACAAATCTGATTTCGGACTCTGAATCAACTCACTTAAGTTGTCGTCAATTGCTAACAGGCGTAGATCTCGAAAATAGCCGATCAGTTGATCTAAGCATTGCGACAGATCTGTTCCTTGCTTCGTTAAGTCGCTGAGCGTTTTTAGACTTTTTGAAAGGTCTCTTTCTGTAATTGCTGTTGTAAGTTTTCGGAGCAGCGCACTTGAACCGAGTCCGATAATTTGTTCAACAGCGTCAGTTGTGAGATCCTTACCAGCGGATGAGACGAGACGTTCTAACAAGTTTTCAGCGTCTCGTAGGCAGCCTTCGGATTGACGGGTAATGAGCGTGAGTACATCCAGGTCCGCTGAGACTTCTTCTTCTTTGGCAATTAACTGTAAGCGGGTAATTATTTTTTCATCTTCCAAGTGTCGAAAATCGAAATCTTGACAGCGGGAGCTAATCGTCTTCGGGATTTTGGCGTGCTCTGTGGTAGCCATGATGAACATGACATGTGGTGGCGGTTCTTCAAGCGTTTTAAGCAGGGCGTTGAAGGCCTCTATTGAGAGCATGTGCGCTTCATCTATGATATAGATTTTATAGGGGCAAGTGGCTGGAGAGAGTTTAACGTTTTCCCGAAGGTCTCTAATCGTATCAATACCGCGGTTGGAGGCACCATCCATCTCCAATACATCAAGGGATCGACCTTGAGAGATGTCGTTACAGAATACGCATTGATTGCAAGGTTCCGCGGTTTGGACGGTATCAAATTGGGTTTCTTGAACACGGTTCGGGCAGTTAACCGCTTTGGCAAGGATACGCGCGACGGTGGTCTTACCGGTCCCACGGGGTCCCCAAAACAGGTAGGCATGCCCGACGCGTTCAGACAGAATCTGATTTTTAAGCGTTGTGGTAACGTGTGCCTGTCCAACAACGTCATTGAAGTTTTGGGGTCGCCATTTTTGGGCGAGAACCTCGTAAGACATTGCGCAATCCTTTCCTGTACGGCTTGAGAATGTAAAGCAAAGACAAATTGTGCCTTAGTGGCACAATTTGGGAATGAGATGTTGTCTGTCCAGATACTATGCGCAAAAAAAAATGGCTATGCACCCAGAGTTGACAAACCTCTCCAGGCGTTGCCCGCGCCGTTAGCTCAGGTCAGGCACCCTTGCGTCACACGAACAACTCATCTACCGCTGCTTCCTTCCGGACCTGACGGGGTTTAACAAGCACTCGTTGCTCAAGACCCAACCCTCAACACTACGTACGTGGGACAGACCCCACAGAAACATGCCGCATACTGGGGATTCAGTCCTGCTTTAGCGGATTGCAGATACAGGGCACCGCTACCTCCCCACCTAGCATAGCCAAGGTATGAAATATAAAAGCTGGCGGAGAGAGTGGGATTCGAACCCACGGTACTGCAAAACAGCACACATGATTTCCAGTCATGCCAGTTCAACCAACTCCTGCATCTCTCCGTATTTTGGTATAGCAAGTTCTAGCTTGCCAGTTCCACCAAAATGTTGATGTCACCTTGCTAAACACGCCTATCTCGCGTTACACAACATCAGGTGCGCAGTGACAAAGACAGATCTCCATCTAATCCGAGATCAAAGAACGTAAACAAAGACGAATTGTGCTTTAATGGCACAATTCCATATGGAGCAGACGGGATTTGAACCCGTGACCTCATCCGTGCGAGGGATGCACTCTCCCAACTGAGCTACTGCCCCAGAGGTTATAAAATTTATCGGGTTTACAAAACCCTCCTACAGCATCTTGCGGTGACGAATTATCGTTCAACTCGAAAATATCAAGAAACGGAGAGAGTGGGATTCGAACCCACGGTGACTTGCGCCACAACAGTTTTCGAGACTGTCCAGTTCAACCACTCCTGCATCTCTCCTTATGATGTGTCATAACGATAGCGTAGCATACCTTCAACGTTGAATTCACTTTTTACAGTTCTGGCGGCGTTCCTGAAAAAAAGATTTTAGTAACGCGCTGCTCTCATCTGCTAACACACCACTTACCAATTCAACCCGATGGTTCAGGCGTTCATCTTGGAGGATGTTGTAGAGTGTGCCAGCTGCCCCGGATTTCGGGTCTGGCGTGCCGTAAACCACCTTTGGGATACGTGCTAACACAATAGCACCGGCACACATTGGGCACGGTTCTAAGGTCACGTAAAGGGTTGTCTCTACAAACCGCCAGTTACCGATTTTCTCGGATGCCGCTTGTATGACGAGCATTTCCGCGTGAGCGATAGGACTACCAGACTGTTCACGCAGATTAGATGCTTCAGCGATACAAACATCGTTGCTAACGAGGATTGCCCCAACAGGGACTTCGCCCTTCTCGGCGGCTTGCTTCGCTAACTCCAGTGCTTGTGCCATCCAGAAAAGATCGCTATCCAAATTCAGTCCAACAAATAGCTTGTGAAGCGCCTGAGAGGATTCGAACCCCTGGCCTTCTGATCCGTAGTCAGATGCTCTAATCCACTGAGCTACAGGCGCGCATTATAATAACTATCGGTTATCAGTTAAGAAGGGCGATGTGGCGCGAAAGCAAAACGCAACTGCCACAACGAATTCCTGAAACTTTAACCATCAACTCGACTCCGTTATAAATG
>CAZQIP010000025.1:0-12603 GCA_964593655.1 uncultured bacterium | reverse complement strand
CGTGATGCTGTCGGTGATAATTTTTTGATAATAGTAACGACTACCAACGACACCATTCCTCCGAGGTATGCGGAATATATCAATGGACTTTTTATGGAAACTATTGCAGGTTACGAGGGTGGTTATACCTACGCAGGACTCTCTCACATTGAGAACACGCTGTTGTGGGCAGAAAAAAACCTTCGAGAACCGCAAATCAATTCCGTGGCAGGTAGGGGTGTTCGGGGCGAACCGCTGGATTCTCCGAGGAATCTCCAATGGATGCGTCTGTGGACGGCAATGAGTTTGACGCATTCTGATGGGTATGTCATGTTTACGATGGGGGGCAACCTTGACCATCCCCCCCACACTTTAGAATTTTTGCCAGGTCATGCGGATCTTCATGCCCAGGGCATACGTCACACGCACCAAAACCAGAAGTACTGGTACGACTTCTGGGATGCTGATCTCGGTCGACCGGTTGGTGGTGATGAAACCAAAGCGCAGTTTTATGAGGATCGCGAGGGGTTGTTTATCCGGGAGTTCACTAACGGCTGGGCGGTGTATAATCGGAGCGGTACGGCACAGGAGATAGAACTTCCGCAGGCGGTTTCCGGCTGGGCGAGCGGTGTGAAGCATCAACGCCGGCATACGTTGGCGGATTTGGATGGCGAGATTTATTTGAAGGCGAAAACCCCGCCTACTGCGGATGTCAATGCTGATGGTGTTGTCAATATACAGGATTTGGTGATAGTAGCAAATGCGTTTGGGAAAGCGGCACCGGATCTGAATGGTGATGGCGTTGTGAATATACAGGATCTGGTGATTGTGGCGAATGCATTTTGAAATGGAGATTATATATTATAACGTGAGTTTGATAAATAATCGAATGATTTTTTCTATAAAGAGAACTCTTTTGGTATCATGAAGTTACCAACATTCTTCAACCAAAAGGAGTTCTCTGATGAATATCCTAACACTTTTCTGCGAAATAGACGACTTTTTCTGGCTTACGAGAAATGGCAGGCAACACGTTGTTTGCCAAAGGAGACACCGCCGGAAACCCGCGGGCATCCACGGAAACTCCATTCCAGCGAAGTGATGACGATCCCCATCATCTTCCATCAGAATGGGTATCGGACGTTAAAGTTACGCGATTATTTGTCAAAGTCATGTGATACAAACCAATGAGGTAAAGCCCTATGAAAATCAAACACTCTTTTTACTACAGTTTCCACCTTCTTTTTGTATTTTTCTTTTTTTCTCTTACACCTGTGCATGCCCAAGATTGGCTCCCCGACCCGGTGTTACGGCAAACGATTCGGGAATCCCTGGGTCTCCCGGCGAACACACCGCTAACAAAAGACCACATGCAACAACTCATCCGTCTTGATGGAAATAACAAAGGCATCACGGATCTCCGGGGTTTAGAGTTTGCGACGAACCTAAGAATCCTGCACTTGGGAGGTAATGAGAATAACATAACAGATATCAGTCCACTTGCCAACTTAACAAATCTTGTAGGACTTCATATCTGGCGTGTTCGGCGACACGACACACATCGTGCACCCCTCGACATCCGTCCGCTCGCCAATCTTGTCAATTTAGAGGTGCTCTCTCTGGAGCGACAGGGTCTTTCGGATATAAGCGTGCTTGCGAACCTGCCAAAGCTTCACAAGTTAGCACTGACACACAACAACATCGTGGACTTTAGCCCGTTAGCAGGATTGACGCAGCTGCGGACGTTGTGGATAAAAAACAATTGGGGGACGGATCTGAGTCCGCTTGCAGGGTTGAATATCACAGATTTCCGCTATGATGAAGTGTGTGATTTCACGTCGGAAGGGGAGTCGGTCACTGCGCGTATTGAGAACAGAACATTTCCGTCAATAGTCGCTCTATGGCCGAAAGGGTCAATAGAGGAGATGACCCGGTTTGATTTCCATCATGGCACCCATTTCGGATTGTGGTGGAAGCGAACGGAAACCGAGCCGACACACGGCTTAGCGATTCGACGTTCAGGGGATGTTGCGCAGGCGAGAGAGTACCGCCAACAGATGCTCCAACAGAATCCAAATATGTTGTTTTTTCTGGGGGTACCTTTGAATAATTACAAACCTTCCAATGCGGCAACGGCTTTCCCTGCGGGTGCGGATTCTGATTTTTGGTTGCGAGATCGCCAAGGGAATATCATCCAAAATGCGAATGATGCGTGGCTGGTGAACATTTTGAACCCAGCGTTACAGGATGTTCAGATTGAAAGAATTGTAGGCTTTGCAAGGTGTGGGATTTTCGATGGTGCACTGTTAGAAGGATTTACACATCATGGGTTTGGTTCTGCGGGCGGCGGGTTTTACCCGGCAGTAACAGATGTGCCCTTAACGGAGGAAGCGATTATTGAGGCGTATATCCGAATTCTAAGCGAAGTCCGCGCCCGGGTGCCCGACGACTTCTTAATAGTCGTCAATGCTACGAGAGACAAAATTCCGCTTTTTGCAGAATACATCAATGGTAATGTGATGGAACCGGGTTGGGATTATTCGTACAAAGGACTTGCCAAGATTGAAAGCTCTTTACTTTGGTCTGAGGCACATTTCCGCGAACCGCGACTGAATTGGGCGCAAGGGTTTCTTATCACCTCAGAGCCACCCGAGAGTCCTGGTAACCGTCAACGCATGCGTCTGTTTACAACGATGGGTCTCACGCACTCTGATGGGTACATAAACGTCCACTATCATTCAGAGAGTTGGCAGCGATGGGGAGACATCGCTGCAAATTACTGGTATGATTTTTGGGATGCCGATCTCGGCAAGCCGATCGGTGAAACAGCGCGCCACTGCGACGACTGCGAGGGTCTCTTCGTGCGTGAGTTCACCAACGGCTGGGCGGTCTACAACCGGAGCGGCAAAGCACAGACGATCGAATTGCCCGTCAAAGCCACGGGTGTCGCAAGTGGTATCACCAACACCGAACATATCGTCCCCGATTTAGATGGCGAGATATATCTGAAACAGGCACCCAGTGCGAATAGCGTTGGCGGTGTCACCGTGCTTGAGGGTGTGACCGGCACGCCAGAGGAACCGGAATCCGCATGGATGCCGGATGCCGCCTTACGGGCAGTAGTTCGGGAAGAGATGGGACTGCCAACACATATCGCTTTGGAAAAATCCCGTATGTTACAGCTGATACATGTTGACGGCAACAACAAAGGCATCACAGACCTGACGGGTTTGGAGTTTGCGACGAACCTAAGGATCCTGCATGTCGGGGGTCATAAGAATCAGATAACCGACCTTCGCCCACTTGAGAACTTAACGAGCCTTACGAGTTTATATATCTGGCGGACGCCGCCAGAGACGCGCCTTGTCGCCCTTGACATCCGTCCGCTCGCCAAGCTCACCAACTTATTGGCACTCTCACTGGCGGGAAACGGGATTACCGATATAACCCTACTGGCGGATATGAAGAAGCTCGACAAACTCATTCTCACAGATAACCAGATTGAGGACTTTAGTCCGCTCGCTGGGCTGACAAACTTATCAATCTTGAATATTCGGAACAATCCCGGCACCGATTTCAGTCCACTTGCGGCACTGACAATCACCGAATTTTACCTTGATGCCGATGTCAATGTCGATGGCTTTGTGAATGTGCTTGATCTTGTTGTGGTTGCTAACGCCTTTGGCAAAGCTGAACCGGATCTCAATGGTGATGGTGTTGTGAATATCCAAGATTTAGTAATTGTCGCGAATGCGTTTTAAAAAAGGAGATTATACTATGACAATCAAAGAAATATATCGTCCATCATTGTGGTTTCAATTGATCCTCGCGGCCGTCGCGGGCATACTTTTCTATAACGCTTCCATCCATGCAGAAGATACCGAGGAATGGATGCCGGATCCTGCGCTCCGCGAGGCTGTCCGTGAACAACTCCGAATCCCTGATGGTATACCGATACATCCCACAGATATGGCGGGATTAAACCATCTAATAGTAGAACACGACATTCAGCGTTTAAAAGGACTCGAACATGCCGTGAACCTTGGGGGCCTGAGAATCGACAGAAGTGAAGTCTCAGATTTAGCACCCCTTGCGGGACTTGAGAATTTACAGGTCTTGAGGTTGAGTAAGAATCGCATCACGGATATTTCACCCCTTTCTGGGTTGGTGAACCTACAAGAATTGGAAGTGAAGACCAATCAAATTGTAGACCTTTCACCGCTTCAGGGGTTAGTGAACCTACAAAACTTGAGAGTGGGAGGCAATCAAATAGCAGATATTTCACCCCTTTCTGGGTTGGTAAACCTACAAGAATTGGAGGTGGAACTCAATCAAGTTGTGGATGTTTCTCCGCTCGCAGGATTGATAGGGCTACGACGCCTGAATTTAGAGCATAATTTTATCTCGGATTTAACACCCCTCGTGCCCCTCACAAATTTGGAAATCCTTTTGATATTTGGCAATCCTATTCCATTAGGAAACCAATTCACGGGTATAGAAGTTTCGCATCTGAAAGCAGCGGTCGCTGGTGCTATTTGTGAGATTCCAGTACCTTCCTATACAACTTCGGTGACAGAACGTATAAACACTCGCAACTACCCCTCTGCTTTCCTGTCGCATAAAAGAGCGGGCGACCCTGAACAATATCCAGGTACATTCGATCAGTTCGTCCGCTACGATTTCTCTTTCGGGTCTGAACCGTTCCATCCACTGACTAATCTACACATCTTTAATTCTCCATTTGGTGGTGCGGTCCGGGGTGGAGACCTTGGTGCTATGACAAAACTCCCAGAAGTTCATAGGGATGCAATTCGTGAAAATCCGAATATGATATTTATTGTTGAGATCGCATATTTTGATGGTCGTTTCCTCAATCTTCCTGACGATTCACCGTATTGGTTCAGAAATCCTGACGGGACAATTGCCCATCGTCCAGGCCCTCTTGATGCCCAAGGCAACCCTAAATGGATAGACGAGCCGTTACTTAATTTTACACATCCAGATGTTATCGAGATGATTATTCAACGAACTGTTGCGATTGCAAAATGTGGGCTGTACGATGGTATCTGGCTGGATCGTTGGGGACCAGATATTGGAGGTAAAGTGAGTCCTCTCGTCACACTGGAAGATGAACGGAATGCAAGGCTCCAAATACTTCAAGGCATCCGGGCAAATGTCCGAGAAGATTTTTTGATTATAATCAATTCAAGGCGAGAATTTCCACATTTTGCGCCCTATATCAATGGTGTTTTTATGGAAGCGCGCGCACCAAATCCAGAATACACATATCGAGATTTGTATGAGTTTGAGACCCTTATGAAGTGGTACGAGTCGAATTTAAGAAAACCCGCTTTTACCCTCTTATGGGGGCAAGTTGAGCAGCCCCTAAAAAGCCAACGCAGGATGCGCCTGTTTACAACACTGAGCCTGACGCATTCAGATGGGTATGTCTCGATGAGTGCGTTTAGAGACTATACCTACTACTACAACTTTTGGGATGCCCCGCTGGGTCGTCCGGTCGGTGGTGATGAAACGAAAGCGCAGCTTTATGAGAATCGCGAGGGGTTGTTCATTCGCGAGTTCACTAACGGTTGGGCGGTCTATAATCGGTCTGGCACGGCACAGGAGATCGAACTTCCGCAGGAGGTTTCCGGCTGGTCGAGCGGTGTGGAGCATCAACGCTGGCATACGTTGGCAGATTTGGATGGCGAAATCTACTTGAAGGCGGCAACGCCTCCTACTGCGGATGTTAATGGTGATGGTGTTGTCAATATTCAGGATTTGGTGATTGTAGCAAATGCGTTTGGGGAAGCAGAACCGGATCTCAATGGTGATGGTGTTGTGAATATACAGGATTTGGTGATTGTAGCGAATGCGTTTTGAAAATGGCTTGTGCTAATTGTTTGACAGAGGCATTATGTAGCATAGGAAACCGTTGGTCTCCTGTGCCATAAGACGCACAATCTCACAAATGATGCTACAAAATCAACGATAGGGCACATCTTTAAGGAACCCAAGCCAATTAACTAAGGGTGTTTCATTGTCTGAAAACCCTTCATTACAAGCAAATTTCATCTTCGGTCTTTCCCATCGTCAATATTTTGGTGCTTGCCCTCATTTCGTCCTTACCTCGTTCTCATCTCATTCTCATTATGCAACATTTAATCGGATGGAAATAAGAACGTCTGTAGCGTTGTGTGCTAACACTTCCGGACTTTACATAATCGGCGGTTTATCATGTCCCTGAAACTTGACCTTCCTTCCGGATAACCCTTAAAAAAATAGAAATTTTCATTTTTTTTTCAGATTATGCACGTTTTCCGTACCCAAATTACGTCTTTAGAAATCAAGGAATAAAAAATCGGCTTGTTTAACGATTTTCGTTTATAGTAAAACCTATAGTTAATTGGGCACTCTCAAACAGTCTGAATACCTATAACAGGCATTCAGACTGGCACAAACTAAAAGTTTATGCTACAAAGATGTTCATTTATTTATCAGATTCACTATAATATCTGAAGGGAGAAAAAAGATGTCAAAAACTTTTAGTTCGGAAACTTTCAAAAAAACATTTGACGCGTACGTCCGAAAGTGGCATATATCGGAAGCAGTCTTATGCGTTTTGGCTTGCCTGCCTTTTTTAACGTACGGCATAGTGAAATGTTTGGAATTTTCCAAAATAGAAATTACGCCATTTCTAAATGTCTGGCATTCATGGGGCCCTATCTTGGGTGACATAACTTTTGGGGCATTTTCATCTGGTCTTGTCTCTTTTGGAGCAGTCTCTTTTGGCGTTGTTTCGATTGGTGCTGTTTCCTTTGGTTGCATAGCTATTGGCACTTCATCTTGCGGGATCATCTCGATCGGCGTAACATCCGCGGGCGTTTTTGCTTTCGGAAATTTCTCCGCTGTTGGACTTATCGCCATTTCTACAGGTTCAACCGGGGTAACGCCCCGGGTCGGTGGCAATGCTTTTGGGATTATAGCAATCGGTCGGCATACAAACGGCGTATACGCGCTTTCCTATGAAAGAAAAGGTAATGGTGTTTATCAGTTTTCACCGGAACGCCAAGATATAGAGGCTGTCGCACTGTTTACCCGCTGTCTCCGAAAGTTTAAGAAGGTATATGCCTGACTCTTCTTATGACGCGCGGAACAATCGTTCGAGGTTTTTGAAGACCTAACATTTGGAGGAAAAAAGATGATTAACAGAATTAAATACGCCATCGTGGGATTATTCCTCATTGGCAATTTTTCTCTGGCTTTCGCTGCACCCCCTAAAGTGACACGTTTTACACTCAGTAATGGTATCCGTGTTGTCAGTCTCTACGTTGAAGGTTCCACAGATGTCGGAATTTTCAGTTATTTGCCCCTCGGCCTTGTTGCTGATGGAAAGGCAAAAACACAGTGGAGCCATCTCATTGAGCATTTGGTATTACGTACCACGGGACCGATTAACAGTTACGTAGAACGTAATGGTCAAACAACGTACCATGGGATGCATCTGGACTTTATGGGCACAATGGACAATTGGAAACAAGGTTTAGAATTGCAAACCAAATGGCTGTCCAATTCACCGCTTTCAGAAACGGATTTAGTGGAAGAATTACCCAAAGCCTTGAGTGAGCTCGACTTTGTTACCAATAACCTGCATACCGGGCTCTTCGCTATGGCAGCGTGGAACCAAGTTTTTCGGCATGGCGAGACCGATATAGCGATGTGCGGCGCGATTGAATCCGCCGAGTTGAGTGAACTACAAGCATATAGAAACCGCCACTTGGTCCACGCAGATCGTGTGCTTTTATGTGTCATCGGTGGAATTGCGTCCGAAACATTGCAAACAGCAATGGAAGAACAACTCGGGCAAATTAATTTAACTGCTAATTCACTGCCTAAAGCCACAGCGACACCGGTGGAAGAAAAAGATCGGCGCGCTACTTGGGACGTGAACGTCACTCACTATATGGAAACTTATGCAATTCCTAACGCAACACATGAAAACTACCCTGCGTTTTTCGTAGCGAATGTGCTTTTGAATCAGGCACTCATGATGGATTCGGAACTAAAGCAGCTGACGGGTAGTATTTTCTGCGGTGTAGATCTCATCACTCCCGAACAGACATACTTATTCGTCACAGCGGCACTCAAGCCGGATTCAGATGTAGAAAAGGTTAAGCAGCGGATTGAGCAGCGGATAAACCAGTTGAAGCAACCAGAGAACAACTGGCAGGTCGCAATGGCTGCTCCAGCACTCTCCCAGCAATTCAGTGCACCCCTGGATATAGAGATGGTAATGCAGCAGCACAAACCTGCAGGTATGACAGAAACTATGATGCTCGGGAACCTGGGTTTACAGTGGGGTTTGCTTGAATACCAACATGGTGATGCCTTACCTCAGTTTGCGAACGCGCTTGCCAATGTCTCCGCGGATGATGTCGCCGATGTTGTTAATCGGTATTTAACCGAAGATAAGCGGATGACGTTACTTCTCACGCCGCGTGCGTCGGAGTGATATGAGGCATTAGCAGCAGTTCGGTTGTTTATGTTGACGTATTATGGAGAGTTCCGATGGATAAAGACGACGTTCAGTTGATTCACAACATCTTATCTGGCGATGATGAGGCGTTCAGCATCTTGGTTCAAAGATACCAAAAGAGTGTTCATGCCTTGGCGTGGCGGAAGATCGGTGATTTTCACTATGCTGAGGAAATTACGCAAGATACCTTCCTTCAGGCTTATGAGAAACTCCCGACCCTCAAGAATCGCGATCAATTTGCGGGGTGGTTGTATGTCATTACAAATAATCTATGCACCGATTGGCTCCGAAAGAAGAGACCTGCGATGCAATCGCTGGGAGATGCATCTGTGAAAGCAATAGATCAGTTAACCTACGAGCGTTATGTATTGGAACAACGCGAAATAGAAGCAACTGAGCGTCGCCATGAAATCGTCAAGCAACTTCTGGAAACATTACCAGAGAGCGAACGCACGGTGGTAACGCTCTACTATCTCGGTGAGATGACCACGAAGGAAATTGGTAAGTTCTTGGGTGTATCGGTGAACACCATTACGAGTCGGCTTCAACGCGCGCGAGCGCGTTTACAAACATCAGATGAACGCTTGATTAACGAGACGCTTGGCGGTTGGCAATTGTCTGGTAACCTCCTTGAGAACATCATGCGGCAAGTTGCTGACATAAAACCCATATCACCGCCAACGGGAAAACCGTTGTTGCCATGGATGGCTCTTGGTACAGCGACGGTTTTGGTTATCTTGCTGCTCGGTATGAGCCATCAATATCTTGCCAGATTTCAGAGACCGTATAGTTTCGAGGCACAGTCCGAACCCACTATTGAAATTATTGAGGCAGTTGTCGTTCTTGAAACCGATGCAAAACCGGATATGCGAAATCAAATCGGGCAGGCCGCCACCCCCGGTAAAAACAGTAGTGCCGGCTCACAGGTCTCTGAGGAGGTCATAGTCCCTACTGCATCAGAGGATTTCCCTAATCTATTCACTTCTAACGTCGTCCCTAAAGTGACACGCTTTACGCTAAGCAACGGTATCCGGATTGTCAATCTCCATGTCGAAAATTCCACGGATGTCGGTATCTTCAGTTATTTACCCCTTGGACTTGTCACTGATGCGAAAGCAAAACCATATTGGAGCCATCTCGTTAATTATCTGACGTTCCGAACCGCAGGAGCCATTGATTTCAACACAAGTAACGCAGAGACAATGGCTGACAATATGCGCTTGGATTTCATCGGCAATACGGATACATGGACGCAGGGTTTAGAGTTACACGCGAAATGGCTTGCCGGTCTACCTTTTTCGGCAGAAAGTCTCGCTGAGGCACGCCCGAACGTTTTGTCCCAGATTGACTATATTGAAGCCAACTTAGTAACGCATAAGTTGGCACACGTTGCCTGGAACCAAGTCTTCCGGCACGGTGAAACCGATATAACGATGCGCAAGGACATTCAATCGGCACAACTGAGTGAACTCGAAGAATATCGCGATCAACATCTGGTCCAAGCAGATCGCGTCCTTTTGTGTGTCATTGGCGGCGTTGATCCCGAAACACTGAAAGCCACAATGGAAAAACAACTCGGAACTATCAGCTTAACCGAGAAAACGCTTCCGCGACCAACAGTCCCTCCAGAGATAGCGAAAGATCAAAACGCCACTTGGGATGTCAATGTAACGCATTACATGGAAACCTATCCGATTCCTCGCCCTGAAAACGAAGACTATCCCGCACTCTATATCGCGAGTCTGCTTTGGCGGTTAGCTTGCACGCAGGATACCCAATTGAAGGAATTGATAGGTTACATTCACTGTGGCGTTGATCTCGTCACGCCTGAACAGGTATACTTATATGTTAGTGCTTCGCTCAAACCGGGTGCAGATATAGAAAAGGTTAAACAGCGGATTAGACAACTGATGCATCCGTTAAAGCAACCGGAAAACAACACGCAGGTTTCTATGATTGCCCAGTCCGTTTCAATGGAACTCAGCGCACCGCCCGATATGAAAACGCTCATGCAACATAAACCTGAGAATATGCCGGAGCACCTGATGTTCCTGCAGCTGGGTGTGAGTTGGGGTTTGGTTGAATATCAATACGGCGATAAGTTGCCGCAGCTTGCGAGTGCATTCGCCGATGTTGCCGCTGCTGATATTGCCAGCGTTGTCAACCGATACCTCACTGAAGACCGTCGGATGACGTTACTTCTCACGCCACAAGCAGGCGTTAATCCCCAGGCCCGGTAGGGTGTTTTGCTGGGGTATTTCTGCGGATTCCTTCACAGCTTCCTAACCCCACCGGAACTGAAAGGGAAAGATTAAACATCCATGAAATCCAATGATTTATCTAAAACTAAATACCCCTACACTCACTCATTTGCTTTTACAACAGTGTGCTGCTCCGGTTGACCATCAACAATTTTCAACACGCGGATACCCGCAGCAGGTTTGATAGGATGACGGTTCTCATCAAAGCCGGAAATAGCTGTCGCACCTTGGTAGTCAGTGATAGCAGCAACTGCATCCCGAATCATAATAGGGTCGGTTGATTGCACATTTTCAATCGCTATTGCCAATAACTTCATGGCATCGTAACCTAACGGCGCAATACCAATAGGCCGATCTTTAAACATTGTTTCATAAGCAGCAATAAAATCTGCAGCAAGATCATCCGAGATACTACAATAGTAGGAATTTTCGAGCGGCGTGTTATCCTCTAAAATCTCTAACATCAACGCATCATCCCAACCATCGCTGCCGATAAAGGTCGCCTTAATGCCTATCTCCCGTGCCTGCTTCACTATGATGGGGTTCTCTGGTGGAAAACTTGCGAGAAGCAGAACATCAGGGCTTGCCTCTTTGATGATCCCAAGTTGTCCATCAAACATTGTATCGCCTTGTTCATAGATTTGATTGGCAACAACGCGCCCGCCAAGTTCCTTGAAATTCGCATCAAATGCGTTAACAAAACCTTTAGAGTAGACATCCCCGTTCTGCCAAATCATCGCTGCGGTTTTCTTGCCGAGGTCCTTCACCACAAAACCTGCCATCACTTTCGCTTGCAACGCATTTGAATTCGCCACCAGAAACAGAAAATCTCTCGGATCATTGCCAGTATTGGTCACATCGGCACCTGTTGCGCCCACAATGACAGGGATATTGATGATCGGTCCAACTTTAACAGCACTACTCGAAAACATTGGACCTAATATAGCGACAACATTTTCCTTCTCAGCTAATTCTCTTGCAGAATCAGCAATGCTTCCTGTTTCGACTTTATAGATAAGCTCTACCTGCCTCCCAAGAACACCGCCTGCCTTGTTGATCTCGGCTAAGGCGAGTCTTGCCCCATCGCCAAAAGTGGCGTAATTTAGTAACGGATGAATCAAACCCACTTTAAGTATAGGCACAGGCTCTTCAGTTATTCCAACATCTTCCGTGCTCTCCTCCGCGGAAAGGTAAGCGACTGAGAGAACGAGTAATACGCATAGTGTTAACCTAAAAATTTTCGGATGCATAAATTACTCCTGTGTTTTTAGACCAACGCCCCAGTGCAGGACAGTCTAATATTCTGTAACTTAGATAATGTAAACACAACCTAAACTTCTTCAAACACACGTTAATATGTACTATAGTTTGGACAATTTTAAGGTGGTCAAAGGTTTACGATCAGAGATCTACTCCTGTCGCATAGGAGACTGTTAGTTTCCTAAAATGTATAGTTAAGCGCGGCCTTTAAGTCGCGCCAACAGATCTGTTATCTCTGCTTGAATCTGTGCTTCAACTGACGGTAACAACGCCAACCGATACGGACCACTAAGCGCATGATTCCGCGGTCCTGCTTCATAACCTGCCTTCAAACCTAAATCGTAAGCCGCTTTTGTCGCAATATAAACCTCACTGCCGTTCGTGTACCCGAAAACGAATGTATGCGAAAACGGGGAGGTTTCGTCGGCGAAGCGTTGATATTCCGAAAAGAGTTCGTGCGATACAGACAAGAAGCAGAGCGCGTCGCCGACTGCAAATGCACTTATCGGGAAGGGTAAGCTGCGTTTCTCGCCACTTTTAGCGACTTCTAACAAAGCAACATAACGA
>CAZQIP010000024.1:0-11824 GCA_964593655.1 uncultured bacterium | reverse complement strand
GCAGAAGCCGTCAGAAAGGCTATCCAACTGATGCCCAACGCATCTATTCTCTATAACACGCTTGGAAGCGCGTATGCGATGCAAGGCGACCAACGCAACGCACTCGCTGCATTCCAAAAAGCAGTCGAACTCGACAGTGATCAACCGTATTACCATCTTAATCTTTCAAAACTATATCAGAGCCTTGGCAACCCGAAACTTGCGCAGGAGCATTACCGCGTCTATGAACACCTTTTGTCTGAACAGAAAAAGAAGCAGAAATAGTCATTGTAATATCACACTGCTGTCTCTCCTCACGCTGCTTTTTAGTGTTGGTGCCTGTACAACTGTATTTGCACAAGACGCGGAGAATATGATCCTAATCCCTGCCGGCACCTTCACAATGGGGAGCGACAGCCGCGCTGCTGATGAAAAACCGAAGCATAAAGTTTACCTTGATGCCTATCACATCAGTAAATATGAGGTGACGAACGCCGAGTACTACAAATTCTGGAAACTTCAAGCCGCTTCGACAGAAAAAATATCTCAACATACACCGGAGAGTTTCACGCATCTGCCGCAAATTGGGGACTGGCCCGCACGCGCAGAACAGTTCCCGAATCACCCGGTCGTCGGCATTTCATGGCACGATGCAAACGCTTATGCCGCATGGAAAGGGATGCGACTGCCAACTGAAGCCGAATGGGAGAAGGCAGCGCGCGGCTACACCGATAGAGTGTGGCCCTGGGGCAACGCAATGGAACCGCACGCAAATACAGCCACCAACGATGATGGCTACGAAAATCGCCTTGCACCCGTCGGTAGCTTTCCGAAAGGTAAAAGCTACTACGGCGTAATGGATATGGCAGGGAACGTTTGGGAATGGACGGCGGATTGGTACAGCGATGTCTATTATTGGTCCAGTTCTCAAGCTGCGGCGAAGCGTCCCAAGAAAAATCCAACGGGACCGGCTGTCGGCAGCTGGCGTGTCCTCCGAGGCGGTTCTTGGATTGATAACATCGCCCGATGCAGCACGACGTTTCGGTTTTATCTCTACCCAAACCTGAAGACTTCTTTTGTCGGTTTCCGATTGGCAAAAACAGCAGAAAAAATATCAAAATAGTCCAATACAATGCCTTCCAACCCGATGCCGCAACTCCTTTTACTTCTCTTTCTCACATCTATAGGTAGTGCTGCCGCACAACTGCCTGTCTTTGTGGATGTTACCGAAGAGGCAGGCATCCATTTCAAACACAGCAACGGTAAAACCGAGCACAAGCATATCATTGAGACGATGGGGTCTGGTGTTGTCTTTTTTGATTATGACACCGATGGCGATGCGGATCTCTATTTTGTCAATAGTGGTAATATCCCGCAAGCGAAACGGGACACGCAGCAGGCACAACTCGGAAATGTTCTTTATCGCAACGATGGAGATGGACGTTTTACAGACGTTACTGAAACTTCAGGGACACGGGACACTGGGTACGGGATGGCAGCTGCCGCTGGGGATATTGATAACGACGGGGACGCTGACCTCTATGTCGCGAACTTTGGACAAGACACGCTTTACCGAAACAACGGGGACGGCACCTTTACTGACATCACCGAAGACGCTGGGATTGATAACACCTTCTGGGGCATCGCAGCCGTCTATCTCGATTTTGATGTAGATGGCGATTTGGATATTTTTGTCGTCAATTATTTGGTCTATGAATTGTCAATGCCAGTGACAACCTTTAAAGGTATTGTCGGTTACGGGCATCCACGTAGCTACGAGGGAACCCCTGATGTACTGTATCGAAATAATGGCGACGGCACCTTTACCAATGTCGCAGAAACAGCAGGCGTGACAAATCCGACTGAGGGAAGAGGTATGGCGGCTATCGCCTGTGACTACAATAATGACGGGTTTCCAGATATTTACGTCACCAACGATACGAATCGCAACTTCCTTTACCATAACAACGGCGATGGTACTTTCACCGATGAAAGCCTGTTTATCGGTGTCGGTTATGATGAGAGCGGTGTCGCGGAAGGTTCTATGGGGATAGACTGCGGTGATTATAATAGTGATGGATGGCTCGACCTGATCGTTGCGAATTCCGAAAAAGCGACTCTGTATAAAAACGAGGAAGGACTCTTTTTTGCCGATGCAACGGCGGAAAGCCGGTTACAACAACCGACACTCCCCTTCGTCGGTTTTAGTCCACTCTTCTTGGATTACGATAATGATGGACACCTCGACCTATTCTGTGCAAACGGACATCCACAAGATGTCATTGAAATTTTGATGGACCACGAAACTTACGCCCAACGTGACCAGATGTTTCAAAACAGAGGGGACGGCACTTACGCGGACGTATCAGAAACCGCTGGTGCTTACTTCACAGAAACACGCGTCGGCAGAGCCGCTGCTACTGCGGACTACGACAACGACGGCGATACCGATATTGTTATCATGAATTCCAACCAGCGCGCCGTTTTGCTTCGGAACGACGGTGGGAACACGAATAATTGGATCGGTATTAAACTTATCGGTTCTCAGAGTAACCGCGATGGGATTGGGGCGAAAGTTACGGTTTCAACCGCAGACATGACACAGATGAGAGAGGTAAAAAGCGGTTCAAGTTACGCATCAGGAAGCGATACGCGATTGCTGTTCGGCTTAGGCGAGAACCAGCGTGTTGAGAAAATTGCGATTGTGTGGCAAGGGGGTACGACACAAGTGTTGAAAGACGTGTCTATCAATCAGACCTTGACGATTGTAGCGTCGGAAAAATAAAGCATTTCAAACGCCCTTAGCGAACCAAAATAGACAACAAAAAACCCGCATCCTTTTCATGGATACGGGTTTTTTGTGAACAAAAATAACTACTGCCGTTTGATATCTGCCCACTGTGTTGCCAGTTTGCCTTGCGGCTCAACGGGTGTCAGGACATTCAAAAAGAGGTTATCCTTTGTCGGTGCGATGAGAAGATCAGTGTCAGTCGCTTCAAAGCGGAGGTTGACGTAATCTGCACCACCGGATTCACCACATTTGTAGTGCAAGAAATTTTCACCCTTCTTGAGTTGAATCTCTGTTGGCGTTGTGACGACCTGAGCACCGCCCGTCCAAGTGGGATTATCATAAATCTGTTCGCCGTTAAGCCAGATTTGGGCGTGATCATCGTGTGCGGGGTGCATCGTCGTTGTCCGGTCATCCGGCGAGATAATAGCAATGATGCCGTGCCACGTAACATCTCTAATTACCGCTCCATCTGCACCGTGGCTTGACGATATATTGTACTGATCTTCGATATCAATGTTAACGATTGACCAACCGAGGAGGGCACCATTGGTCGGTGACTTAAGGATGATGTTTGCGGTTTTTCCTGCACCGTCGCGTGTGGAAACGGAAGCATTTGAAATAACACCGCCGCTACCTTCCGAAAGGTAGTCGATTCCCGCGGATGTCGTGAAACCCTCAGTATCCGTTACCAGATCGAGTCCCCACCATTTTTCAATCCAGTTATCACCTGCTGGCTGCCAATCTTGAGCGAGTACCATTGGCGAAATCATCACAACACAGGCAAGTGTGATAAAGATTGTTAATTTTTTCATAGCTATGAATTCTCCTTCTTGAAAAATATACACAAGGTTCCGAACTTTGAGCAAGAAGCGCGCTTCCCAAAGCCACATCACCTCATCTGATTTTACTTTTCGTGATAGCAGTACTGCAATGCAATCACGCTTTTGAATGCTGACGTTCCATCGGTAAACCGAACCGATGACGGTTTTTGTCAGCGATGTGATTCTTTAACTTTTCACGATGCTGTATACGGCACCGCGAGGCGATTAAAGAATACACTTGCTTAATTATAGCACTTTTGAAATATAAATTGCAAGAAAAAAGTGCAAAATCCTATGGAATTTGTAAAAGTGTATCATAAACGACAGAATTTGTCAAGTTTAATTTGAACAACTCCGTTTTTCATGCTATAATAACGTGAGTTTGCGTTTAAGGATTCAGAGAAACTGATACAACATATCACGTCTGTCGCAGCTTAGGTGCTGAATGCGTTCCGTTACGTCAGCAGCGTGTTATGCCTCACCTGACTTGTGTTCAATGCGTATCACCTCTCCTCCAGAAGTGTTCATTTATCGGTAGTTGACAACATTATTATGCTTACATGGTGACTGGAAATTATGAAAAAGAGACAGTTTTCTGTTTTTATTATATTGATTTTGTTGGTATTGCATATAGGCAGCTCTCCATTTTTCGCGAAGGCACCGACGACTGGCATGGCGAAATAAGGAGACGATCTACCTTGTGAACCGCGATGGCACCGACCTCCAGCAGCTTGTCGATGAAGCCGGTCCCTATGTGCAGTATTCCAAACTATCACCAAACGGAGAACAAGTCCTTTACACACAAGAGATTAATGGAAATCTACAAATCTTCAAACTTGATATAAACAGTGGGGTTCGGACGCAGCTGACGGATACTTCGCGGAATATACAACGGGACTAGTTTGATCCGGCGTTTGCGTTGCCAGTTTCCCCGCAACCGCAGTTGCTAACAACAATGTGGGGAGCAGTGAAAACGAAATAAGCACTTAAGCTGTTACTTATAAAGTTATAGCCGCCGACTTGGATTATCAAATATGCCCGATTTCGGGCAAGTAAGTATAAAAAATGCCCTGTTTCGGGCAGTGCGCTCTCTGAGTTTTGTGGTGAACTCGCCCGTGCAGTATTGCTCAGATTGGCACAGAAATTGCTCGTTGACTTACATACAAAGTCAATGTATAGGTTAAATTAGATAAAGTGGAGTAAAACATTATGAACCGTTCCCAAAGGCGAAATCGCTCTGTACGCGCACTACTTTTTGCAGGTGTTCTTCATCTCTGCTTCGCTATTGTCTTTATGTTCTCATTCTATGTCCAAAGACCCACCACTATTGAAGACGTAATCGCGGCGGATTTAATAAATCCAAAAGATGCACCGAAACAGCGTCGTAGACTCAAACCACCACCACCAAAGAAACTACGGGTACCACAGCAGACAGATCCGTCTACCGAATCGAGCCAACGCCATTTAGATGTGGCTGCCTCCGCAAATTTAATCAATGAGACCGTACGGCAATCAGAAGCAGAACTGCTCCATAGTGCAACGAAATCTGTGTCGGAGACAGAGACAGCACTGCCGGACGTGATGACAGACGCAAATCCATTCAATAGCCGATCCGCTCCGATTCATAAATCAGTGGCGAGTCCTTTTCAAACGACCGCGGGGGAAGGTGTTGATAGCCCACGGCAACGCGTTAAAGGCGACGGTGGCTATGGGTTTCACAAACTCGAATCGACAGGTACTGCTGACGTTGGAATGATTGGGGACGGCGATGGCGATGGAGAAGGCGAAGGCACCGGCAATGGGGATAGTTCCAACCCGTTCGCGGATGCCCTGAAAAATATCGCAGACCACATCATCGCAACACGCGAACTCGATAAGGTAAACGTCGTCTTTGTACTCGACACCAGCGCGAGTATGCGGGACAACATCCAGCAAGTCGCAGCGAACCTCTATGCCTTGACCGACACTTTTGATCTCGCAAATGTGGAGTATCATCTGGGGATGTCTGAATTCAGTGTTCGACATGAGGGTCAAAGGCTTGAAGTCCGCTCCTTATTACCCGATGTGGCGATGCTACGGAGACGGATGCAAAAAGCCACGCTCAGCGGTAATGAACACGCGCTTGATGCTTTAGTAGACACACTTCACCGGATCGACTTTCATGCCGATGCCGATAAATTTATCGTCCTCGTAACCGATGAACCCGCATCGACGGGTTTTAAAAAAGAGGGTTCGCATGAAATGATGCAGGAGAAGGCTATTAAGGAATATCAACTTCAAGAGATCCGGGTCAACGTCCTCGGACATACAGAACCCTTTCAGCCACGCCTCGCTGAAGAGACAGGCGGACTGTGGCAGCGGATTCCAGGAGATGTCGGTAGTGCGACCTCGCTGCCAAGCACGCATGCCGGCAACAGCGCATTCATCAAGGTTTTCCGAGACATTGTTACAGATATTCGTCGCAGCGGCGGCCAATTGCTATTCAGCATGGAATCGAAATTTGAGGTACACCTCGAAGACGGGGATATACCCGCCAAGAAATTGGAACGTATGTTTCAAGAAAACGGAATCTCTTTATCCATGGGCGGTAGCCTCTTTAATAATGCCAAGGTCTGGGAGAAAGAAAAAGGCGATTTGTGGGTGATTACGGACTATTCAAGTGGACACACTTACACGATCCGTAAAGCGGGCGACAGACTCAACGTTTATGCCGGTATTTTCCCCGAAAGTTGGGGGCTCGCCGAAAACTTCAACGCAATGACGCAACAGCGTGGAAACAGATGGCTTATAAACGACCGGGGTAGCAGGCGAATGTACACCATCCGAAGTGAAAAAAATAAATTAAACATCTACGCCGGTGGAACACCGGGTGCCTCGCCTGAAAAGGGGTTCGGGACTTTTGTGGATATTGTTATCATGCTCGATTACAGTCGGAGTATGGGCGGGAAATCTGAAGCGATTATGCTCGGACTCAGCACGCTGATCGGCAGGTTAGACATTCTGCCTATCAAGTATCGGATTGGGCTTATCCGTTTCGCGGAAGCCAAGGATGCGATTAAGGTCATCAACGGCGCGGTCGTTACACAGATGCCGCTCAACGAGTCAATGTTGGCAAGTTATATGGAAGACCCGTTCGGGGGCGACGAGCACCTTATTGATGCAATTGTGGAAGGCCTTCCAAAAGTGAAATTCAGTCCGTACGCAAGTCGGATCCTGCTTATTCTGACAGACGAACCGACAACCGGCAAGTATCCACCGGAACGTGCGCTCGACGTATGTCAGTCGTTAGGGGTCCGTGCCTATGTTATCGGTCATCCGAGAGCGTCAGATTTTCAGAAAACCCTCGTGGAACAGACAGGTGGTATCTTTTTCACGATGCCGAAGCATCTAAGCAAAACCTACCCGAATCAATAAGCCGTTAGGCATCGCTCCAACTTACGAGGTGTATTGAGGGCTATAAAAGAAAACCACTATGGACACAACAATCCACACACACATCGAAAATCTCTTCAACAAACTGATAAAAAGACCCGATCTCCAACCTAAGGCTGATTGGGTGAAACAGGCACTCCTTAACGTGCCGCGCCACCTCTTCATCGAACAATACTACGACGACAGCGAACCCGATGGAATTGTTCAAATTGGATCACCAAATCCGACACCAGAACAACTGGAACAAATCTATTCCGATAGAGGCTTGATGATTCGAGAGAAACCACATAGTGCAGCGTCTCAACCCGGGCTTATTTTTCAGATGCTGGCTGACCTCGAACTGGCTCACGGACTTAAAGTCTTGGAAGTTGGAACGGGGAGTGGGTGGAATGCCGGACTGATTGCATTCAGCGTGGGAGATGATAGCCTCGTCTACTCTATTGATCTCCAAACGGATTTGGTGGAGAAGGCTCGAAACCATCTGCGTTCCACTGGATTCAACCGTGTCAATCTGAAAGCCGGTGATGGTGGATTTGGATGGCAGGGCGAAACCTTTGATCGGATCATCGTTACAGTGGGTGCACCTGATATTCCGCCCGCGTGGGGTCAGTCGTTGACAGAAGGTGGGATTTTAGTGATACCACTTAAGACAGGCGGCGTAGGCGACCCAATTCTCCGGTTGCACAAGCAGGGCAATAAATTGACAGGGAAATTCACGCGTTGGGCGGGTTTCATGAACCTGCAAGGCAACTTCAGATCCGCCTCTGAAGATGTGCTGGAACCGCCTTGGGATCCGGTAATCGCGGCGTTATTGCAAAGCGAACCGACACCAGTTCCATTGCCTACAAGTTTTGGAACCGATTGTGCTTTCTGGCTTCGTCTAAACGGCGTACCGATGCAGATGCTCGGAGAATATAAGGGACAACGCGGCATGCATACTGTCCTGCTGGATAAAGAATTGCCTGCTTTATATGTCCCACAATCCGTATATGATTCTCAGGTTGGAAAACATATGGATGTGTACGGCGATCCACAGCTCGTAGAACGGGTCATCAAAGGAGTAGAGGCGTGGGTAGAGCTTGGGGAACCGAGAATCACAGACTATTATGTTGAACTTATTAATCCCACCGAGTCAGGTGATACAGAACCGCAGTGTTATATTGATAAACGTCCATATGCAACGCTACAATTTTCTTTGACGAACGATTTTAAATATAGATAATTGAAAGGAAATAGTAATGTCAACAACTTCTACAAGTACACAACAACACCGAGAAATGGCGACCGAAGAGGGACCTGTCGCTGTCGCCATCGTCACCGTCAGTGACACCCGCACGCCGGAAACAGACAAAAATGCTGCGTTCCTACGCGAGCAACTCGCTGCGGACGGAAACAGCGTCACTGCCTACCAAATCATAAAAGACGAACCCGACCAAGTCGCAGCAGTATTAGATAAAATGGCAGAAAGCGATGCACAAGTCATCCTGTTCAACGGCGGGACGGGTATCGCCCCACGCGACACGACGTTTGACATTCTGAATCGCAAATTGGAAAAGACATTGCCCGGATTTGGCGAGCTCTTTCGGATGTTCAGTTATGATCAAGTCGGTGCGGCAGCAATGCTATCGAGAGCAACGGCGGGTGTCTATCGCGGAAAAGTGGTTATCTCTACGCCGGGGTCAACCGCGGCCGTGCAGCTCGCATGGGAGAAATTGATCGGACCCGAATTGCAACATCTCGCATGGGAAGTCGGACGGTGAAATAGTTGTCAGAGGGAATAGTTATCAGTTATCGGTTATCAATGTTGTTAGAAAGTGTGCGAAAGTTTCAAAGCGTGCGAAAGTGTTCTAAAGTTGTGAATGCCTCGCAGTGAGAGCAACTTTACAGAGCTCTCAACTTTAGCTACACTTTACTGGACTTTACGAACTTCTTTAACTGAAAACTGATAACTCTTAAAACTGACTGCTGATGGAAACCGATAGCCAATTACAAAACCTCGCGCGTAAAGGTATACACATGCCGCAACCAAGAGGCGTAATAAAACCCGTTCGCATAACAGAAATAGAGCAACTTCAATCCAACGATACTGATTAAACAAGTGGTCAACACCGCGAGGAGCCCAAAATCCCACAGGCCCATTTTCAGGGAGCGTAGCGAAGTACGTTGTGCCGCCGTCTCCGGTGAGAATCCTCGACTCTCAACCGATTCACCGAGATGCGTCGCGTGCCGAATATTCCCCGCTAAGATAGGGCGAAAACTATTGATAACACCGCGACACGTAGCGAAGAGATTGAGCCGAAAATAGCGGAACCCTCTTAACCGTTGCGATCGAAACACAGCCGATGCCTCATTCGCAACAACCGGAATAAAATGTAACGCCGTTGTCACCATAAAAGCGAGCGTCGCTGGTACACGTAACTGCGCCAAGGCGAGCAGCAGATCCCGGGGCTGCGTTGTCCAAACGATAAAACACCCGATGGCGAGCGTCGTGTTGAAACGGAGCGATTGGATAATCCCGTGAAACAACCCCTCCCGATAGACCCGGATCCCACCTGTCATCTTCCCAATAAGCGGAAATTCCGGTGGCACGAGCGTCCATAGCGCGGTGCGCGGAAATTCGTTATAGAAGATCGCTTGACTGTAAATGAGTCCCCACGTTGTAAAAAAGAGGAACGCGCAGAGCAAACCGATCTGCCGCCATGTCGGCCCCGACAGCGCGATCAGCGTGAGGCTACCGAGGAAACAGACGAGCAATGCCGTCGCGCTATCCAGTAGAATGACGAGACAGCCAGCGATAAGCATCGTCAGGATTTTTGTGCGAGGTTCAAGTATCGTATTGCGCATTGTGTGGTGCTTCCATCCAAAACTTCAGACAAGTATAGCAGATTTATGGTGTGGTTGGCAATCAAATGTTGTGGTTTTCAGTTGTCATTAGAATCGGTTGTGTCAAAGAAATCGAGATTTGGAAATGCCTCTTACAGGAAAAGCGAAAGGGTCAGTAATGTTTGACAAGCACTTTCAAACGATGCTATAATTGTAAACAGGAGAATAGCCATTTAATTCGTCAATAAATAATTAATAAGGATTGAATTTAAACTATGAAACTAAAGATTGTCATTCACGAAGCTGAAGAGGGCGGTTATTGGGCGGAAGTACCAGCAATTGAGGGTTGTGCCACGCAAGGTGAGACGTTTGAAGAGCTCCTTAAAAATATCTATGAAGCAGTCGAGGGGTGTTTATCCGTAGACGTTGCTGCCTTAGAAATTACCGAGAGAGACAGAGTAATGGAGATAGCGGTTTGAAAGCGTTAACTGGTAAGCCTTTTGCCGTTTATTGGAAAGGAATGGTTGGCAGTTGAAGCGAATTAAAGGCAGCCACCACATTTACGCCAAAGATGGAATTCCAGTGCGACTCTCTGTGCCTGTCCATGGAAATAAAACCCTCAAGCGCGGTTTGCAGAGACATTTTATGAAACTAATTGGTATTGAGGAAAGCGAATTGTAACAGTTAGGGATTTTACCGCAAACCTGCTATCATATCTTTTATGCCGCAACTGAATCTCAAACCCAGCCACAAAGCAATCCGCGACTACTACACCACACTCCAGCAATACGACCGACACGCCGTCACACACGAAGGCGCGGTCAGCAATCCGTTCACTTTCTTACTGGATAGCTGCGCAAAACAGGTCAACGCTACGCTCATCTCCCAATATGCCATGTGCACTACAAACGGAAATCGTATCGTTATTGACGGCGCGATCCTTGACGAATTCGGTCTTCCGTTCGCTTATTGGGAAGCGAAAGATATAGATGACGACCTCCCGAAAGCCGTCGCAGAAAAACAGGCGGCGGGTTACCCACTTAATAACACCTGCTTCCAAACGCCACAGCGCATTATCCTATACCAAAACGGACAGACCGCTTTAGACTTGGATATCACTGAACCGGCGCGGTTAATTGCAGCACTCCAGTACCTATTCGCTTACGTCCCACCCGCATTGGATAACTGGCAGACCGCGGTCGCGGATTTCAGAGAGCATGTACCGGAACTCGCAAACAGGCTGAAAGAACTTATTGACCAACGCCACGAAACGGATCCGGCGTTCAAAGAGGCGTTCGCCGACGCAGGCGCGCAGTTAGCAGCCCTCCACGTCAATTACGAATCCGCCCCAAAATACGACGGACTGAAGGCCATTGAAACACCGGGGATAAAGGTAGATTGGCGCGTCGAGAAGATGAGCCTCTCCAAAGACAAGACGCAGTTGAAGTACAACGATTTCCTCACACTCGACGGTATCCCCGCCGAGGCTTATGCCTACAAGTTAGGCAATCGGTCGGCATTGGAGTGGGTCATAGATCAGTATCGTGTGAAGGTAGACAGACGGAGCGGGATTGTCAACGACCCGAACCGTGAGACAGAACCTCAGTATATTGTGGATTTGATTGGGCGTGTTATCACGGTGAGTCTGGAGACGGTTGAGATTGTCAAAAATTTGCCTGCCTTGTGACAAACTGCTTCTTGTAGGCGGAGTTTGAAACCCCGCCTACATTTATCTTTTTCTTGTCCTTAATTTCCCTGCTTGTTTAACGCTACAGAAAATTCTGGACTTCCCAAAACGCTGACTACGCCATCAACATGCTCAAGCTGCTCGGCAACCTCACGTGTACAGGTGATGAACAAGATATTGAAAACTGTGGGCTCCTCAATTTTAAAGACCTCAGCATCCAAGCCTTGCTCTTTGATCCACCTTTTAATTTCATCCTTGCATTTGACAGAATTTTCCTTTAACAATTTATAC
>CAZQIP010000023.1:0-3414 GCA_964593655.1 uncultured bacterium | reverse complement strand
GTTAATTAAACACGCTGTCGGTTTCATCGCACGGAATTCTGCATGGCTAAACAGGGGTTCTGTTTCCTTCGTTAGTGGCGCGTGAATTGTGATAAAGTCAGATGTTGTAAGAAGTTCCGAAAATGTAACCTTCTCTGCCCCGGCCTCTTGAATTCGATTCGGATCCGTGCGTGGGGAGCAGACGTTGATTGTAAGTCCAAACGCTTTCGCTTTTGGGATAATCGCTTGCCCGATCCGTCCGAATCCGACAACGCCGAGCGTTTTGCCTCGGATTCTGTGCATCTCTGGACCGATGTTCTGGTCCCATACGCCGCTCCTAATAGCCCAATCGAAGCGTGAAATTTTTCTTGCACACGCGAGGAGCAGTCCCATGGCGTGGTCAGAAACTTCGTCGATACAGTAGGCAGGAACATTAGTGACAATGATGCCTCGCTCGGTGGCGGCTTCCACATCAATATTGTCGAGTCCGATGCCGTAGCGCGCAATAACTTGACACTTTTTAGCGGCAGCGATGATCGGTTCTCGAACTGGGTTCCAACAGGTGAGGATACCGTCCATCAGCGGTACAAGTGCAAGCGTTTGAAGTTCTACTGCGTCGCCGGTTTCCGCTGCGATGAGTTCCGCCCCGACTTCGGCAAGGACTTGTCGTTCGGGTTCTATAGAGGACCAGGCGTAATCGGTTATAAAGACTTTCCAGTTGTTTTGCATATTTTAATTTTACCTTGCGGAAAAACGACGTGGGCTTGAACCCCTGATGTGCCTTTCGTGAATCTGAAGAAATACTTTCTTCGCATTGGATTTTAGCGTTTGTAAAAACCTCTCCACTTCGTTACGGACTACGGTTTCGGAAGGAAGCACAGTTTTTCTTGCTGCTACAGGATCGAAAAACACATCTATAAGAAAACCTTACCGGGGTTCATTAAGTTGAACGGGTCTAAGGCGTGTTTGATGGCGCGCATCAGGTCTACTGCCTCCCCGTGTTCTTTCTCTAATGCCTTCCGTTTACCGATACCGACACCGTGTTCGCCGGTACAGGTGCCATTCATTGCTAAGGCGATGTCTACAATCTGATGACTGAGTTGCTGCGCTTCTGCTAATTCGTCCTTATTGTTGGGTTCAAGTGGGAAGACGACGTGAAAATTGCCGTCGCCGACGTGTCCGAGGATTGATGGGACAAGACTTGATTTAGCAAGCAGTCCTTTTGTCTTCGCGATACACTCAGCGAGCTGAGAGATCGGGACACACACATCGGTGACATAACCGACGGAACCCGGACGACGGTTGAGTGCGGCGTAGTAGCTATCGTATCGGGCTTGCCAGAGCCGTTTGCGATCGTTTTCGTCTGTTGCCCATCGGAAATCGCCGCTGCCGTGCGCTGCTGCGATCTTACCGGCAATCTCGGAACTCTCGGCAACGGTGTGTTCGGACCCGTGGAATTCAAAGAAGAGGGTCGGTGCGACTTCATAGTCTAATCCGGCATATTTGTTGACTGCATCCATCTGAAGTTCGTCCAGCAGTTCGATGCGGGCGATGTTGATGCCTGTGTCCATCATTTTGATAACAGTATCTACCGCTGCGGCTATAGTCGCGAAAGCGCAAACCGCCGAGGCGACGGCTTCCGGCAACCGTGTTAATTTGAGCGTGATTTCGGTAATGATCCCGAGTGTGCCTTCTGAACCGATAAAGAGACGGGTAAGGTCGTAGCCTGCGGCGGATTTTCTGGCTCTGCTTCCGGTATGGACGATAGAACCGTCAGCGGTAATGACGGTCAAGCCGAGGACGTTATCGAGCATTGTGCCGTATCGAACGGCACTCGTGCCGGATGCGCGGGTCGCGACCATCCCACCCAGTGAAGCATCTGCACCCGGATCGACAGGAAAATGGAGTTGTGTGCCGATGTCGGCGAGATGCGTGTTCAGTTGGAGACGCGTCACGCCTGCTTGGACGGTAGTATCTCGGTCATCTCGACTGACGCGGAGGATGCGGTTCATTTCGTTGAGTGCAATGCAGAGCGCGCCTTCGGTTGCGACGACTGCGCCTTCAACACCGGTGCCAGTGCCATAAGGGACTATCGGTATGTTGTATTTCGCACAGATTTTGACAATCTTAGAAACTTCGGCGTTGGTTTCTGGGAAAGCGACAGCATCTGGGAGCGTGCCTTGATGGTATGAGGCATCGCGTGCGTGCGCGTCTCGGACAGCGTCATCTGTGCTGAAGCGTGTTCCGAGAAGGGCGCGGAGTTCTTTATGTGGGTGTTTTAAATCGTGTTGGTTCATGCTATTTCATTTTAGCATAATTTGGCGGTGATGACAAGGTAAAAGCAAAACACTCGCTCCTACAGAGGAACATGTACACACATATGAAGCGAATTTGTAAAACTAAATACTCCTGCATTCTTCATTCTATTTAACGGTTTAAATGCTTAATTTTCATTAGTTCTATCTATTTCTCCTCCAGTGGTTTTGGGGCTTGGGGTGTGATGTTTACTATGTCTTGCTCTGCCTTGAGGGCGTTACAGGCGACGAGGGTTTTTAGGATTTGGTGTGCTAACGCTACGTGTTTCGTCGCCTCTTCGGGGTCTTCCGCTTCGAAGATGCGTTGTTTCTGGAATCCGTAGAGGGTTTCTAATTCTTGGGCGATGTTTGCAGAGGTCGTGAGTTTCAAGGTGCGGTAATTCGCGCAGTACTGCTCTCGGGTTTGGTTGAAGAGGTCGCGGTATTTCTCAGGAAATTGGCGGTGGGTGATGTCCAAGCGTCGGAATTGATTGAATAGGTCTTGCCGGAGCTGCTTTTCATGCGCCGCACGTTCTTGGTTAAAGTATATCTGGTAATTTTTGATGTATTTGTCTGCACGTCGTTCATTGAATGCCGCGAGGGCGCTCTCATTGAGTTTCTCATCTGTCTCCTTGCCGTATTTTTCATCGAAAGCCTTCAGATTTTTCCTGACGTACATCGCGATAAATTCGGATCTGCTGCGGAGCTCGCTGTCGTCGAGCGGTTCAGCCATGATTTGATCAATGCTGGGTATGTCTGGAATTTTGGGGATTGGCAGTTCGTCTTCAAATTCTTCAATGAATGCGTCAACGATGTCGGTTAATTTCATAAAACATGCGAAGGATTTGACGACAAATTGTTTGTGCTTCTCTTTGAGTTGCATGTGCGGACTCCTTTAAAATTGTGACTTACGCAAAAACGGTATTTGCCATATTTTTAACCCCCTAAATCCCCCTTATCAGGGGGACTTTAAGAGAAAGTGCGTAAGTCCTTAAAATGTTACACTGGTGTAACATTTGGGATGAATGGGTTATCGGCGTAAACTTAGTTGTTGTAAGGGTTTAGGGACAATTTTGCGTTACTGTAAAAAAAAATAATTTGGCGAAAAGTGTAACATTTGGTTGAGTGATCAGCCATCAGC
>CAZQIP010000022.1:0-3856 GCA_964593655.1 uncultured bacterium | reverse complement strand
ACGACGCACATTTCATCAGATACAGCTTCAACTCACCGGAGAAAGACAGATACTTACGGACTTCATAACGCATTTTCATACAATAATACCAAAAGAACCTTGATAATCACTGCTTTACAATAACTTTTGAGAAATATCAGTATAGCATAAAAGAAACCAATATGCAAAAAAGTGTTGAATATACCGAAAAATGAACACTTGCATTAAAAGTTGAGAAGAAAATATAATAATACGTGAACAACATTATGGGGTGCTTTTATCTGATTAAGAGTTGTGGAAACACTCTTCAAGCCTGCTCCGAAGAACAATGGGCTGCCTGCACAAGATTTGCCCATCAAAAAGGATTGATTTTCAAAACAGTCAAAGCAAAAATTGATTTACCAATCTATTAGAGGAGGTGAATATGAAAAATAAGAAGATTCTCATCATTGGTGGCGGTATGATTGGACTCGGTATCGGGTGGCAGCTTGCGAAAGCGGGTGCCGCTGTCACCATTCATGAGCGCGGACAAGCCGGACGCGGTGCCTCTTGGGCAGCCGGCGGTATGCTCGGCCCAATTGCTGAAGCACATATCGACGAACTCGACCTCCTCAAACTCAGCAATCAAAGTTTAGCACGCTACCCGGAATGGGTTGATGAGTTAGAGACAGAAACAGAGATGTCAATCGGTTACCGAGCAGAAGGCACGCTCATTATAGGCATTGAACCTGATGATGCAATTCAACTCCGGCATGCTTATACCTTACAACAAAATTTAGGGTTGAATGTCGAGTGGTTGAGCGGACAGGAAGCCCGTGAAATTGAAAGTGCGCTTTCACCATACGTGACGGCAGCTGTTCGTTGTGAAACTGACCATCAAGTTGATAACCGGCTGATGGCTCAGGCACTTCAGCGTGCCTATCAGGTGCGCGGTGGCGTGTTGCATCAAAATAGCACTGTTGAAAGAATTGTCATAGAAAACGGAACCGCGACGGGTGTTCAAACACAAGACGGTTTTCAGAGCGCAGATGTGTGTATTCTCGCGGCAGGGTGCTGGTCTGGGCAGATCCGCGGGTTACCGGATACGATTATCCCTCCCGTGCGTCCCGTGAAAGGACAGATGTTGGCGTTGCGAATGCGAGAGGGCATTATGCTCAAAAACGTCATCCGTACCGTCAAGGCGAGGTATCCGATGCCGGTCTATTTAGTGCCGAGAACCGATGGTAGACTTATCGTTGGTGCCACAACCGAGGAACTGGGGTTTGACACGGATCTGACTGTTGGCGGTGTATACGAGCTCCTCCACGGGGCGTGTGAAGCTGTACCGGATATTTACGACCTGCCACTTATCGAAACTTGGACAGGTTTACGTCCTGGTAGCGAAGACAATGCGCCCATACTCGGTAAAACACCTGTTGAGAATCTAATATACGCAACAGGGCACTATCGCAACGGTATCTTACTGACACCCATCACAGCTTACGAGATCTCCAAACTGATTCTGACGGGTGAGACTTCAGAGACAATCGCCCCCTTTCACTTGGACAGGTTTTCAAAGTCGTAAGGAAAACTGTTGTCGCTTCAAAATTTGCTTTAAAATGGAGAATCGGATATAATAATACTTGAAAACATTGTGGGGTGCTCTTATTTCATTAAGAGCTGAGAAAACACCCTTTGAACCTGATCTGGGTCATGCCAGCGTAGGGAAATAGCAAGAGTTGTTGTCAGTTATCAGCACTCAGTTTTAAGAGTTATCAGTTGTCGGTTAAAGAAGTTCGTAAAGTCCAGTAAAGCCTCGTAAAGTGCAGCTAAAGTTGATAACTTCACAACTTTAGAACACTTTAGCCCACTTTGAAACTTTCGTACACTTTCTAACATTGATAACTGATAACTAATAACCATTCCTCTGAAAACTGAACACTGATAACCAATAACTATCAAAGCTGCTTCCTTTTGGCATATACCTAAAACGGAAGGCGGCTTTTTTGCGTTAAGGAGTGGATAGGTATGTTCAGCAAATTCGCGGTGCCAGTGACGATCCTATTCGCGGTATTAGGGATATGGGAAGGAGCCGTGCATCTTTTCGAGATACCGCGTTACATTCTGCCGGCACCCTCGAAAATTGTGGTGACACTCTTTGTGGAACACTCACAATTACTGAGGCATACGCTTGTAACCTTGGAAGAGATGCTCCTCGGGTTTGCCCTCGCGGTTAGCATCGGCATTCCGTTAGCTGTGCTGATGTTCGAGTTTCCTGTGCTCGAGAAAGCCTTCTATCCGTATGTTATCGGTTCACAAACGGTGCCGGTGTTTGCTATCGCACCGCTGTTGGTACTGTGGTTCGGTTTCGGGATTGCCTCAAAAGTCGTTATGGCGGCACTGATTGTGTTCTTCGCGATCGTGCTGAACACCTTAGACGGTTTAAAATCCACCGATCCGGACACGGTAAATCTATTTCGGATTTTGCGGGCGACTCGGTGGCAGATACTTTGGAAGGTACGCATTCCATCAGCACTCCCGTTTATCTTCTCCGGTGCGAAGATCGGTATATCCATTTCTACGATCGGCGCGGTCATCGGTGAATGGGTGGGTGCGAAGGCTGGACTCGGCTTCCTTATGTTGTATGCTAACGGGCGACTCGAGATTTCACTCGTGTTTGCCGCTATTTTCTGTTTAACACTTTTAGGGTTAGGTCTCTTTGGATTGATGACGCTGTTGGAGCGTTACGCAATGCCGTGGCGACATCAGCACAACACATTAGATACTCGGTAGGCATGCTTCACGCCTATCGGACAATTAGAAAGGAAATTCTCATGAAAACAGCAATTTGCTTAATGTTTCTCATCAGTTGTGGTATACTTTTAACTGGACATATTGACAGCGACGCGGACAACCATCAGACGGTTTCCGAAATGGAAAAGGTTACGTTGCTTCTCGATTGGGCACCCAACATAGACCACGCGCCGCTTTATGTTGCGCAAGAGCATAAGATTTTTGCCAAACACGGGTTAGAAGTCGAACTTCTCTGGGGCGGTGACCCGGATGCCCCCCTCAAATTGGTGGCGGCGGGGAAATATCCGTTTGCTGTGAGTTACCAACAGAGCGTGACAATTGCGCGAGCCAGTGAAGAAGTTTTGCCGGTCAAATCCATCGGCTTACTCGTCGAGCATCCGCTTAACACGATTAGTTTTCTGAAGAAGACCGGCATTAAAACGCCCGCAGATTTCAAAGGAAAAAAAATCGGATACACAGTCGCACCGTTGGATGTCCTTCTGTTTAACGCCATCGCGGCAAATGCCGGATTATCCAAAGATGACTACGAACTCATAAACGTAGGCGCGAATATTGTGGCACCTATGCTCAGCGGTCAAATTGATGCAGTGATCGGACCCTTTCGGAATTACGAGATTAACTTGTTGAAACTTGAAGGTGCCGAAGCCGGTTATTTCGCACTTGAGAAATACGGTATTCCGGATTATTATGAATTGGTAATTATTACGAACGACGCTTACTTGGAAAACCATCAAGCAACGGCTAAAAAACTGATGCTGGCGATTCAGGAAGCGATTCAATTTACGAAGGAAAAACCCGATGCTGCGCTTCAACTCTTTTTTCAGGCAAACCCTGATGCGAGTAAAGCATTAGAAGAATTGGCGTTTCGGGATACGCTTGATGTATTCGCGACAACGCAGGTGCAATCGGTGGAAAAATGGGATGCTTTTGCAAAATTCGCATACGAAAAAGGATTAATCCCCAAAACAGTTGAAGCCAAAGATTGTTTCGTCAACATCTTAGAGGAATAACTGTTTTCCGTTGAATTATAGTAAAGTTTAGAATTAATACGACACCCAGTGCCGGTTCGGTTAGGAAACCGAAC
>CAZQIP010000021.1:0-5096 GCA_964593655.1 uncultured bacterium | reverse complement strand
GTTATAGGTATTCAGACTGTTTGAGAGTGCTCAATTAATTATAGGTTTTACTATAATTCTAAACCTTACTATAAACTTGCACCGAATAAGAATCTTAGTGCTACGGTTTGGAGAAAAAATGAGACGCTTTGGAACGCAAGGGCCCGTTCATCCAGAGAAAAACTATGTCGTCAGCCGCGCGACTGAACTTGCAGATTTCGTTATGCGTGTCAAAAAGGGACGCTATATCGTTATCTTTGCGCCACGGCAGACCGGCAAGACAACCTTCTTCCAGCGCGCCTTAGACGTATTCGCAGACGAAGAACCTACCTACTTCCCAATCCCATTGAATTTTGAGGAATATGAAGGCTGCACGCCATCGGTTTTTTACAGTTATCTCTACGAGGATCTTCGCGAAGCGATAGAAAATGTCTTCGAGCGACGCGGAGAGATCTTTTCTGAAGGGTTGACGGAATTTTTAGAGAATGCAGAGATAACTGATCATTTCTCAATGCGAAGATTCTTTAGAAACTTTTCCAAGATTTTGGGTGATCAGCGCGTCATCCTGATCATAGACGAGTTTGATGGCATTCCAAAAGAGGCCGTGAAGGGTTTTCTCCATTCACTTCGCCGTATCTACGTCTCAAACGCCGTTTCTCGATGTCCGCATAGCGTCGGCATTGTTGGCGTGAAGAGCATTACACAATTTAACAGCAGCGGGACTATCTCCCCGTTCAATATCCAAGATGAGTTCAACTTACCGAACTTCACACTTGAACAGGTACAAGAACTCCTTGGACAATATGTGGAAGAAGTTGGTCAACAGTTTCCTCCAGAGGTAATTGAATCGATTCATAAGCAGACTGCCGGGCAACCCGTTCTTGTTAACCGATTAGCGCAGATCCTCACGGAGGAGTTAGATATTCCGAAAACCAAACCGATTACGATGGCACATTTTGCAACCGCACACGCGCAGCTCCTTGAAGAGGGCAACGCCAACCTTACGCATCTGCTTACTAATATCCGCAGAGATAGACGGTTTGAAACACTCCTGATGAAAATCGCTTCTTATGACATCGGCATTCCCTTTACGCGGCACAATGAAATCATGAATGAACTTGCGGCGTATGGTGTCATAAAAGAAAGCACTGACGGTATGTGTGAGATTCTCAATCCAATTTACTTCTATAGCATTCTGCGAGAGTTTAAACCAATCGTAAACGGCTTGGAACAAGAATACTTCCGGCAAAAGCTCAGAGATGAATTTCAGAATTAGTTCACTTCTATGAAGGAACAGGAGTAGAAAATGCCGTATTGTACCGTCTGTAAGATAGAGACTGATTATGAATACGATATAGCACTTTCTAACGGGGACTACCTTCATTATTCGTGTATCCTCATATTGCAAATGCGAAAACATGAGATTGAATCCGTACTGCGAAAGCAGAAGCCACAACTCATTTTGTCGCTCTTTGTGCCAACTGAAGTCGCACAACAAAACATTGCATCCGAGGCTGAGATAGAAGATTTACATGCTAAGCTCGCGAAGTTAGCATCCATTTTAGACGAACTTTATGATTATTTACCGAGTTGGCCCCCGGATTGGGAAGAGCGGAAACGGATTCTTATCCGGGAAAACGGTTCTATCTGCTCACAGTGTGACGAGGAGGCGGATGTCTATCTACTGCACGATATTCCGGTATTTGAAGGTGGGACAAACGCATTGGATAATCTCACCCTGATCTGTGCAGAATGTTATAGGGGTATGTACCGTGAAGTCGATATTTTTGGCACTTCTACGCTAAAGCCGTCGCAATCGGAATTCTCAGAACCGTTTTCCGAAATCCAGTCTGCTATTGACAACAACCAGAAAATCCAATTTGATTATAAGAAGCCGAGTGATAAAAAATGGACGACGCGCGTAGTGGTCCCAGAACGGCTTTTCAATATCCCAAACAGTCGAGAGTCGGGTGAGACGTTGTGTGTTGAAGGTTTCTGCGAATTGCGACAGGATACCCGCGTCTTCGCACTTGAGCGAATGCAGGCATTAGCGGTAATTGAAGATTAGGCAATAAGGTTGAGATATTTATCGTAATCCAGGTTGCTACTAACGAATTTTCCTCACCCCGTAGGGGTAATATGTCTATAGAAACGGTGTATTTAAGCAACCGCACTCCGTATGAAGTTTAATAAAATATTTGGGGAATTCTATGTTCCTCCAAACCCGGTAGGTGCGGTTTCCTAACCGCACCGGCTCCGATAAAAAAACTGAAAATTACCCGATTAAATTCTTAATCTTCATTAGGAGTGCTATGTCTATAAATAAGTGACTTAGGTTATCGTAATTGAATCTCGCTTAATTGAATATTCACTGGGAAGCAGCAACCATGCAGGAGTTAGATATAAGAGCACTCTATTACATTACGCATATAGACAACTTGCCTTCTATCCTTGAGCGCGGGATTTTTTGCTACGATAGAGTCGAAGGAGAAAAGCTAGATCCTATTCCTACTTATAACGGAAATATTGCTGATCAGCGTAACTACAAAACTACAGATGGAAAAGAACTTTGGTACTATGCCAACTTATATTTTCAACCCCGTAACGCCCTCATGTATCGCTTTCTTCATCAACACCACTTAAAGGATCTTGCTGTTATTGGTATTGATAAAAAAGTGTTGGATGAGCCAGAGGTCATTATCACTAATGGAGACGCTGGCAATGAAATTACACGATTTTATAACCTATCTGAGGGAATGAAAATCCTTAAGAAGCAGCGGTCAATTATTGAGAACGACTGGTGGAATAATTCTGACGGATCAAAGCGGAAAATGATGGCGGAATGTTTAATCCCGAATTATATCAAACAGGCGTACATTCGTTCAGTTTACGTTGCTGATGATACAATACGAAATGAGATACAGAAAATTGTTGGCAATTCTAAAATCCAAGTTGACTCCGAACCTGATATGTTCTTCCAACCTAAGTGTCGAATTCCAATAGGTGAGAACATTACACTTATTGACGGTGGTGATATATTTTTTTCTCAACTACAGACACTAACAGTCACAGTCAACCTTCAAGGAGTGATGGGAAAAGGGTTAGCACTGCGGGCAAGAGAGCAATTTCCTGATGTCTATGTAGCGTATGAGAAAGCATGCCGTTCAAAGAAAATCACGTCTGCCCGTCCTTATATATATAAGCGAGAGGTGTCAGTCATAGATGAGTTGATGGACCTTAAACCATATAATGTGAATATTGAAAATCCGATGAAGTGGTTTTTGCTTTTTGCTACGAAACGGCATTGGCGCGCCAACTCGCGTATAGAAGACATTGAAGACGGATTGAAATGGTTACAAAAAAATTCCAAAAAAGAAGGTATCCAGTCGCTTGCGATGTCTGCACTCGGATGTGCATTGGGAAAATTAAACTGGTCGGATGTCGCTCCACTCATCTGCAAGCACCTTCACGATCTCGGGATTCCTATTGAAATCTATCTCCCTCGTGAATACCCAATTGAACCTCAACATTTAACAGAATCACATCTCCTAAGACGCTGACAATTGTCTACATCCGCACATAACTTTCGCGCGGTTCATCTAAATCCGCAAGGACTTTCGTACCCACCTTCAGAAACCGTCCGTTCAGCATAATGAATTGAACACCGCCCGATGCGTCTCTCCGTAAAAAGAGATATTCCCCGACAAACCGAATATCTTCAGTGGACATCTCCGCCAAGCCGTCGTCAGAGATCAGGAACGTGTCTGTCGTGTTCGGCAACGCAAGCGTGAAGCCTGTCCCCAAAACATCAGCATCCGTACGAACTTCAATATCCGAAATAGTGGGGTGTGCTTTGACCCCAGGTCTCATCGGAAAAAGGAGCGTGTTCAGGGCTGCAGGTGATTCCTTGTTACGCCGATAGATAACGCTGTCTCCTTCTAACGCTACCGTCAGGTCTGTCGGATCGGTTGCACCGATAAAGAGGTTACTACGGCGTGCGTCTTCAGTCCAAGTATGTCCGGTATCAGCGTCAATGTGAGTATCTATCCCACCACCGAGATAGAAAATCTGTTCAAGGGTCTGCGCTTCCGCACCCAACACGAGGTCGTGCAAAATAAAGTATTCACCTTTAAGGTAGAAGATGCCGCGTTTGTGATGCACCGCTACAGCTTGACACCATTTTTCGACGAAATCAAAAGTAGGTGTTGTTATCCATTGTGTATCAAGCCCATAAGAGACTGTTAGTGTCGTACCAAGCAAACGGACTGCGCCTGTCGCCAGTTGTCGTCCGTGGGCATAGAGTGCCAGACTTGATATATCGGCGTTTTTAGAGTCTCCCTTAGGCAGTGCGTCAAAGAACAGGTATTGTCCATCCGGCTGCCAGTTGTCTCTCATGACGTAGCAATCCGTCTCAGGCAGCGCGTGTGATGTGGTGTCCGGACACTTGAAGCTGCTATCAGTGATAGCGCAGAGTTCGACGGCATTGAAGTTGGCAGCAGGGAGCGGACCGAGGGGTGGGAACGAACAATCGGGTTGGCTCAAATGGATACAGGTCGCTAATAGTTTTTCAAGCAACATCCGTAGTTCTTTAGTTTGCTCGTCAGACGGAAAACGGAGAAATCGCGCGAAATCCGCGACCGCCTCAGCTTGTGCCCGGAGCGTCCGGTCTTTGTGAAACCCGTCAGCATGGAAGAATGCGTCGATTATCCACTTATAACGCTGCAGTACCAACTTACGGAGTTGTCCACTGCCCCGGAATTCTGGGAACAGGTGCGCTGCGATACCGATTTCCGTAGTTGCTGTGATAGCCGGGGTCGGATGGATAGACAACCGGAGCAGACACTCAAGATAGGTTTTGGCTGTGGTGTAGGTATCAGAGCGTTCTAATAAAAGGACATCGGGGTTAGAAACTCCTCCTACAAAGTCTTTTAGGAACTGGCGACGAAAGGCGGTATAAGCGGTTTTCGCGGTGGGTATATCGTCTGCGAGGACCGCAGCTTTCACGGCTTCCATCCCCGGAAAATCCAAGTTGAGTACATCAAAAAAATTGCTATCGCTGAAGGGTAAATCAAAACGATTTTTCAGCGTGACATTCCGTTTGAGCGCGGCGTTATAAG
>CAZQIP010000020.1:0-19998 GCA_964593655.1 uncultured bacterium | reverse complement strand
GACCGGTACAGCCCACCCACCCTCAGTGATGGGAATTACATGTTTATCTATCCACCTGCTGTTGATTCGTCAGAAACTCCTAACGGTCAGGGTTCCAAACCGCTCCTACAATGGGATATCGGTGCAGCGTTGGAGACACCGATTATTACGGATTGGGAACGGACGCATCCAATTCTACAGCACGTTCATCTGGAGAATGTCCAAATCGGTACAGCGTATCAGGTCACGCCACCGTCCACAGCACAGGTGCTTGCCCGTTCATTTGAGTCGCCTGTCCTGTTCATTGACGTTAAGCCGAACCGAAAAGTTGTCTTCGCTGCTATCAATATCTTGGAATCCGACCTGCCGCTGCGCATCGCATTTCCGGTAATTATAGCGAATACCATCCAGTGGTTCCAACAGCGTTCTGAAATTCTGGAATATCACCTCCATACGGGAGAAGTCCTCAAACAGCAGATTGAATCAATAGATGCCATCTCGCACCCGGAATTAAAGACAGAAACTGATTCGTCCGAAAGCACCCCAAAGCTTGTAAAAATCACGGGCCCTGAAGACCAATCGTGGGAACTCCCGGTTGAAGGGGACGAACTGCTTTTTGAGCAGACGCAGCGCGCGGGTTTCTATGAACTGAAAATCTCAGAAACAGCGGATTCTACACCAGAAGGAGAACAACCGCCACCAGAGGTATCCGATGCTACAGAAGATAATAGCGGAACGGTATGGGCAGTTAACCTCGCCGATGCGACAGAATCGCACATCGGTGCTGACCCGGCAGTTGAAGACCTGACAAAGGCATCTGTAGCACAGAGCAGTGCTGCGCTTTTACGTTATCCACCGTGGGTTTACTTAGTCTTCCTCGCTGTCGGATTGAGTGTTGTTGAATGGTTCTTATATCAACGTAGAAGGATTGACTAAAGTCGTATAATATAATCCACTGCGCAGACGCTATCTGATGAGGAGAGATGGTGATGAACAGCAGGAACCTAAAAGTTTCGGCACGGCATACGCTTAGAGAAGCACGCATAGCACACCACGAATGCCAACGCGCCCGAATTCGCGCAGGACGCTGGTAACTGAACTGTAAAGGGACAAAATACAGGCAATCAAAGTAATTATAAAAAATATGCTAAGCCCAACCGATACAGTACAAGTCAACAACAGCAATACTTCTACACTTCAACCAATGGGGTTTAGTGAGATTCTGGACACAATCTTTAGTCTTTATCGGAAACATTTTCTGCTGTTTTTGGGCATTATCACCGTCTATTTCCTTGGAAGTCTCGTAACATATTCGTTAGAGGGATCTCTTCAAGGTTCTAATCGAAAAGACCTTGTCCCGAACTTCGTTAGTATACCGTTTGTACTGGTCAGCATGGGCGGGGTAATCATCGCGACAGCTGCAATCTTTCTGCACAGGCCTATTACAAGTCCTGACGCATTGAAGCAGACGTTCCAGCGGTTCTGGTATCTTTTCGGGGGCTATCTCCTATGGGCTGCAGTCCTGATAATTCCGTTCATTGTTTCCTTGCTGTTTTTATCATCTTTTGTAAGGCGCGGAATATTTTCATTCTCAGCCTTGTTTATTCCTTTCGCCTTTTTACCGTTCTCAATCTATTTTGCGGTGCGTTGGGGTTTCGTCTTTGAAGTCCTTTTGCTTGAGAAAACTAACGTGCCAAATGCTTTCAAACGCAGCAGCGAATTAGTTCGCGGTACGTGGTGGCGGGTCTTCGGGATGTTCGTTTTGATCCTCCTGTTAAGTGTTGCGATTCTCTATATTTTCGAGATTTCGCTTGGTTCCATCTTTATTTTAGCCAAAGCCGCGGGTGGAACAGACTTTAAAGAACTTATCCAATGGTCAGTAATGGAGGAAGACCTTGGCAGCAGTAATCTGATTTTTTATGCGATCATGACTTGTACAGACTTAATCCTTAAGACCTTGATTTTTCCAATCTGGGTGATTGGCATTACGCTCCTATATTTTGACCTACGAATCCGAAAAGAGGGATTTGATCTTGAAATGCAGGCAGACAACGCTGCTGTGCCTACCCTATCACAATAGTAACGTTCTATGCAAACGGTTTGACATACAACAACACGCTGTGATACTATAAATATAGCGTAAATCAATAATTTTGGCGTGATTTGGTACAACTATGAAAAGGAGCAAAAGACAGTGACTGAATATTTGACCATTACCTTTTTCTTTGAAGCCTTAATTTTTTTAGGGATTGGACTCCGCGTTTTGCTTGCCAGACGACCGCTTCTTTTCAAGGCACGTTGGCTTTTGGGATTTATGGTAGTCATACTTTCGCCTATGGTGATTCTATCACTGGACTTGTACACCAAGTCTCAGAGCCCGGTTATCCTTATTAATCCACTTATGTTTTTCACACTTCTGATCTTTTTCGGCATACTAATGAAAGGATATATCGCTATGGGCGTTACTGATGAATCCTGCCGTGCCGCGATGCACGCTGCGCTGCAACAACTGGACATTACATTTGAAGAAACGCTTGCACATATCAAACTCACTTCACACGATTTAGACTTACAGGCTGCCATCCAATCGTGGATAGGAACAGCACAATTGAAGGTGAAACAACCCGCTGGTAAACCGGTTTTAGACGAAATTGCCAAAGCAATGATTGCGTATTATCAGACACACGAGACGCAAACGAACAATATCACCGCCATCTTTTATATCGTAATAGGTCTATTTATGGCAGCATCCGGAATTATATTTTTACTATGGTTGTAAAACGATAGACAAAGTTTATAATACTACTGGAATAAAATTATGGAAATTACACGACCTTTCTTACTTCTACTTCTACTTCTACTGCCGCTGCTTTACTACGGTTTCCGTCGCAGTCTGGTAGACCTGTCAACAACGCAGCGCGTAATTAGTCTAATCACACGAGTTATTATTGTCTTGCTGCTAATTCTGAGTGTTGCTGATGTCCAATACTTGAAAACCGATGACAAATTAGCGGTTATGTTTCTGGCAGACATCTCAGATAGCATCTCAGATGATGGATTAACGAAAACGACAGATTACCTCAATGAAGCACTGAAAGAACAAGGTGGAAACCAAGAAGCCGGTCTTATCGCATTTACGGACAAGGCAGAAATAATTCAAGCACTCTCGGAAAGTGAAGCTGAATCTGATGCGGAATTGGAACTCGCTGCAATCAAGAAATCGTGGCTGGATACAGATGAGGATGCGGGTGATACAACAAATATAGCACAGGCGATTGAAACCGCTTGGGGCATCTTTCCAGCAAATGCGAACAAACGTATTGTCCTCATCACAGATGGGGTCGAAACACAAGGCGAGGCAATCCATACGGCACTTCGCGGAAAAGATTTTGGGATACAAATTGACACGGTCCCAATACATCCGAGCGATGAACCGGAAGTTATGGTTCAGCGGCTTGATATGCCAGCACAAGTCAAACAGGGTGCGCCGTTCAATGTAGAAGTTATCATCCACAGCAACCATGAAGACGTAGCAGAAGTCCGCCTCTTCAAGAACAAATTTGAGGTAGCGAAACAGGAAGCTCGGCTTGAAGCGGGTGAAAACCGCGTGATCTTTACTGAGACTGCTGAGGAGAGCGGTACCCTCACCTACGATGCAATCTGCCGGACGACGAAAGACACACGCTACGATAACAACCGCGCCCTCGGTATTGTTTCTGTTACCGGCAAACCGAAAGTCCTTCTCATTGACGAAAACGAATCGCAAGCGCGCTATTTAACAAGAGTCCTTGAAGATGCTAAGATCCGCGTGGACGTTCGCAACGGATTGGGTGTCCCGAATGAACTTGCCGACTTACAAAATTATGAACTCATTATTTTTAGTGATGTCCCTGCGAACCGTCTTACTGAAAAACAGATGGATCTCATCCGCACTTATGTCCAAGACCTCGGCGGCGGTTTCATGATGCTGGGCGGCGAGAACAGTTTCGGACTTGGTGGCTACTACAAAACGCCAATCGAAGCGATTTTACCTGTCCGTACCGATACCGAAAAGAAAAAAGAGACACCGTCTCTGGCAATTGTGCTGGTCATTGATAAATCAGGCAGTATGGGCGGTATCAAGATTGAATTGGCGAAAGAGGCGGCGCGGGCATCGGTAGAGCTGCTCGGACAACGTGATAAGATTGGGGTTATTGCTTTTGATGGGTCCCCGTTCTGGATTACGGAGATGCACGATGCCTCTGATAAGCAGTATCTCTCAGACCAGATCGGTTCGATCGTTGCGGGTGGTGGCACGAACCTTTATCCTGCGCTCGAACAGGCCTACTTTGCGCTGACAGAGACGACCGCTAAACTCAAGCATGTCATCGTTCTCAGTGACGGACACTCTAACCCGGGAGACTGGTACGGCATCGCGAATTCGATGCACAGTGAGAATATCACAATCTCAACAGTTGGTATCGGCAGCGGTGCTGATATGAACATGCTTGGCAATCTCGCGAATTGGGGGGGCGGTCGTGAATACTTCACGCAAGACCCGTATAACGTCCCTCAGATATTTGCGAAAGAGACCGTTACCGCATCTAAATCGGCAATCATTGACGAACCTTTTATACCGCAACAGATCAAACCGACCCAAATCTTAAGCGGAATTGATTTGGAACTCGCGCCGTTCCTACTTGGTTACGTTGCTACGCAGCCGCGACCTACCGCCGAAACCTTCCTTGTCTCAGACCGTGGAGATCCGCTGCTCGCGAGTTGGCAATATGGGTTAGGCAAGTCTGCCGCTTTCACCTCCGATGCGAAAGCACGCTGGGCTGCCGATTGGTTGGAGTGGCCCGGATACGGTAAGTTCTGGGCGCAACTCGTTCGCGACACGATGCGAAAAACGACGCTCAGCAATTTTCAAGCGGAAATTACGAAAGAAAAAGGCACGGCTTATCTTGGCATTGATGCGCTTGGGGAAACGGGTGAATTCCTAAACGAATTGGACAGCGACATCTCTCTCATCGGCCCCAACCTCAAAAAGCAGCAACTCGCTGTCACCCAGAGTGCACCGGGACATTATGAGCTCGATTTCCCGACGAAGGACGTGGGACCTTATTTCGTTAACATCATGCAAAAACAGGCAGGTGAAATCGTCAACACCCAAGTGACGGGAACCGTAGTCTCCTATCCTGAAGAATATGTTGTTCACAATGCAGATGAATCACTGTTGAGCCAACTCTCGACAACATCTGGGGGGAAATTCAACGCTTCCGTGGAGGACGCATTTCGAGCACCTGAAGACCCAGTGATGCTTCGGATTCATCTCTGGAGACCGTTTCTCATCGCGGCACTCTGTCTGTTGCTGATAGATATTGCTTTGCGCCGCATTGATCTCATACGCCGCTAAAACCGAAATAAGAGGCATACATGATGGCAAAAATATGTAGATGGATCATGTATATCATGACCGTTGTCAGTTGGTTTGGGTTGGGTCCGTTAACATTTGCAGCAATGATTCATGTCCCTGCAGATCAGCCTACGATTCAATCGGGTATTGATGCGGCAGAAAACGGTGACACGGTCTTGGTAAGCGACGGCATTTACACTGGTGCGGGAAACGTTAACATCAGTTTTAGAGGCAAACAGATTACTGTTAAGTCACGCAACGGTGCCGAAGCGACAATTATTGACTGTCAAGAAACACCGAATACAAGAGGCTTCGCTTTTGAAAGTAAAGAGACTCACACTTCGGTATTGGATGGGTTTACGATCAAAAACGGCGTGCACGATCTTGGCGGTGGAATCTACTGCCACACTGCTTCCCCGACGATTCAAAACTGTATTATTACCCAAAATCGGGGGACTGTGACTCGCTTTCGCGGTCAAAGTGCTGGTGGTATCTACGGAACAGATACTTCAGCACTCATAACAGACTGTACAGTAACACAAAACCGAGGCTGCGGTGTGGTTTTTGAGGGAGAACGTGCATGGACATTCAATACATTCCAATCAACAACTCTCGCTAATTGCACTATCTCAGAGAATACCGATAGTGGGGTTATTTGTCAAGATTTAGCACCTGTAACGATAAAAGACTGTACAGTGGTCCAAAACGGTGAACGCGGCATTATGTGCACTTTTTTCACACGCGGCATTTCCATCACCCATTGCCGTATTGAGCAAAACGCAGGCGGCGGCATAGAATGCAGCGAGGAATCTTATGCAAGGATTGAGGACTGTATTATTAAACAAAACAGAGCCGTACACGGTGGTGGGATTTACTGCAGCCCAACATCCGAAATCGAAGTTTCAGGGTGCATTATCGCGCAAAACACTGCGACAGAGACTGGTGGTGGCATTGACGTTATCTCGACCCGTGGGGCGGCAACCATCACGCATTGTACCATTACACAGAACACAGCGCATGACAGAGGGGGCGGAATTGCTACCTCTATTGAATTCAGTCAATTTACGCTCACCAACTCCATTATTTGGGATAATCACTCACACAGCAAACATCACGAAGTCTCTCCAGGCGGTAGACGGGTTATTATTAAGTCGTGTGATATCCGAGGTGGGTTTGCGGGCATGGATCGTGAACCAGATGACGAGTGGTTTATCTATGAAAACAACATTGATGCAGACCCACGTTTTATTGATGCTGCCGCAGGTGACTATCGACTGGAACCAAACAGTCCAGCTGCGTCAATGGGCGCGCAACCACCGCTCGGCGGTATTACTGCTGTAACGCACAAGGAAAAACGACTGGTCACATGGGGTAAACTCAAGATTAAGTAGGAGATATAAGATAGAAAATGGGATTTCAATTTCAAGATTCAATGGTAAACGAGTATCTCTCGCAAGGTTACCTGATTCTTCGCGGGATTGTTCCACCGCCGCTGCTCACTGATTTACGGCGCGAGGCAGAGAAGGCACGCGATCTGGCGCATAAACTCAACGGACCGCAGACGCAACGCATTCAACCGTTATCCAATTACGGTGATGAATTAGACCTGAAGCCTTTTTACGATTACACAGAGTTGCCGGAACTCCGAGACGCTATCGAAAAGTTGCTCGGTCCTGACTACACGCATGGTCACGTTGACATCATGGGACTCCTTGTTGAGCCGCTGGAGTACCCGTGGCATATCGGTTGGCACCGAGACGGTGTTGTTGAAGTCCCCCCCGAAGCCCGCGATGAGACTGTCAATGCAAAGTTAGCAGAAGTCTGGTACGACCTGCGGCACTTCAATCAGGTCAACTGTGCGATTTATGCGGATTCTTGTACATGGTTCGTTCCGGGCAGTCATCTACGCCAGTGGGATATGCCCGGTGAAGAGCAATCCACAAAGGATCCAAAACTGCGCAAACCTGCTGAAGGGCAGTCTAATGCTGAAGCTGAACGGTACTGCTTAGAACATTGTAGGCAGTTCCCCGGAGCAGTGCAGGTGCATCTCGGACCGGGAGATTTCATGGTTTATCGGAATCTTGCATGGCACACTGGAAACTATATCACCTACCAACCGCGCGCAACCATCCACGATGTCGTGCGGTATGAAGGCGGGAAAGACTGGACTGATTGGCAACAGACGAAACTGGATGCTGTTAAACGGATGAAGGAGAAGCAATCCGAAGCATAGCGTTAATCCAATTGTCTGAAATCAGCATACCTAAAGCCACGATCCGATATTTTTTGAATTTAATTCCACAACACGGATTGAATCTTCTCAGAATATCCCACCTACAGGAGGATTCATAACATGGATACAAAACAGACACAAACAAATGAAATCTTAAAGCATCCATTTCCAGAGCAGCGTCCGGATGTGAAGATTGTCGAAAGCGATGATCGTATCACCGAAGTTGACTGTCCGGAACTGCAATGGTGGTTCACTACGCCTCAAATGGATGAGCATTACTTTATTGCAGCATACGATGCCCTGACGTTGGAACTTGCCCAAGTGAAAGAAATTATCGCTACAGCACCGGCTACAGTGCAAGATATTGATTGTGTTGAACTCCGGGTAAAAGAGTGGGCAGTTCGAGAGGATTGGCCAACCGGACCTGAATTGATGTACGCCGCCTTAGAGAAACATTGTGCAAGGTGGGTTGCTGTCTTCATGACATTAGAAGATGGCAGAAAGATTTTCGATGCAGTAGGCACAGATTTCTTTGAAGACCAGTGGGGTGGTACGATGACCCGCAGACACATCGTTGACGATGGACGTTATCAACGTCAATCCGATGGCTCCTATAAACTCACTGATGCCCAAGGACTGGGAGCAGGCACCTATGACGTAACAATCGGCGAAAACACCTTCCACTGTCTTCGCGTCTTGGATCCCGACGTTGATGAGCCGAACGGCGGCGAACTCAACGAGGTCTATATCGAAAGCGAGGGACGTACCGTTTTACACAGAAGATATGATGGTAGGTACTTCAGGGGCAGCGATTTAGTCAGCAAGTTTCCTGACAACCGGCGTATCATCATCAACGATGTGGTCTATGTCCACCACGATTGCAGCGGCAGAGCAAACGATGATATTACGTTGACTGGACTCGGTATGAACGGAAAGGTTTCCTGAAAAACGAACCATCAAAAACCTTTGCTATTTTAAAAAAGGAGAGGGAGGATGTCGGGCGAGACGGGAGCCTCCCTCACAAGTTCGGCAATACTTAACAACGAAATTGTGCCACTCAAGCGAAAGTACCTAATATTAACGCAAATTGCCACCTATTTATTCTCACTGCGAAGCAATAGCACCCCTACGGGGTGCGGTCCCTTAGATACACCATTTCTATAGACATAGCACCCCTACGGGGTGAAGAAAATACTTGAAAAGCCCTGTTAAACGTCCAAAACCCGTTAGTAGCAACTTGGGTTAATATTAGAAGATAGTGTCTAAAATGCATCAGTAACCCGTTAGTAGCAACTTAGGTTAATATTAGAAGATAGTGTCTAAAATGCATCAGTTATTCTCCTCAAGCGAGATGTGGAACATGCCTTGATCGCGGGTTCCAACGTAAAGTCGATCGTTGTTGGTAACGAAGGAGTGAATTTCGCTGGGGACCTCTGAAGCAAGCGGTTCCCATTTGTCGTGAGCATCTAAGCGGTAGGCACCGCTATCGCCGACACCGTAGATTGTAGTGCTGTCTGCAGTGACTCTGTTTATGACAGTGGGCATAGCGGTTTCGTTGGTGATGATTCGCCAGTGCTCTCCAGTTTGTGAGATTAAGGTGCCTTTGTCAGTTGCGATACAAATCGTTGAACCTGCGAAGGTAATCTCCTTAAAATACGCAATGGAGATCGGCAGCGTTGACGTGATGTCTTTCCAACTGTCTCCGCCATCAACGGATTGAAATAATTGAGCCTTCGGCTTATTGGCATAGAAGGTTTTAGCATCACGGGGTTTAAAAACTTTTCCATTTGGCTTACTGGCGTATAAAGCCTTACCCTTAAAGAAGTGAAGCAATTTTCCATTCGACTTACCGGCGTAAACGGTTTTACCTGAAACAGCCAAAGCAGATCCCGAATCAATACCGACTAATCCTGTATCAATACCGGCTAATCCTGTGTCTATCCATTCGGGATTGCCGGGTTTCCATTTGAAAAGCCGCCCCGCGTATTTAGCGTAAAATATCCCGCCACCGACAGCGAAGACTTCAATTCTCGATAGACGCAACGCACGTGATGCAGACGGGTCATCATTTTTAAAAGCGGGAACACCGTGAATTGGGGTGAGTTCATTACCTGCAGCGGATGTGCGAAAAATACTCGGTTTGCCCTCTTGAACCGAAATGACATAGAGGAGATTATCGGCAATTGTTAACCTCATGTTATTATAAAAATCGGTATCCAATTCGGGTGTGTGCTTCTGAGCATTGAAGCGAACACTTTCCCACGTCTCACCGCCATCACTTGACTGGACAAGGTCTCCCGCAATATGCATATAGAGGCTACTATTTAGGGCAACCAAGTCGTGTGTAAGCGGACCTGTCATCCCGTTTACAAATGGATGCCAGGACGCACCGGCATCAGTTGTGCGCCTGATGCCGAGGGCATCAACTTTGCAAAATGTATTCTCATCGCTAGCCACAGCTCGGAATCTGGGTGCCATATATGAACTAATATTGGACCTGAGGAAGGTCCAAGTTTTCCCACCGTCGCTGGATCGAAATTCGTCTATTCCGAGGACTAAGAGCGTTTTACCTACAGCCAAAATCTGTATGGCAGCGTCCAAATTTATGACTTCAGATTCATGTGTAGGTGTTATTTCAGTCCATGACATTCCCAGATCCGCTGAGTGGAAAACCTTTTTTTCTTCTGTTTCAAAGGGCGATTTTGGGTATAATCCAGTGGATTCCGAGGGGACAATATCAGGTCCCATTCCAACATAGAGGTGGTTTCTGTCAACCGTCAAAGCGTAAACGGCACCAGATGCGTCGGTGAGCAATCGTTGCCAGTTGCTTGAACCGAGGCGATAGAGCCCTTGGTTTGTGCCAGCGAATAGGGTGTCTCCTATTGCGGCGACTGTATAAACCCGTTTCCCCGCTAAGCCGTTGTTTAAAGGCGTCCAGTGCTGACCGACATCAGTCGATCGAAAGATCCCTTTCTCTTGAAGGGCAAGATACAGCGTTACAGGTGCTTTCGGATCGTGTTTTTGGATTGCCGCTGTGACGATGAGCCCATTTGCGGTCCCCCTCGGACGTTGTCCAAGGGCGTTCCACGTTTCACCGCCATCTTCTGAAGTGAGTGCCTCATCAACGGAGACAGTATAGAGAGTGCCTTGGTGCTCTGCCATAGGTACTCGGTACTGTCCAGTGGGGATGTCAGCATTAATAAGCACCCATGTTGCATCCGGTGTCAATTTATAGAGACCCGTTTTCGCGGCAGCATAGATCGTTCCGTCAGCAGCTTTGAAGATGTCATAGACAACACCCCCTTCCGGTCCGATTGCCTGTGTCCACCGTGATTCGGAAAATCTGGCGGCATCGTCCCCTGCGTTTGCTGTGAGATTGGTCTGTGAGATTTGCACGCCAGGACCCCTGTTTTTACTGGGGATGATCGCTCTGCCGATCTGATTTCGCACATCAGGTTTTGCGACAATATCAATAAGGATAGGTTCAGATTGTGCGTCAAAACTATATGGCTGCTGAAACCGGAGGAGGTATTGACTACCGACACCAAAGAGTATCACTAAGACCACTGCGGCCCCGAAAGCTGCCCAAGGGAGCAAGGGTTTCTTAGCCGGTGGTGCCGGTGTCGGGTTCAGGTCGGCAATGTGCCGCATGACGTTCTCAATGAGATGGTCAGACAATTGTACACCGCCAAGCGTTTCGCGGACCAATGTTTCTTGTTCTTGTAAACGCTTGCGGGCGCGGCGGAGTCGCCTCTTAATTGTATTTACCGATACGCCTAAGAATTTGCTGATCTCCTTTGTTGTCATTTTACCGAGATAGTAGAGCGTCACAACGGTCCGTTCACTTTCCGGTAACTCCGCCAGAAGTCTTCTGACCATATTCTGGCGATTTTCAGCGGCTTCTGTTTCACGTTGCTCCGACGCATAATGGATATAAGAAGATTTTTCTACTTCTCGCGTAGATGTGTCATCGAGCAATTGCATATTAAGCCTATTCATTTTAACTTTATTCCTCCGGATCCAACTCATACAGAGGTGATTGGCAATGACATAAAGTCATCCTTCAAATCGATTGGGATCTTCAAGTGTCCCCAATTTTTTATAGACTTGAATGAAGGTATCTTGTGTAATTTCTTCAGCAATATGAAAATCGCCAATCTTCCGCCACACAAGCGCGTGAACGCCTTTTTGATGCTTTTTAACTAAGATCCTAAAAGCCTCGTCATCGCCCGACAAAATTCTGTGGATCAATCCAACATTATCATCTACCATCAGAATTCTCCATATTACAGATTTAGTTGTGGTGATATACCTCTGGGTTGCAAAATGCACAAGGTCTCGATATACCGAACCACTTACTTATGAGACACATTGAAACATGCTCGGTATGCGGCAGCATCAATGCATCCATAAATGAAAAACTATTGAATTTAAAAAAATTCTTCTCCCCTTTAATTATTAAGACACAATTTTTGGCGGAAAGGGTGCATAAGTGGAAAAAAAATGTAAGAAAACGAAAAAATTTGAATTCGATTTATTTTTTTGAGATTGCAAAAAGTTTAAAAGCAGTGGTAAGTTGGCAAACGTTAGATATAACATGCCATTGAGTTGCATGGTACCAAACTTTGATTTATTGCATCAATTGATTTAGCATTTTCCAAATTAAAGCAGCCTTCATTTTTTCCTTTACATTTTCTTCCTAAAAATGTAAAATCATTATCAGACCAAACCGAAATACCCGTTGGACTATGGGTATCCCATATCTGATGTAAATCGGGTATTTTGGTTTGGTCGCCAGGGATACCCACTTCTTTTTAAAAGAAAAAATTATGGGTCTCTGGTGAAAATCTAATGCTACTTTTACAAAAATGAAAAATGAATTATCAAATCAATTTTCATTAACGCGCGTTTAACGCGAGGAGTTTACCTTGAAACTTAAAGTTGTTTTATGCGTTTTGTTGTTATTGCTGCAGCCTGTTATAACTTTTGCTGATCTAAATATAACAGTTGAACCTAACAAAGGTTGGGGGAATGCTCCAACTTCAAATATTAAAAGGTTATGTGAAAATGTTGCTTTGCATTTTCAGGAACAACTTAGAGACGAACATAAGGTAAAGGGTAAATTGACCATAGTTTACAATGCTGATGGTCCTATTGCTTTTTATAGAAGTTTCTTTGGTGGAGGTCCAGACGAGTATAAAGTCGGCTTGACGGTGACAGACACATACTGGAATCAGTTCTCTTACCAATTTGGGCATGAATTTTGTCATATTATGGAAAATCATGACACAATTTCTAAAAATAATCCAAACCGTTGGTTCCATGAGTCGATTTGTATGATGGCGAGTATATGGGTACTGAAACAGATGAGTGAAACATGGGCATATCGTCCACCTTATCCGAACTGGGTGAGCTACAGACACAATCTCTTAAGGTATGCAGATAATAGTATGCAACGCCCCGGCGTTCAATTCTCAGGCACTGCTGAAGAATGGTTAGATGAGTGGGAACAGTTTCTACGTGATGATTACAGGAATTCTTTTACGCACCATTTAACTGTGTTGCAGCTCTCACAGCAGTTCCTACCGATCTTTGAAGAAAACCCCGAGGCGTGGAACGCTGTCCGACAGATGCCAGCATCGACAAGCAGGATGTCTCAATATATCCAAGACTGGTATGAAGCCGTAGACCCTGAAGATAAAATTTTTGTTGAAGCGATCGCCGAGATAATGAGTATTGAGGTTATACCGGCAATAGCAAGCAAAACAGATACATTTGATGAATATACAAACCTTACTTTTACTTATGAAAACGACGAATCTATTATCCCAGTTAATTCACCCTATGAATGGGACGGCTGGACACAAGGCGTATGGGAAAAATACCCGAATGGAACGATAAGCCAGAAGCCAGGAGGTTATCTCGGATTTGACGAGATGGGGACACTTTCCAATTGGATCTATTCACACGCTTCGAGCAAGATAAGTTATGATATATCACATAGAAATCACACATCTTTTAGTGCATATTTTATGATACCCAATCCGGGGTGTCATGGCGGCGCTTCTATGAAATTTATCGCTTCGGCAGATGATATAGAGATATACACAAAATCATTGTATTTATCTGATTATGGTGCATATATAGAATTTGATATACCTGTAGACACCCGTGATTTTAGCATATCAATAGATGAACTTGGTAATAATGGGTGCGATCATTATGTCCTTGGAGAACCAAGACTCTATTATGATAATGCTAAGTCTATCCAATCAAATATAAACGCTGATGTCAATAAAGACGGTTATGTTGATTTGTACGATGTCATGATTGTCAGAAGCGGTATGCAGAATTCAGTGTCCTATGACACAGACATTAACAACGATGGTAAAACAGACGAAGTGGATTTGTTGATCGTGAAGGCGAAAGCATTTGAGGCGATCGCGGCTGTGTCACCCTCAAAAAGGAAAATTAAACTAACAACTTGGGGTTCTATGAAAAGTAGATAAAACAATTCGCTGAGTAATTTTCAAAGAAGGATACAAAAATGTCAACGTATTTTCCGGATAATTGCGGTTTCAAATCCAGCCGCTGCAGCTTATCTACGCTACAACCGATCAACTGTGTATGCTTCTAACAACGCTTCGTCCACATCTACGCCGAAGCCCGGGGCATCGTTGAGACTAAAAAACCCATCGCGAGGTTCAGGTCGTAAACGGCGATAGAGTTCGTTTTCAATGCCGTCGCGGGAGGGACCGAAGGTCTCTGCCATACACGGCATCGGAAGACACGCGGTGAGATGTAAGCCCCACGGTGTTCCCGCTTGATGCAACCACGTTGGGATATTGAGTTCAGCGGCTTCGCGGGCAATGCGTAGGCATTCTGTAAAACCACCCGCCCAGCTTATATCGGGCTGAATTATATCCGCCGCCTTCCAACGCAGTAATTCCCGAAATCCGTATCGCGTGAATTCATGTTCGCCAGAGACAATCCATATTGGCTGGACATCGCGGACGAGTTGTGCCATGCCTGCGTAGTCGTCAAGGGGGATAGGTTCCTCAATCCATTTGAGACGGACATCAGCAGCTGCCTCGGCGAAACGGAGTGTGTAGTCTACATCCCAACGGAGATAGATGTCTGTCATCAGTTCCACTTCTGGTCCGATGGCATCGCGTGCGGCGTGTATCATCTCGACATTTTCTGCGAACCCATCTTCACCTTCGGCGAGTCCGTTGCGGAGCGGTAGTTTGCAGGCAGCGAATCCGTTTTCTGCGTAATAACCGACATCGGCACCCGTGGCATAGGCAGGAATTTTAAGGCACGGTGTATCTGAAATGAGACTATAGACAGGCGCGTCTATAATCTTTCCACACAGGTCAACGAGTGCGAGTTCTATACCGCTCAAAGCATAAATGACCAAGCCGCGCCGTCCGTAAATTGAGGTGATATGATAGAGACGTTCCCATATCTCCTCAACATCAAGCGGATCGCGTCCGATGACGAAGTGTTGGAGATGTTTGTCAATAATCATGGCACCAGCAAGTCCGCCTCCGCCGAGACCGTATCCTTTCAAGCCCTTATCGGTTGTTATCTCTACGATTAACGCCCCTGCTTGTGTTGCGAAGGGACCGCGCCAGTCAACGTGCACTGTCTGCGTAGCAGGTTTCTGCCACCGTCCTTTGGCGAACCCTAAACCGGGCATTGCGCGAGGGTTCAGATTAACGTGCCATGTCCGAATTCCAACAACGGTATGCCGCGTTTTTGCACGTTCTTTCCATGTAGCCGTGAGATTGTTTTCATTGGCGTGCATGACATAACTCCTTAACTTATAGGTCACGATGGTAGCGCGAAATAACCGATGCCTGTAAATATCCCGACGATCATCCATAGTGCTACCATCACATATTCACCGAAGATCAAGCCGAACGCGACGGGTCGAATCTTCCGATACGTTGTGGCACCACCAAACTTCAGTGCCATGTATTTAATGAACCATCCGATTAGAATAGAAGACCAGAGATGGAACGGTGGATACGTTGCACCCAGTAGATAACCAATCGGATGCAAGGACCACCAGACGAAGTTCTGTCGCATCCAGAGCATAAAGCCTGTAAACCCTGCACCAGCAATCATACTGTAGACCTCGCCCCACTTTGTCTCGATCGGGAATTGGATAAGAGTGCTCATCCGCTGGAAATAGTTACGCGGTGCGACAACGAAGGACCAACTCTGTAAAAATAGCGCGCCTTTGTCGTAAATCAGCGTCAATGAAGCATAAACAGAAATAAGAATGGCGACGACAATTGCGATGCCCAAAATCGGTACAACGCGTCGGCGTGCGAGTTTCACCTCATCCGCTGCCTTGAAACTGTGCAGGAAGTTTGGCATCATAAACTCGCCCCAATCCCGCAGAAACGTGCGTTGAAAACTTAGAATTGCGAGACTCTTATGCCCCAACGCATTGGAACCCAAAGTAATATCAATGTATTCTGAAGGGAAAAAAGGCGCCTGGACGAGCAACAATCCGCCGTTAACGACCATCCAAGTTAGAACAATAGACGTGATAAAGATAGAGAGCAGCGTCACAACCGCAACCCATGTTGTTATACCTGCAATAGCTAAAAATATCACTAAGGTGATGAACCCGAAAAGAAATCCGAGAAGTGCGATGCGATACGATACGGGTTCATTTGAATCGTCTATCGGTTGCCTTTCTGAGGTTATAGGACCTGTCCTTGCGTGTCCGAGTCCGAATGTCTTCCGAAAAATTGTTATGATGTGCTCTCGTCCTATCCAGAAAACCGCGGGGACAAAGACAAGATACCCTCCCATCACTTGACGACTACAACTAATCCACGGACCGATGTTGAGTCCGATCGCATTCATGATGATATATTGGAGTTTAAAAAAGAGGTAGAAGAACCAGAGACTGAACGAAACTTCAAGCGTGAGTAGAGAAGCTATTCCGATAACCGAAAAATAGATGACGAACCGCATCGCGGGCCACCATCCGAGTGTATGCCACGGTTTTTCGGTAAAGACGGTGTAGATATTATAAATAAGTGGAATTTCTGGCACCTTCGGGAAATGTGCATGCAATCCGTTGATCAGGTGCAGCACCACAGGCAGTGCCATCCCCGCCCACAGGAGTCTGCTTTTGAAAAAGGTGTTGAGAAGTGTACCCCGTGCCGGTTCCGCAGCGAGTTGTATCGGGATCTGAATGAGCGGAAACGAAAACCTTTCACGTTCTACCCACTGCTTTCGGAGGATTGTTGAGAGGCAGAGCGTTGTGAAGTAGAAGACGAGGACGAAAAGTCCCCAGATAAGCAACGGTTTGATCCAGAACACCCACGGCACACTTTCACCCGCGGAGATTCCTTCATAGAAATCCGTTACAGCCCGAGCATCTGTGACAACGAGCCACTCTGGAACGTGCGGATGGAGCGTTTCGGACCAATCGTTTTCGGTCGTTGCGAAGTATCGGAGCGCGACCAGGGAGGGCAGCAGAAATTGGAGCAACCCCATTGATGGGATGCCTACCGCCACGATTAGCATCATCCAAATAACGGTCAATTCGAGTGCGGAGAAGGCAAAACGGCTGCTCCGCATGAACTTCCGCAACGGTATATTGACGAGAAAGACCAGAATGAGGAGTCCGAAGACTGAACCGACAGGGAGATGATTGCCTGCAATTTTGGTATTTTGTAGGAAATAGTTGTTGTAGGGTGTAATTGCACACATTGCCCCTACTAAGAGTAGCCCCACGAGAATAGCAGGGAATCTAATTTGGGGGTGTGACCTGCTGGTTCCTCCAAAATTGTTCTTAAAAGTGTTGGCAGCCAAGCGTGTACGTGTCTCCCATTCTTGTTATCAGTTCAAACATTCTTCTCAAGCCTCATCTCTTAGCGAAGGCTGATAGAGACAGGTCTCTGCATCTACAACACGCCCATCAGGTAGTGTGTACTGATTGGGGGTGCCTCTGCCCCACGGCTCCTTGAAATCTTGGCTTCGGACTTTATCTGCTGCTATCTGTTCAGCGACAGATTCCCATGAGAACCCGTCCATAAGTTGTGCGTGGAGAGATGTCTCTAACTCCCGATATGTCGCTTGCCCTGCGAGATTCTCGAACTCATCCGGGTCCGTCTCCAAATCGAAGAGAATGGATTCATCTTCAGGGAAGGCAACATACTTATAGCGAGGGGTTCGGAGCATGCGCATCGGACCCGTGGTCTGACTTGCCCAGTATTCGGTGATTGCAGTGTCGCGCCAACTTTCGGTGTCCCCCGCCATAAGATTTGTTAAATCATCGCCATCCAACCCTTCAGGGATAGGGATGCCTGCTCTCGCGCATAACGTTGGGAAGAGATCGTTTAGTTCGACAGGTGCTGTTATGCGTGCGCCGTGTGATTGCTGCAGCTGCCTATCCGATATGATTAGCGGGACTCGCGCAGCGGCTTCGTAGTAACTGGATTTCCACCACTGCCCGTGTTCGCCTGCCATCTCACCGTGGTCTGTGGTATAGACGATGATGGTGTTATCTAAAAAGCCGTCACGTTCCAGAAGTGTGAGCAGATCTCCAAGAGTCTCATCCAAGAATTCGCAACAGGCGTAGTAAGCAGCTCTTGCTTTTCGGGTTTCTTCGGGTGGGATATCCTGCGTATTGAAATTATCTCGCAATCCCTTCGCGAAGGGGTGTGTCTGTTCTAAGTGCCCGGGTGGAATGTTGGGCATATCTACATTATCGGGCCAATACTTATCAAGGAGTCGTTTCGGTGCAGTGAGCGGGAAGTGTGGACGGCTGTAACTCGCAAGCAGGAACCAGGGTTGCTCTGACGGTTGTGACCTTAAGTATTCCAGTGTCTCTTCGTTAATAACCCGTTCTTGTAGAAGGCTGGTCGGGATCTCTGTGACACCTGCGAGGCGTGTTCGTTGTCGTATGCGAGATGGCGGATTTAGTGGGTCCGTTTGATGTCCGGCATAGCCGCGTAGATCACCATAAGGACGTGACTCAAAACCGTTGTTCTGTTCTTTTCCGCCGAAGTGCATCTTCCCAACAAGTGCGGTTGCGTAGCCGTGCTGTGCGAAATGTGCGGGCATTGTGAGATGCTCAGGAAATAGGATGGCTCCGTTATTCCATGCGGAGCAGCGATGGGCGTATTGCCCGGTTAGCATACACATTCGGGAGGGTGTGCAGAGCGGAACTTGGCAGTACGCGCCTTCAAAGTAGGTGCCTGATGCTGCGAGTCGGTCAAGATTCGGTGTTTGGACAATGGAATTACCTTCACATCCTATCGCGTGCGGACTGTGTTCATCACTCATTAAAAATAGAATATTCGGTTTTTGCGCCATTAATTAAAAGTCTCCTTTTGCTGTTCACCACCGCTTTGATTAGTTGGTCAGATATGCTCTTCCTTATTTAGTTTACCCGATTTTTCTGGGATATTCAAGCGGATTTTTCAGGTCGGGTATCCAAAGAATTATGTCGGACGAGTGAATTTAACATGTGATAAATTGCGCTGATATAAAACCTATTCAATGCGGTGGTGTTGACTTGCGCTTAGTGACTCCCATAGTGAGTGCCGGTAAGACAGTCTCAGAAATGTCAAGAGAATAGTCGAAGATTGTCCACCCCGAAGCCCCTAAGTTACGCGATAAGTAAATCTGTTCAACGACGGCATCTGGGGTCAATAGTGAATTAGAGGCAGTTGCGCCGATCCCCGGATAGATGGCAACATCTTTAGGCATCAGGGCAAGCTGGTTGACTAACAGCTCCGTGAAATAGTCCGTATTTTCCGTATAGTTCATCGGACATACGAAATCGACATAACCTGCCTTCGCCCATGCAACCCAATCCTGTCCAATGGTCGTGATACACCCTGGATACCAGCCAAAGACTGCAGCAGAAATTTTGATTTTAGGGTCCGCTTGACGTAGGCGTTTGTGGAGCAAGCGCACCAAGCGCGTGATCTGTTGCGTTCTCCATTCAATATACTTTTCGCTATGTGTCCCCGTTTTTGGCAAGACGGCGGCGGGCCATTCGTCAATTTGCAGTCGCGTTGCAAGCACAAATCTTTGGCGACATCCGTCACAGTAGCAGGCGTGGCTTCCCGGATAGCGGATGTAATCGAGATGGATACCGTCCACATCGTAATTTGCCACGATCTCAAGACTACTTTTCAATTCCAGCAGCACATTTTTCGGATGCGAAGGGCAGAGCCAATTGAGTGCTTGACCGGTTGCGGAGACTTGGGTCCGTCCCTCTGCTCGTATTTTTTCAACGAATTCTTTCGGCGCGCCTTCTAAATTCCACGTAATTTTCCAACCATGTACATATTTTCCGTGCTTGTGTGCTGCTTCAACGCTTTGTGCAATCTGATCCCCGTATTGCGTA
>CAZQIP010000019.1:0-2750 GCA_964593655.1 uncultured bacterium | reverse complement strand
ATTAGTCAGAAACGGGCAATGAATTGCCCTACTACGAACCGGATTTATCTTTAATTTGAAAATGGATAGAATAGCAATCTGTTAATCGTCCAATTCGACGACTTCGCCTGTCATATTCCGATGCATCGTCGGGCGGATGACTAATTCGGGGATGTTGCTCCGCTGCGGCAGCGTCGCTATGAGTAGAATCGCCGCTGAGGTTTCGTCAACGTCTACCATCGTGGCGCGCGCATCCGCATCCGGCGGGATTGGACGATTGTCCAGAATCGGTGTTGCCACTTCACCCGGGACGATGACACTTGCTCGGATACCTGTGTTCCTCAAATCCGAATTAAGAAATTCGGTGAAGTTAATAACACCCGCCTTCGCCGCGCCGTAAGCGAAACCACTAAATGGACCCGGTGTGACCGCCGCAAGCGACGAGATATTAATAATCGTTCCCGATTCCGCCTTTAACATGGCAGGCACCACTGCTTGTGTACAGAAAAACGTACCGATCAGATTAGAATCAATAACCGATCGCGCCTCTTCAGGTGTTGTGTTCAGGAGCCGCCGATTGTGTGAACTGTGTCCGGCATTGTTCACCAGCACATCAATCCGCCCATGTTTATCAAGCACATCGGCAGCCATCTGTGCAACAGCGTCATAGTCCGCCACATCGAGCGCGTAAGTCGTCGCTGTGCCACCTGCTGTTTCAACTTCGGCTTTAACAGATGCCAATTTTGATTCGGTTCTGCCGATAATGACAACCGTTGCCCCTTCTTCTGCCATTGTGAGCGCGGCACCGCGACCGATACCGCTGCCACCACCCGTAATAATACAGACCTGTCCTTCTAAACGCATTCTTATCCTCCATTCGGCAAAACCGGTTTCACTGCCGCTTTCACCTCTTTTGATAACGATTCCAGTTCGTATTGAGCATCCGAGATTTTATCGCGATGCTCGTCAAGCGGGTAACCACCCTTTCCAGTTTCGTTGAAATAGGCACTCAATTGATAACGTTGAAAGATGTTCATCCGCGGATAATCCTCTGTCCACGGGCTGGCATCGTGAAGTAGATTTGTTGAAAAGATTGCCGCATCACCAGCTGTCATCGGAAGTGTAATCGAAGTGGGCGGATCGTGACGCACGGGCAAATTCGCCGGTGTCTGGAACAGAGATTTATGACTGCCGGGAACGAGGCAAAAACCGGTGCCGGGTGGCACGTCTACCAAAGCGACCCATGTCGCAATGTGGCTACAATAGATATGTCCAGCAGCAGCTTGATAATCGTTGTGCGGATTGCGGAACCCCGGTGGGAATCTAAACCCACTATCATCACGGTGAAAATGTTGTGGTGCCTCGTGCTTCGTCATCATCGTGAAATTACAGTGGAACAGGCGCGGGGCGTTCATTGTTAATCCCGCAACTACCCGCATGATGCTCGGATTCATGGCGAGGTCTTGAAAAAGACGGTGTCCATACTGGATATGTCCGATATGTGTTTTGCAAGGTTCTTGCCGACCACGGTCAAGCGGCGGTGGGATGTCGGGTTTATCAATTGTCAACCAGTGCTGAAGAATCTTCAACATCTCCGTAATCTCGTCCTTTGGGATAACGTTCCGCAAGACGAGGAACCCGTGTAAGTCAAAGTACCATTTCTCCGCTTCTGTCAAAGTAGAATGGATGGTATACATTAATTTTTCTTTCTCCGCGATTTCTGGATATGTTGAGAATACAGATTAGCAGAATTCTGCAAAATTTTCAAGGTTTCGGTGACATCGTGACATCGAAAATGCTTGACAAAAATCAATAAACACTTATAATAGAGGCAGACTTCGCAATTGGACCAAACCCCAAGGAGGTTATCCCTGTGTCCTTAAAACAACGCATTCACAATAAAGAGCCGATTAAAATCGCCGGTGGTGTTCCCTTCGGCTGCACCCGCGACGAGATGGAAGCCGTCCTCAGCCAAGACGATTACGATTTAATCGGGACCGACCATCAGCACGCAGCCGCAAACGAAGATAAGCTCGTTGAATACTGCAAGATGGCAAACGAATTCGGTATCGGTGTACAACTCCGTATCAAACACACCCGAAACGCTTACTTGATAGGCAACCTGTTAGATTTAGGTCCGCTTGCTATTGTCGTACCACAGGTTGAGAAAATTGAAACAGTAGATGAGGCGATTGACGCATTCTATTATCCTCAGAAGGGAAAACGGAGTTGGGGTCCCAGTAGTGGGTACGGCATCGATCGCGGCATGGATCGCCTTGAATATGCCGAGTGGTGGAACAACACCGGTATCCTTATCATACAGATTGAATCTGTTGATGCCGTGATTAACGTCCGCAAATTGGCAAAACCCGGTGTGGATATGGTAACCTTCGGTGAGAATGACTTGAATTTCAGCATAGAGTCATACCCGAGTGCTCCGTTCAAAAACCTCCAAGAATGTATTGCCCACGTAGAAGCACAGTTGGCAGATACACACGTCAAAGTAGGTGCTGGACGCTCGCCATCGGGTTCACTGTAGGAACGATTTCTGGAGAGCAGCAATCTTAAGCGAAGAATATCTCTCACCATGTTTACGGGCAGGAAGCCCAATCCTTTAGGTTTGGGAGGAATGCCCGCATTTGTGAATTGGACCAAACGTCTAAAGTTGAAAAAAGATTTGAAATTCGGTTGAAAATGTAGTATAATTACAGTATCAGGTTGGCAAGCATACAACGCGTAGTCTCTCGGCTACGTGCTTGCCTCCCACGTTG
>CAZQIP010000018.1:0-1748 GCA_964593655.1 uncultured bacterium | reverse complement strand
GGGGACGCAAGGGAATGAGTTACCGGAACGTCTGAATTGGTTTTTGGATCTCGTTGATTCTGAAGTCATCCGGATTGAAATCGGAGAAACGAAGGTTTCACCGAAGTATCACAAAGTCATGGGCGCGCGTTCTTGTGAGTTTGAAACGGGAACGATCGTTGAAGTTGTCAAAGCTGGATTGCAGTCTAAAGATGGTAAACGCGTCAGTCGGACGGCTGTTGTCATTGAAGCGGAGTAGAGCAGATGGAGACAAACGAAGGCTTAGTTCAAAAGATCGCGCAGCTGCCACAGGTGGACCTCGGACATTTCCCGACACCCTTGGAGGAATGCCCGCGGCTCTCTGAGGCACTCGGGGGACCGCGTATCTTTATGAAACGCGAAGATTGCTCAGGTTTGGCATTTGGTGGCAACAAAGTACGGCAACTGACTTTTACGATCGGTGATGCTGTTGCAGAAGGTGCGGATACGATTATACAGGGTGCGGCTTCGCAATCCAATCACTGTCGACAAGCTGCTGCTGCCTGCGGTAAACTCGGACTCAAGTGTTATCTTCGCCTTGCACGTGATCACAAGAGTATCCTCCAAGGGAATCTACTGTTGGATAATATCGCAGGCGCGGATGTTGAGATTGTTGATATACCGTTCGGACCCGAATTAGATGTGGTGAAGTATGAACTCGCGGAAGAACTAAAGACGCAAGGACTGAAACCTTATGTCCTCGCAGCACCGCGTTCGACTGCCCTTGCCGCCGTTGCTTTTACGTGGTGTATCGCTGAAATTGCGCAACAGCAACAACAGTTAGGTCTTGACGCGGATTGGATTTATACCGCTTCCGTAGGCGGTACACAGGCAGGACTTGTTCTCGGTACGAAAACGCTTGGGCTGAAGATGAAACCGTTTGGCATCGCACCTATTATTTGGGAAGGTAAATTTGATCGGTTACGTGGTGCTGCGAACGGTGCCGCCGAAATTTTGGAATTAGATACCGAAGTCACCGATGCAGATATTCAGAACACAGATGACTATATCGGGCAGGCTTACGGTTACCTCACACCGGAATGTATTGATGCCCTCAAGCTCGTTGCTAAAACCGAGGGGATCTTCCTGGATCCTGTCTATACCGCTAAGGCGATGGCGTGCCTCATTGACCATATCCAACAGGGTAAACTCGGACGTGATGATACTGTCATCTTCCTCCACACAGGTGGTACCCCTGCACTTTTTGCCTACCAAGAAGAATTAACCGCCGATTTGTAGTTCTTATCCCTCGTAACGTGACAACAGGATCGCGGTTTCCCTATACATTTCTATGGCACTGGTCTCGTGCGATAGCATTTAAGCACGTCTGATTTTCCATTGCCTTTTTTTGCAAATCTGTTATTATCTTGCCCAATTACGTAGAAGTTCTACTCGCGCCTAAATAGCAATTGAACATGATTTTAATTGCCACTGTTAACCTGTTAAAACGAGAACCTACTGATGCTATTCCGTTTTTCGCTTTACGGCTTTCTGAAGAATCAACGTTACTACGAAAACTTTCTGTATCTCGCAATTCTTGACAAGGGGCTGTCCGACAATGCAATTGGCTTCTTGATTGGCTTTCGGGAGGTTTGCACCAAATTATTTGACATCCCGTCCGGCGCGGTGGAGTGTTTTTATGGCAGGCGAAGCGCCATGATTTTTTCACTTTTTGCCTCTATCTCTTCTTTTGTGATATTCGCGGTCAGTAAATCTCTGCTCCCTCGGTT
>CAZQIP010000017.1:0-4366 GCA_964593655.1 uncultured bacterium | reverse complement strand
GATTATACAAAATTTTTAGGGAAAAGTAAAGAACATTCTGTGCTGTATGCGATTTTTTTTTAGGAGGTCTCCGTTCAACCTAAGGAAACACCCAAGCAAAACACCTACGGGAACTCCAATTTTTATTTTCAAACTCACGTTGTTAATAGTTTTGGCCAAGAACTCGCGCTTTAGCAAAATTATCTGTAGACGAGTTCTTGGTCAAATCTGCCGATAGCCACATTAAAGTGAAATCTTGACAGCTGGGGTCGTCACGCGAACGCGGACCTCATGCTCTTTACCTTTGGGCATAACAATGAACCCTGCATAAGTGTGCGTCACTTTGCTATATTTCAGTAGTGCCATTTTCGTCTCCCCTTCAGTATTGGTAACCTGGACGGCAAGTTTAACATCACCTAACGCAATTTCACCGTGATCATGCGTCGGGTATATGCTGAAATAGTGCGTCTTTCCTTTAATCTCGTCGGCTTTTATCATGCCCTCCATTCCCATGTGAGACATCATCATCTTGTAGGCATCTGTCGTTAGCACGTTGAGATCAAATGTCAAATTTCCCACTGAAATTGTTTGGAGGTGCTTATCTGGATTCGCCTTGAACATCTCTGCCTGCATCTTGTTGCAGAAATAGTAGGCTTTTCCGTCCTGTTCAACTTTAATCATTGCCGAAGCTTTCATCATCATGCCATCAACCGCACAACGGACTTTTTCACCATCAGCTGCGGGATCACCGTGATGATGACCCTCATGCTTCTTGTGAGCGTCCTCTGCATTCAGCGAAAAGATTACGAGTAGTAGCACGGTTGGAATTGCTAAGAAAGATACGACGATTCGTCGCGTCAATTTCATTTTCATCATTTCTCTCCTTTTTTATTCTGCCGTAATGGTTATCCGGCATTATTAGGTTAAAGTCTTTCAAATCAAAATGTATACGATGTCGCTAAAGAAACTAAAGTGCCAAATTCAATCGCATCGCCTTCATCATATAGCGTATTTTGCGTCAGTGGAAACATGACGTTAGCAGTCACGGAGATGTCATTGGGTATTGCCAAGGACATACCGAGTGCTGCCATGGTGTAACGCAGTCCGGTGTTAATATCGCGCTCCCCAGCCCAAGCAGCAGCGGATTGATAAAATCCGAGGTAGTTTCCGTTAAACGAGAACCAATCGAAGAGGCGATACCTAAAGCCAGCCGTATAGGTTAATTCTACTGGTCCTCGATAAGTTTTGCTGTTTTCATAGACCGGAAACGTCCCACGTGTGGAAGCAGTGAGCGTCAGACCTTGATAGAGCGGTAGACTGTACTGCAAATTAGCAATCGGGTTAAAGGTACCCGTACCGAACTGGATATGGAGGTGTTTAATACCTTCATCCCCAAGTTCCCACGGGTTTTCCTCTGTTTTGCCGGTTGGAATCGTTGTACCGAACCGAGCAAATAAAATGTCATCCATTTTAAAGAGTCCACGAAATGTATACCCTAAAAACAGATCTGAATCCGCGAGTCCAGCATAGGTTTCATCTCGATGATGGATGTCCCTACTCCGTAAAATCGCTTGTTCATCTTCAGCACTGATCGGATCAATCCATTCAATACTTGCTTGCTGATTTTTGACTGCATACGGAATGTTCGCCTGCAACACCCATCGATCGCTCAGCAAGTATTGCAATCCAATATCCATCCGGTAAGTACTTAATGCTACGTGGTGCCTATGTAAAGGCGTATCCACTACTTCACCTGTCGGCGAAAGTCCTCGTGTTTCAAGATGCCCACCTTGGGCATCAGGGGAGACTAACATATTCACATTGACTCGAAATTGATTTATCTCTTTTGAAGCCAAACTGACTTCACCTATCCCGCTGGGCGGCAAGACAGGGTTACTTCACGCCGGACAACTTTCTTGTGCGAATCCGAAAGAGATAAAAACCCAATTGAGTAGTATCACGTGTAAAAGCAAACGTATTTTCATAATTTGTAATTTATCATCCAAAAAGTATTGTAACGCAGCGAGATATAAGGTCTCGCGTTACAAGTCTATTGACAGTTTTAGACACAAACCTTCATGAAAGGAAAGTTCGGAAAACGATATGTCATACCAAATCTGAAAATAAATTCGCGTTTCAGAGATTTTGAAACTCTATGAGGTTCCGCATGTCTGAAGCACAATTAATTCATTGCACCACTACGCACCGGTTTTTCGTCAATGAGAACCGTTATTCAGAGATGGTAGTCTAAGTAAAAGTGTGAAAACAAAGGATAGACGCATGCTTAAAGAATTCTTCGCGGAATTCAGTTAGCACTGCGCAAATGGAGGTCCTCTACGGGTTAGAGGATGATCGGGGAAAAGTGTAGAAACTAAAGGCACGGAAGAAGTCTTAAAAGATTCTTCGGGGGCAACAGGTAAAGTCGCCGAGGTAGGAAGAATCGAAACCAGAGACTGTCCGATTAATTCACGGAATTCGGGGATGTTGTCTCTGATGTCTGGAAGTACAAGTTCCAAATCAGTTGCACAGCACGACTTACCACTTTCAGACGGATTTTCGGTTTCACCTGCTGTGCCTGTTTTAGTGCTTTGACAGCAGGTTGAGTGGGTTTCAGTAACTCCACTCGAGGCTTCTTGATGCACATCATGACAGAACTTTTGTTCAAGTGCCGCACAGAGGAATGGGCACACCGAATAGACGTACAATAGCCCCACGAGTAAAATAAGAACTTGTCGATGTTTTCGTAACATTGTTCAATAGACTCCGCTGTTTCGTCAGAAAGTGGAAATCGAAATAAAACACTTTAAGGTATTATACACCAAAATCTCAGAAAGTTGCAAGAAAAAACAAATTTGTCAGAATTATACACCAAAACCCTTAAACGGCGGTATCAAATTCCTCGCCAGATTTGCGCCTGTGCCTTCCGTTTCATTTCGTTAGTTACGATTTGCTGGCAAAATGGATACATCTTTCCAAACTACTATTTTTAGTCAAGGCACCCACGCCCTAAAGGGCGGGGCTTGTGCTTCGTAGCAGTTCGCGTTTCCGTGGAAACGTCTTACATCTGCTCCACAGAGGGACCACGAGCAGCCCTCAAGATATTTATCGCAGCGTTGATGTCTCTGTCGTGGTGTATGCCACATTCGGGACATGTCCACTGCCGATCTGAAAGCGTAAGATTTTTGTTGTGATACCCACAATCTGAACAAGGCTTCGTTGTCGGTGTCCATTGTCCGACTTGATGGAACTCACGATTCTGTTTGAAACACTTATACCGCAATATCTCAACGAACTGGTAGAAAGCGAGGTCGGAGACTTTGCGTCCCCAGAGGCGTTTCATACCGTCGAGGTTCAGTGTCTCGGTCGCGATAAAGTCAAATCTTCGGCAAAGGTCCGTGGCAAGTTTGAAATGCCAGTCTTTGCGTTGGTGCGTGAGATGCCGGAACAATCGGACGATTTCACGGAGACATCGCCACCAATTACCGGAGCCTCTAACTTTGCGACTCAATGCTCTATAAAGGGTTCGGAATGCTTTCAAGGATTGTTTCAAGAATTGTGGGTGTTGGATTTTCTCGCCCGTCGAGAGCGTCAAGTACGTTTCCATACCGAAGTCTGCCCCAACGCTTTCATCTGTTGCGGGCAGAACCTCTTTGGAAGCATCATCGGTAACAACGTAAAGCCAATACGTTCCGACAGCATCGCGAAGGATTTGGATGTAGCACACTTTACCTTTCCAATCGCGGTGGTGATGGAAAGAAAACCAACGTTTGTTGAACTTAAAGGATTGTGAGGCTTCGTCCCATTCCTTAAAAGAGATACGGACACGTCCTTCTTCAAGAAGATAAGCGGATTGAAACTTCGCAGAACGATATTTGCCACGTCTTTTGTGTTTCGGACGACCGAACTTGGGAATATCGAAAAAGTTTTCAAAACCACGGTGAAGATTGATAATCACAGCGTCAAGCGTGTCGCGGGGGATCCACGCCCAATGCTTATGGGTGCGTTCAAGCAACTTCGTCAGATGTGGCTGCAAACGATAACGCCCCGCATATTTACCATAGATACGATAATACCGATTCTCAAGTTTGAGAAAGTGGTTATGCACATCACACAGGTCGTCAAGCATATTGCCGAGACGCATATTCTGCGGATGTTCGCGTATCTGATATTTATTCCTGCGGCGACGGTGTTTCTTTTTTCGTTTCTTTTTCATAGGAATTCAGGTATCAGGTGTTTATCTCCTTCTAAGTGAGAAGCAAGCACATGGTTTCCGAGTGGCAACGCTTAGAATGCTGGTTTCCAACCTGATACCGTAATCATAACAACATTTTAGACGTAATGTCAAGAAAAAAAGAGCGGGCATTCCTCCCCAAGCTAAAGTATGGGG
>CAZQIP010000016.1:0-6714 GCA_964593655.1 uncultured bacterium | reverse complement strand
ACCATAGGTGTCAATTTAGTGGATTTTCCATAGCCTCTTGGATTTTGCGAAAGGTTGTATTTTTACCAGTGCTTCTCTGAAAAGCACCCCCATTTTCAAATGAACGTTTTATGTCTTTCAAAGTTTTACGAAGTGCCGTTTTTGAGTGATGAAAACTCAATGTAAGTAGCCTCGCATAGCCTGCGATATGCTTTGCTGTCTTGATGAAACTCTGTTGTATATGTCGGTATCCGGCACCTAACATGACGGCGTGTTGAATCAGAAGCGCAATGAGTTTGGCATAGATTTCAGCTAAGATACGATAGGGTTTCTGACTTCTTGAGACATGGAGTTTTGAAATACTTTTGAAACTCTTAAACATCAACTCAATCTGCCATCGGATACCGACAATGACACATATCTGTTTGGGTGTGAGTCGATGCGCTTCAATGTTGGTGATATACAGGTTGTATCCTGCGAGGCGTAAGAGTGCTTTTGAGGGTGTTTCTGCTTTGCGTTTGGCGCGGCGTCGGATATAGCGTCGGCGTTTATTCTCTTCTGCTTCAGAAAGTCTTTCAGCGATGAGATAAACTTGAAGTTGCTTTCTCTTTCCGATGCGTATTGCCTTACGGATGTAGGTGTTGTCTACTTCTGCTTTCAGGGTCTTTTCTAAATCAATGCGTTCACCGTTTTCATCAGCGAGATAAGAGTTGGCTTTCAAACGCGAGATCCAGTAGACGTTGTTTTCGGTGAGTTTCTCAAACTCATCAAGCGAAAAGTAAGCCAAGTCTGCGAGTTGTAAACTCCCTTCTGGTAGTGGGTCGGCTGCTTTTGAAGCCGTCAAATCAGCCGTCATGCCATCAGTGAGTTGGCAGTCGTGAAAGTGGCCTGTAAGGACATCAAAGCGTAGATGAAGTTTCAACCCGGCTTTGTTGGGATGATTCTTTTTCGGTTGTCCTTTCCACGTCTCGTGGAGTTCATCGGGGAGGCTGATCCACGTGGAATCTTGAACATAAACGCCCCTAAACTCCTGAAGTAAATCAAGGGCTTCTCGCTGCCCGGCAACTTTAAGCATTTCTGTAATCGCGGCATCAAGTGTCATCTTCAACATTTCAGTCGTTTCGCGGGTCAGGCGTTGTTCAAGGGATTGGCGTCTGACTTCTATACCCAGTGTCGCAGCGGTTTCAGTGAGTTGCTGATAACTCGCTTCTGGATTTTCTAACCAACCCAAGACCAGGATTTGTGTCAGCGCACTCCCGGTAAGTTTTCGCTTTCTCTTGACGAGTCCGGTATCGACAGCAGCTTCATCAGGAACGGTCTGAAGGATTGTTTGCATTTTATTTGCCACTTGTTGTAAAATGGACATTGGAAATACCTCTTTTTTTGTAGAAATAACCACTCTAATCTTTTTCTACATTATACAAGAGGTATTTCCGATTGACAGCATTTTTCTTACACGAAATACAACCTTATTCCTACTAAATTGACACCTATGGTGCGGTTTCCTAACCGCACCGGATCCTGAAAAAAGGACGAGAAACTCTATAATTTCTTAAAACTGAAGGGTTCTGCCTTCAAAATATAAAGCGTTGACACTGTTGTTTGTTTATGTTAGAATTACTTCAGTTAAAACACTAAAGGAGGGGATACAGATGCTTAGAAGTATAATTGTATTAGGGCTTTCAGCAATCTGTGTATTTGCTGGTACGCTCTCTTATGCTGTCGAGGAAACAGACATCCTTGTCTATTACTCTTTTGATAGACTGAATGGCAAGAAAGTCTTAGACGATTCCGGCAACGGGAACGAGGCAGAGTTAGTTGGAAAAGGTTCACTCGTTGACGGTGCATTCAAAAAGGCGATACGTCTCAACGGCGGGATCGTCCAGATGGCTGCGAATGACTTTATCGTTCCCGTCGGCCAAAAGGGAGTCATCACGATGGAAGCATGGTTTTACCTCAATGAACATGTCGAGTATGATGGGATCATTTCAATTGAAGCCGCTGCTGCTGGATGTTGTGAATACCGCACTATGGTCAACCCGAATTTCAACCCGTTCTGGGATGCCGGGCATCACGCTGACAAAAGTCTCGGGAACTTCAAGTTTGAGTTAGATGAATGGTACCATTACGTGATGGTCGCCGATGGAAAAGATGGTAAAATCTATGTCAATGGCGAATTTATCGGCGCGCAGGTAGAGAATTTTGATTTGCCTGAGCACAAAGAGGCAGCGATTTATATCGGTGCAGGCGAAAATCCTAACGTCCACAGAGTAGAGGACGCTATTATTGATGAAGTCGTCATATACGCCAAGGCGTTGACTGAAGAGGAAATTCAAGCATCAATGGAACTCAGCGTTCCAGGCGTGCTTGCAGTCGAGGCACATAACAAGTTGGCAACAACTTGGGGAGAGTTGAAAACCGATTTCTAACGCTATTATTTCTCGGGTGAGACACTTATGTCTCACCCACACCTATACTATTCGGAGAGCTTATGAAACTTGGATTTTTATCAAAAATTTTTGAAGGCGCGTTAAGCATAGAAAAAACATATAACGAATGTGATAGAGCAATTGGGCAACTGAAAGCCTACAACGAAAAACGCGAACAACCAGATTTTCATATTTCAGATGAAGATAAGGCCAACTTAGACGAAGTGGTCAACACCGCGCTTGAGAACGCAAACCGTATCGTTGACAAAGAAGGTGAGCGGAACTGGCCAGGCGTTTTTCGGGAAATGCACAAGAATCTGGCAAGCCTCTATTTGGAACTTGACGAACACGATAAAGTACGGGCGGCGTGTGAACGCTTACAAGACTATGGTGAAGTCGGCAAACTGGATGCCGAAGAGGTGATGCAAAGCCTAAAAGAAAAAGAGGAGAACGCTTAGTCGCACGTTTCATCGAAAGTCCGCGGAGAGGCAAAAATGCAGTTCCTGAACCCTGCCGCGTTTTATCTGTTGGCGGTTATCCCAATTGTGGTAGCACTTCACTTTCTAAAATTGCGCCGCCACACCCACCGCGTCCCAAGTATCATGCTGTGGCTCTCTGCTGATGAGGATCGGAGAGCAAATGTCCCTTTCCAGCGACTCCGTAACCTACTACTCCTGATGCTACAAGTGCTGTTTTTGTTGCTTGTGACGTTCAGCGCAGCACGTCCGGCATTGCATAGACCCGGGTTTATGCCAGGACGGGCAATTCTTATCGTTGATAACTCCGCGAGTATGTTGTCAACAGAGATGGGACAAACCCGTCTCGCGTTGGCAAAACAGGCGGCACTGCAGCACATTGAACAGGTCTCCGCAGAGGGGGGAATGATGCTGATGCTAACAAACGCCACCGCTGTCCAAGTAGCCTTCACAACGGATACAGCCAAACTCCAGCACGCAATAGAAAATATCCCGAAAAGCGAGGCACCGCGTAATCTCCAACCCGTCTTCGATGCTGTAACACACTATGCAGAGTCACCACAAGACAAAATCTTCTTTATCAGCGATAATTTTGAAAACCTGCCAGATATATCGCTGCCGATTCATAAAATCGGAGTCGGTGGGGCAGCGCAGAATGTCGGGATCGTTCATTTCAGCGTTGAAATCGTAGCGGACAAGTACGAGGTGCTGGTCGGTATCCGAAATTTCACGGATGCTCCGAGAGAATTAGATGTTCAATTGGCGGTAGAAGGCGAACCTTTTGATGAGAAAACAGCCTCTATCCCGCCGGGCAAAACATCGATCCTTTTTTCCGACGATCCGAGCGGTTTAGAGGATAAGGTTATTAGTGCACGTCTTCAGTTAAAGGATGATTTTGGCGTTGATAACAGGGCTTATGCACTCCTGTCTACCGTTGCCCCACTGAGAATCTTGCTCGTCAGTGACAACTCAAAGTCTTCGCTGCCTGCGTTGTTAAGGACGTACGGAGAACACGTCCAACTCCATCTGGTGGAACCCGCGGATTATCACGGCACCGGTGACGCGCATATCGCAATTTTCGACGGTGGCACACGCGCTGGACGCGAAGCTTTCGGTGGTTTTTCTGAAGTTACATCTGGCACACACTTGGTTTTCATCAACCCCGGTAGCAACCTACCATTTATACCAGAAGATGCCCGCGGCGTTGAGGAAGTTGCAGCACCTCTACGTGTTATCGAGACGGATGAAACCCATCCGCTCATGGTAGGTGTGTTGATACAAGGATTACAGGTCCTGGAATCTACGTACCGAAAATTGCCGCTCTCTGGACGTTCGCTTATGGAAACGGAAAAGGGGGCATTGATATGGCTCGGTCAAGAATCAAGCAGCCAATTCCTTGTTTTTGAATTTAATGCGTTTAACCTTGATATCCCTTCCTTCGCGCTAACTGTCCCGGATGGACAGCTATTTTTTTATCACTGTTTAGAGTGGTTTGAGGCGAGAAGCACTCCGCTCCAATCCTTTGCGTTTCAAGAAGGACAGACCCGACATGCGTTTCGCGCTGGAGAGCACGTCCGAATCGCACCGATAGGCGAGGAAATTGCCCTTCACGTGCAGAAACCTGATGACAAGACGGTTGAAGTGGTGGATTCCATATTTACGGAGACGGATCAGGTAGGTGTCTACACGCTCTTTGCTGATGATAGGCAGCTTGAACGATTCACGGTTAATCTGATGGATCCGAAAGAATCAGCACTTCCACATCCTGGAGCAGTACCGACCGCAGAGGTGCCAACAGCGATAGAAAGCGGATTACAACCGATGACGCAGGAAGTATGGCGGATACCGGCACTGCTGGCATGTGTCGTCCTGCTATTGGAGTGGTGGTTTTACCACCGCGACGGCTTAGCCTTTCGGGTGGGAGTGTTATCCAAGCGGACCGCTTAGGTTATAGAGTTTTATTAAATCCTACTCAGGGTCTTCAATTTCTAAGATACCAAGAATTCGCTCTACCAATTTAGTACTCGGCATTGCCCCGACAAACGCCCCCGCAATTTCTCCATCCCTGAATACGATATAGGTCGGTGTTCCGCGGATGTTATACTCGCGAGTCTTTTGGGATTGCGTGTTCACGTCCAACTTGGCAAAAGTGAAGGTATCCCGATATTCTAATGCTACCGCTGTGACCACAGGCTTCATCAGTATACAGTATATTCAGAACTCAGATTTGAACTCTACGACGATCGGAAGTTTGGAACCCAATACGATGTCGTCAAAAGTAGCATCGGTAACTTCAAAAGGGATACCGGATGTTTTGCCTAAAGAGTTTGCAGCGAGCACCAAATCTAAAATATTGACGATCCCGTCCCTGTTAATGTCCGGGGTGGGAACCGCATCTTCGGTTGGCATCTTACCAAGGTGCGAGGCGATGAACTTCAAGTCAAGGATGCTAACGAAGCCATCAGTATTGACATCAGATGCACTCCGAGCATCGAAATCTTCATCTGCGGCGTAACTTGTTGTCAAAAATCCAAGTGTCAAACTTAGTGTTAGCAACAAACAAATCAACTTTTTCATACGTTTTCTGTCCTTGTATGTATGCCTTAGCCCCGCACTCGCAGCATTTTTCAACTGCTATACTTGATATTTTCCCTTAATTTTCCTCAACGTCTATCGCGTCAAGGACCTTCTGGACGAACTCCGCTTTCGGTGTTTCGCCTCCGAAACGTCCAACATCTTTTCCATCTTGAAATACAAGATAAGTAGGGTGTCCTATAAACCGGTATTTTTGAATTGTTTTCGGATTGTTACCCGAATTCAATTTCACAACGACAAATGTGTTCTTGTGCTCTAAAGCAATTTCGGCGACAACTGGCGCCATTCTTTGACAGAAGGGTCAGCCATCCTTATAGGACTCAACCACAACCGGAAGCTTAGATTCAAGCACAAGGGTCTCAAATGTTTCATCGGTGACTTCAAAGGGAACGCCATCGTATGCACTGGCGGTAGTAAAAGTAATGTTGATATCTGTCTCATTACCCGCAGCGTCTTCGACTTTCCCCGCAATAACGTATGTCGTTTCCGGATCAAGCTCTTTGCCTTTGACCAGTTCAAGTGTCCCTTTGTTACCTTCAATTGTGCCGATCCATCCGACATCATCCCCTGCTTCAGTTTGCAGTGCGAGGGTGCCACTTACCTCTTCGTTGAACGCGACTTCAATCACTGCGCTACTGTTAATCGCTTCAACCTCAACGTCTGTATCGCTATCACTGACAGTTCCACCAGTGATTGTGGGGGATTCAGTATCCGGTGCAGCGACCGTGTAAGTAAACGTTAAGCTGCCATCTGCCCAAGTAATCGTCAACGCAAGGGTACCAGGTGTGAAGGGGCCCGTGATTGTCACAGTCTCGTCAGCGACTGTAGCAACGCCTTCATTAACAGTAACGTCCTCTGGCGGATTGTCAAAAGTCAGAGTGATAGTGCCGTCCACGGTAAGCTGCGACTCGATGGTAGGCTCTATGCTAACGAACGCCACAGGCTGACGGATGGTATAGTTCAGAGTTTCGGAACCATCTGCCCAAGTGATGGTCAACTCAAGCTCGCCGGGTGTGAAAGGACCCGTGATCGTCGCAGTATTACCAGTGCTTAAGACAACACCTGTGCTAACGGTAACATCGGCTGGTGGATTGTCGAAAGTCAGTGTGATGCTATCGTTTGTGGTAATCTCGACACCGCTCTCCGGATCCGCGCTAACGAATGCGACAAACGGTCTGACGGTGTAGGAAAGGGTTTCGGTTCCATCTTCCCAAGTGATGGTCAACTCAAGATCG
>CAZQIP010000015.1:0-2095 GCA_964593655.1 uncultured bacterium | reverse complement strand
TTCCGCTTGCGCGTATATGTACCCCTTTTCTACCATTACTTTCGCACCCAAATGCTCCAAGCCACGAATATGTAAGTCAATCGGGCGCGGACCGATTGCGCAGCCACCCGGAAACGATACTTTTGCTTTTCCAAGCTTCGCAACAAGCGGACCCAACACATAGATGGACGCACGCATTTTTCGCACGAGATCATAAGGGGCTTCATACTCCAAGTGATTTATCGGTTCAATATAGAGTGTTGAATTTTTAAATTTTATTGTAGCACCCAACCCTTCCAACACAGCGCGAAGGGTCATTACGTCTGTTAAGTTCGGCACGTTATGTAGCACACTCACACCGTCACCGAGAATCGCAGCAGCAACCGCGATCGGAAGAACCGCGTTTTTACAACCGCTGACCGGGATTGTCCCTTCAAGTCTGGTACCGCCTTTGATTATTAATTTTTCCATTTTTTCCCTCTCCTTCACAAATCTTCGTCGCAGGATATAGAGATTTACTCCCTCTATAGCATAAACGATGCCAATTGGGTACCTGTTACAAACTACCGTGTTACAAGGGTTTTAGGTTTAAAGAATTGTGTCAAAATAGACACATGTTATCCATTTTTCTCAGAATTCGCTTGTATTGACAGGCAATCTTTGATAATATATAATGCTTGTAAGGCAGAAGTCGTCGGTTAAGAAATGCTTTTGTAACAAACTACCGAAACTTGTGGGCTCCAGGAAGTGGTGAATTGTTACAAAATTCCCTCTTAACTGAAAACTGATAACCGATAACTGATAACTATAAAAAGGTAAAACAGATGGCAGACAAAACATATCGTGTCGGAATTATTGGATGTGGCGGCATGGGACGTTCCCACGCAAATAATTGGACCAATACAGGGCGCGCTGAAGTGGTCACAGCCTCCGACATCAGTGAAGCATCCGCCGCGAAATTCGCTGAAGAATTCGCACTCCCAACCCATTATACCGATTTCAGTGAAATGTGCAAGAAAGAGAATTTAGACATCGTTAGTATCACCACATGGCAGAGCGTGCGTGCTGAACCAACAATCGCCGCGGCTGAAAACGGGGTCTTGGGCGTTATTACCGAGAAACCGATGGCGGCTTCTGTCGGCGACGCACAAGACATGATGGATGCTTGTGAGAAGCACGACGTGAAATTGGTCGTCGGACACCAACGCCGGTTCAGTCCACAGAACTGTGAGGCACGCCGACTCATCCAAGAAGGCGCAATCGGCCAACCCCAAGCCATGCTCCGTCGCGACGGACACGGATTGCTGAACCGTGGAACGCACGAAGTTGACGAAATGCGTTTTATTCTCGGAGATCCAGATCCGCTATGGCTTATTGGTCAGGCAGCACGGAAAACCGACCGGTGGGAACGCCGTGTGAGGACCGAAGACCTCTGTATGGCAGAAATCTGTTTTGACGGTGGGATCCGCGGTATCTACGAAAGCGATTTGCCAGAACCAGGACTGCGAGGCGATGCCGTTTATGGGGATGATGGGCAGCTGCGCCGTGGGGGCGATGGCGCGATTGAACTCTTGAATAGCAAAGCCACTGGGTGGCAGACCATCAAACCCCGCCAAAGCGAACCGAATCAGTTTACAGAGATGTTAGCCTGGATCGAAGGCGATATTGATGAACACCGTAACGCTGGCAAACACGGGCTTTGCACGATCGAGATCCTCATGGCGATTTACGAATCGTTGCGCATTCAGGACGTAGTAACCTTCCCCTTAACAACGCGTCCGAACCCCCTCGACCTTTTGGTTGAAGGCGGTAAGCTACCGGTGTTTGTTGAAGGACGTTACGACATCCGCGCTCCGTTCCCTGAAGAAAAGAAGTAGCGTAATAGGTGTTGCTCCTCGGCTATCGGTTTTCGGATAAGAACACTATGTAGCGTTTACAGAATTCGCAACTGCCCCAGTAGTCATCAGTTGTCAATTATAGTGAAGCCCATAAATAAATGGACATCTTTGTAGCATAAACTTTTAGTTTGTGCCAGTCTGAATGCCTGTTATAGGTATTCAGACTGTTTGAGAGTGCCCATTAATTATAGGTTTTACTATAAAAGAGGTTTTTGATA
>CAZQIP010000014.1:0-6121 GCA_964593655.1 uncultured bacterium | reverse complement strand
TAACTTATAACTATTCTACACTTCGCTTTTGAAAAAAATAAGAACTATCGCCATGAACAAGACGAGGTTACAGATTAGCAGTAGGAATAGGTCGGGTAATGCCCGTTTTGCATTTGTTCCGATATCGCTTCTTTCAAAAGTGAACTGCGGGAGTGTGCTCCAATCCACGGCACCTTTATCGGCGATAAACCACTCTCTTGACGACATCGCATCTTTCGCGTAGAGATAGTCAATCACAGCTTTTCGATACCGTCGCGCTGCATGAAAAAAATCTCGGACCCCTTTTAGATCAGTGCCTGCCCAGGCTTGCGTCGCTGAATCATAAACACCCACGGGTGAAAGTTTCAACAATACCCTATCCGTTGCGGCTTGTTTAACGTAAATTTTATCAAGTGCTTGCTTCCGAATGTGCCAAGCTTTTTCTACCGTTCGGGCGGACAGGGGTTCAACGAAACTATAGTATCTTTTAGCACTCGGGACGTACTGTTCAAATTCTGGATGGATTTCTGAAATAAGACTTATATTTTCGACGTAGGACATAAGGGTTACGGGATGTACAAAGGCGTAACTATGCAGCCCTATTGCTTTACTAAATTCCGATGTTTCGCCAGCGATTCCTTCCTTTTCAAGGAACTTTTGACGTTCCCTTTCATATTCATCTAAAATCTGTTGAATCTGATCTTCAACAATCTTCGTGCGTGCTTGGATGTCGCCTCCAGGGTTAACGGTCGCCCGAATCAGGTTCGGGTACACGAGTATCAGAAACCCCCATACGAACATGGCGAGCATCAACGCTGTGCCGGTTCTACGCGTTGCTACGGAAATCAGCAACCCGATGAGGTAGAACAGCGATAGATACGCGAATGAGGTGAACACAATTCCAGCAATGCGGAGGAAATCAGCCGTTGACAACGGAATTGAACGCGTTAGCAATAGTAGGGCGAAAAGCAGACTCAATATCAATGGAACCAACAGACACGCCATCGCACTGATATATTTCGCAAGTAAAATCTGCCCGCGTCCGATGGGCTGTGCGAGAACGAGACGCAACGTGCCGCGTTCACGTTCTCCCGCAATCGCATCGTAAGCGAATATCAATCCCATTAGACTGAGGATAACCTCAAAAACAAAGACAATATCAATTGAAGAAAAGAAAGCAATAAACGGATTGTCAGTACCGTGCATTCGGGCATCCCAGAGTGTCGGCATAAATCCGTGATAGATACCGGTGTAGTTTCCCAAACGTTTATCTAACCCGACATTGAAAATACTCAACGGATTCGGTGCTCGGTCAATAAACAAATACGCAGTAGAATAGGTTTTGGAATTGTCCAAATCCTGACGATGCATTTTGACGGCATCGTTGTAACTCTCCAAACGTTGTTCGTAATCTTGGACAAGCACGACCGTGTTTACAACAACGAGCAACAGCGTGATGAGCAATACCGCCGCAAAACGGAAGGTCATTAGATTGTCAAGCAGTTCCCTGCGAATGAGTGTTTTCAGCATTTTATATTAGACCTCGGCGCGCACAAAGGCGAGATACGCACCCGCCAACAAAACGACAACGAACAACGTCAATAACAACAGATCCATTGCCGCTGCATTGAAATCCTTGCTAAGGTTCAGCGTATCTTCAAATCTCGGAATTGCTTCCGGTGATACTTCTTTCTTCGACATCCCATCACGGACACCGATAATATGCGGACTTTCCGGATCTGACCGCTCAGTGTCAGCAATAAATTCATGATATTCACGCGCATAAAGTTGAACGTTCTCCACAAATTGGAGGTGCCGCTCCAACCCCGTTCCAGCAAAAACCTCAAGGAGATGTTCAGCGATTGCTACAGGCGAGATACGAGTTATTGAACGCGCTTGACGCACCTGAGAAATTCGTTCCCTTAAGTATTCTTGGCGTACGCGTCCATCTTGTGTTGCATCTTGGGTGACGTATTCACCCGATATCAGCATTCTTTTCGACGGATCGTCTGTCTTTTCCCGCTGCATGTGATATACCTCCAGGATTGACTGATGCGTTTGCCGTCTATCTTCCTGAAACGCATCGTAACTTCTCGCCGGTGAGAAGCGACTGGCAATTGAGGCGAGTGTGTTCGGCATGAAAATCACGAAACTCACCCAAATGAGCAGAAGTATCACCAGACTCACCGCACTTTGGTGCACACGGGCAGAAACCAAGAGCCCTAATGCCAGAAAGAGACATAAGTAAAGAAGCGCGATACCGATGATAATACCCAAACGTCCCCATTCATTAGCACTGAGGTGGACAGCACTTGAGGTAGAAATCACCAATAAATTCATCAGCACCGCGATAATTAAGGGGATGTTAACGCTGATGAACGCCCCTAAAAACTTGCCGATGAGGACGGTATGGCGTGGAATCGGGTTTGCCAGCATCAAGCGTAGCGTGCCTTGCTCACGTTCACCGGAAACAGCGTCAAATGTAAAGAGCAATGCAATCAAACTCAAGACGTAACCAATCACAAACGCCCAATCCACCTCAATAGCTGCGGGATCAATGTTTTTCAGATTAGGCGTGGCGGACGGATAGGTCATCCGCCAGAAGGCTTTTAAGTCTCTGCCGCCCCAAAAGTAACTCGCTGCATCCGCTAAGGCAGGCAACAAACTATCACCGCCATCGGCGCAGAAGCGGAGTGGTGAAGGTTTTTTATAAAGTTTCTCAGGTCCCTTTTGCGCGAGATCATACAAATCCGTGCGAGATGTTAGCGTGTTCACGGATTCCGTCGCCGCATCACGATATTTCTGCATCCGCACCGGTTGTTCCCTGAGATGGACGACTGCATTGGTCAGCATTAACGCCAGCAGCAACACCGTTGCCAGGGCAAACCGAAGGCTATTGAGGTTATCATAGAGTTCACGTTTCGCAATATGCCACATTCTACACCTCACTCCTGATGAAAACCAGAAATATCAGCATAAAAAGAGAGACGTTCAACATAAGCAACAGGAGTAAATCTGGCAACGCTCGCTTCGCATTTATCTTAACACCGCTTCTTTTAAAGGAAAACGCGGGAAGTGTACGCCAATCCGCCGCACCCTCGTCTGCAGCGAACCATTTTCGGGAGGCAAAGGCGTTTTTGGTATAAAAATAGTCGATGACTGTTTGTCGGTATTGCCGAACCGCGTCAAAAAAATCTCGGACACCTTTTAAATCAGTGCCTGCCCACGCTTGCGTCCCTGCATCGTACATCCCGACGGGTGAAAATTTCAAGAGGGCTCTTTTCATATTCGCCTTCCGAACAAGCGTCTCCTCTAACGCCTGCTTTCGGATAAGCCATGCCCGCTCCGCTGTCTTGATCGTTGACGGTATGAGAAATTGGAAATAATTTTGGGCGTGCGGGACTTCTCGTTCAAATTTTTCATCAAGCTCTCCAAAAGTCATCATACTGTTGTAGAGATAGAGGAGTGTTAATCGATTTTCAGGAAAATGTTCATAGAAAAATCCCATCCCGTTGATGTTAAAGGTCGGATCCTCGCCAGGGAAAGCATCGGTCGCAAGGTATTGCTTCCGATCCCTGTCGAATTCATCCCAAACCTGTTTTATTTCATTAAACGCGGAAACGGCTTTCGCTTGCGGGATGTCTGATGAGCGAATCGCCGCAAGGATTAGATTTGGATACACCAACACCAAAGCACCCCAGATGAACATAGCGAGCATCAACGCAGTACCCGTTCTTTGTGTTACCGCTGAGATGAGCAGCCCGATAAGATAGAACACCGACAGATAGGCGATTGACGTTAAAACAATTCCGCCGATACGTCCAAAATCATCGGCACTCAGAGAGATAGAGGTGGTTGTCGTCAACAAAAGCATCGCGAGCAGCAGACTCATCAACAGTGGCACGAGCAGGCAGAGCATCGCGCTGATATATTTCGCGAGTAAGATGTGTCCGCGACGGACGGGATGCGTCAGCACTAAGCGTAAGGTGCCCTGCTCGCGTTCACCCGCGAGGGCATCGTACGCGAATAGCAACGCCATCAGACTTAGAACTACCTCAAAGATGAAGACAATATCAATTGAAGACAAGATATTGAGATACGGGTTATCTGAGGCGTTCATACGGGCTTCCCAGAGTGTCGGCACATTATTATGTGCAATCCAAATCTCGTTTCCGAGCCGTTTGTCCAAGCCAACATTGAAGATACTCAACGGATTCGGGGGGCGATCAACCTCAACTTCTCCTGCTGAGTAGGTCTGCTTCTCTTGTATCTCCGTGTGATGTGTTTTGACAGAGGCGTTGTAACTTTCCAATCGCTGCTCGTAATCTTGAATAAGCACAACTGTATTGGCAACGACAAGCAGTAGCGTAATAAGAAGTGCCGCCGCGAAGCGAAAAGTCATCAAGTTATTGAGCAATTCTCTACGGATCAGTGTCATCATCATTTTTTGCCTTCAAGTCCCCCTGATAAGGGGGATTTAGGGGGTTTAAACCTCAACGCGCACAAACGCGAGATACGCCCCAGACAATAGTACTAAGACAAATAACGTTAGCAGTAACAATTCCATCGCTGCAGTATTGAAATCCCTATTCAGATTAAGGGTATCTTCAAATCTCGGAACGGATTCTGGGCTGATAGGCTTCTTGGACATGCCTTCGCGAACACCCAAAATATGAAGACTTTCTGGATCGGCTCTATCGGTGTCAGCAACGAATTCCCGCAATTGACGGGTATAACGTTGTGTGTTTTCCACAAATTGCAAGTGTCGCTCAAATCCAGTGCCAGCAAACCCTTCAATCAGGTGCTGCAGAAGTGTAGCGGGTGAGATACCGGTGATAGCGCGCGCACGGTACACCTGGGCACTCCGGTACTTTAATCGTTCTTCGTGCTTGCGTTCGTCTCTTTCAGCGTTTTCGGTGTAAAACTCGCTTTTCGCCCTTAACCGCCTGTCTTCCAATTTACTGGACCGACCCTCCTTATATTTATCCCATAAGTTCTCTTGAATCGGGTTCCGCTGCTTCCAAAATTCGTCGAAGGATGTTGCAGGTGAAAAGCTGCTTGCAATTGAAGCGAGGGTACTCGGCATAAAAACGACAAGGGTTACCCACGTCAACAGCAGTATCATCAGACTCACCGCGCTCTGTTGTACACGCGCCGAGACTAACAGTCCTAACGCCACAAACAGGCTCGTGTACAAAAGCGCGAGGCAGAAAATGATACCTAAGCGTCCCCACGCTTCTGTCGTCAGGTGAACAGTATTTGCAGTGGAAATCAATAAGAGGTTCACCAACACAGCAAGTGCAAACGGGATACTAATACTGAGCAATGCCCCTAAGAATTTGCCGATAAGGACCGTGTGTCGCGGAATTGAATTGGCTAACATCAATCGGAGTGTACCTTGCTCGCGTTCACCGGAGAAGGCGTCAAAGGTGAACCAAAGGGCTATCAAACTCAAGATGTAACCGATGATGAATGCCCAATCCACTTGTGAAACGTTCGGTCCAACGTTCTTATTGTGGAGGTTGGCATCTGGATAGGACAGGCTCCAGATACCTTCGAGTAGCCGGTTGCCTTCTGCATCGGTCATAAACACAGGTGGGTCGTCCACTTCAACAGCATCAGGTAAAAGGGGTTCACCTCCGTTTGCACAAAAGTGAAGGGGAGACGGCTTTTTGTAGAAGTTTCCCGGTCCGTATTGTGCGAGTGTATAGAGGCTGTCGTCGGCGCGATCCGTTAAGTGATTCAAAGATTCGGTGACAGCGTCCTGATACCGCTGTACCCGTTTTGGATGCTCTCGGAGATGCTTAACAGCATTGGTTACCATCAACGCCAGCAATAAAACGGTTGTTAGGGCGAATCGGAGGCTATTGAGATTATCGTAGATTTCACGCTTTGTAATATGCCAAATCATTTTTGGTTCTCGGTTCTCAGTTGTCAGTTTTCAGAAACTTGGTTATAGGTTATAAGTAGTAGGTTATAAGAAAAGGTTTCCGTTGGGAGTCCCTGAACCCTTTTAACTTATAAGTTATAACTTATAACTATTCTACACTTCACTTTTGATAAAAATCAGCATTATCACTGTAAAGAGAATAACATTCATTGCTGTCTCTTATACACATCCCGAGCCCACGAGACACTCGCT
>CAZQIP010000013.1:0-1775 GCA_964593655.1 uncultured bacterium | reverse complement strand
GAGCGAGCTGCGCTCGCGATCCCTCCGCAAAAATGCCTGAAAAACCGAAAACTGAATGGCTCTGAAAAATAGCAGAGAAGTCAGAACGTACCCGCCGAAAATTTGAAGTTTTTTCTTAAAACAGGGTTTTAGTTGAAAACTGAAAGTAGATATGATAAACTATACGATAGATACCGCGTTGTTGGAAGTACCAAGCACGGTGCTTCGATTGCGCTTCAAAACTGAGAAAGGGGTCCCTTGATGCCAGAACTTTACGATACACGTGCACCGAACCCGCCTTCACGTGCGATCTTAGTAGGTGTAAAACTACGAAATACGCTGATGCAGGAAACAGAAGAATCGCTGCAAGAACTCCAGCAACTCACCGAGACTGCTGGAATTGAAGTTGTCTGTGAAACGATTCAATCTCGTAACATGCCAAATCCGACGTATTTTATCGGTGAAGGAAAGGTTGAAGAACTCAAACCGCTCATTGAAGAACTTAACGCCGACGCAATCATCTTTGACGAAGAACTGTCACCGGCACAGACACGTAACCTCGAGCAGGCGTTCGATATCGCCGCAATTGACCGAACAGGACTCATCCTTCAGGTGTTCGCGCAACGCGCACTCACCAAAGAAGCACGGTTACAGGTCGCATTGGCACAACTCGAATATGCACTGCCACGCCTCACTCGGATGTGGACACACCTCTCGCGACTCGCAACAGGCGGTGGCGGTGGTAGACACCTTCGGGGTCCCGGTGAAACACAACTTGAAATGGACAGGCGCTGGGTACGTCGGAACATTGGACAGGTCAGAAAAGCACTTCAAGCCGTTGAAAAGCAACGCACCGTCCAACGGAGAAACCGCTCCGAAAAAGTCAAAGTCTCTCTCGTCGGATATACCAATGCCGGGAAATCGACACTTTTCAACCGTTTGACAGGTGAGAGTGTCTTGGTTGAAGATAAACTGTTCGCAACCTTAGATTCAACCACACGGAAGGTGGATTTGCCACAAAAGCAGCAGATTCTCCTCAGCGACACTGTAGGATTCATCAAGAAGCTCCCACACCAGTTAGTCGCGGCATTCAAGGCGACGCTCGAAGAGGTTACGGAAGCCGACCTGCTACTTCACGTCATTGATGTGAGTCATCCAGAAGCAGAAGCACAGATCGCCGCCGTAAACGTAGTCCTTCATGAATTGGATGCTACGGAGATTCCAACGTTTATGGTTTTCAATAAAATTGACCAACTTAAAACGGAAGACGACCTACACCTGCTACAGTGCCAACATCCAGAGGCGTTTCCAATCTCCGCGCAACGCGGCGACGGCGTTGAGACATTAATGGATGCACTCTCAAAGCGGTTTGCTGAACTCGGTACGAACCTCTCCTTCAGTATTCCATACACAGAAGGAAAAACGCTCGATTTACTCTATAAACATGGCACCGTGCTTAACACGGAATACGCCGACGAAGCCATTCACGTCGAGGCACGCCTGCCGAACCGCTACCTCAAATCGGTCTCCGAATTTTTGGTGGCTTCTGAAGGATAGCAGACAAAGATGCGATGGCTCGACCAGACTGACATCGGACACGACTTGCAAATCTGCCCGGATTGTGATAGGGAATACGAGGTACTTGACCAATTTTTGGGCAGTCCGTCGGAAGACCCATCGCACAACTGGATTGATGCCGTGTTCAACGATGCCTATTATGTCGCCATTCGGTGTCCGCAATGCCTCGAAATCCGGCATCTCTGTATACAATCTCTAACTGCTACACAGTTCCATAG
>CAZQIP010000012.1:0-23068 GCA_964593655.1 uncultured bacterium | reverse complement strand
ATTTAGACTCCGACGCGGAGTTTACGGACAGCGCGATGATAGATCGCAGATGATCCGTGTCAAAATCCCATTCGGTGGACTCACAGCAGTACAACTTGAAATGTTAGCAGATGTTGCTGAAGAATTCTCGGATAACATCATCCACATCACCACCCGTCAAGACGTACAATATCACTACGTAGACATTAACAACACGCCAGAACTGATGCGCCGTCTCGCCAGTGTTGACATTACGACAAAAGAAGCGTGCGGTAATGTCGTACGAAACGTCACAGCATGCCCTCTCAGCGGTGTCTGCCAAGATGAGACGTTTGATGTAACACCCTATTCTAAGGCGTTGTCTGCATTCCTTTTGGGGCATCCAGATGCGCAGGACTTTGGTCGTAAGTTCAAAATCGCATTTTCTGGATGTGAAGAGCACGCTTGCGGTTTGGCAAACATGCACGACATCGGTGCGGTTGCTGCCGTTAAAGAGGTGGACGGTGAAGTCAAACGCGGTTTTAAACTCTATGTCGGCGGTGGACTCGGTGCGGTGCCACATCAGGCAAAAGTCTTTGATGATTTTCTCCCCGCAGAGGAACTCCTACCGATTTCACAATCAATTTGCAGAGTCTTCACACGTTTAGGTGAGCGCAGAAATCGGAATAAAGCACGTTTAAAGTTCGTCATTGCTAAATACGGCATTGAGGAATTTCGCAGACTGGTGCTTGAAGATCGGGAAACACTACGGCATGACCCCGAATGGACAGCTTATTTGGATGATTTAAATGCCTACGATGAGAGTCCACTCAAGGCACCGACGCAGCTCAACGGCACCACGAAACCCGAAGGGTTTGAAGAGTGGTATCAATCTAATGTGCAATTACAGAGTCAGCCCGGCTATGCTTTTGTGACGATTACACTGCCACTCGGCGATATTACTGCGGACCAGACGCGGGCTTTGGCGGATGTTTCGCGGAAATATGTTAAAGACACCATCCGCGCCACAGTCGAGCAGAACATCGTTCTCCGTTGGGTAACGATGACGGATCTGCCAGCACTCTATCGCGAACTGAAAGAAATCGGTCTCGGCGATCCGGGGGCAGAGTCTATGGTTGATATTACCGCTTGCCCCGGCACTGATTCTTGCAAACTCGGTGTTTCTTCTTCACGGGGGTTAGCAGCGCATCTGCGAAGCCATTTCATTGAAACCGGTGTGCAGAATGAAATCAAGGACTTTCGGATTAAGATTAGCGGTTGTCCCAACTCATGCGGACAGCATCACATCGCCAATATTGGCTTCTTTGGCTCTTCAAAACGAATGGGAGGGCATATCGCGCCTGTCTACCTGGTGCTACTCGGTGGACACATGATTGAAAACGCCAGTTCTTACGGACTTGCAACTGGAAAAATCCACGGCAGATATATTCCAGCGTTCATTGAAGAATTGACTGGAAAATATGTCGATGAAAAACAAGATGACGAAACCTTCACCGATTACGTCGGACGGCTCGGTAAAGTGGAGATCAAAACGATCTTGTCCAAGTACGATCAGATTCCTCCGTACGAGGAAGCACCTGAATTCTATATTGATACAGGTGATACGAAAGACTACCAACTCAAGACTGGTGTCGGTGAGTGTGCTGGAGAGGTGATAGCACTTGTTTCTATGAAGTTGGAAGAAGCAGATCGGCTTATCTATGAATCCGGTTTGAACTTGGAAAAGGGTGAATATGAAGATTCCGCTGGGTTGGCTTTTGATGCAATGATCAGAGCCACAGACGGACTTCTGACAACGGTAGGTTTGCAATATATTGACGACGCGACCACCGTCAACGAATTCCGCACCCATTTCTTTGATCCCGGTAACTTCTTCGCAGGATTCGGAGCACATCTCTTTAAGGCTACGGAAGAAGATAGTTCTACTTTCGACCACGAATTGGCACACCGTCGGGTTGAAGAAGCGACACTCTTCGTAGAAGAATCGCATAACGTCTATAATCGTATGCGCATCAAGGAAGAGGAAGAGAGCCGTCGCAAAACACGTCGCTCGCGACCGGCACGGAAACCGAGGGTGGTCAAGGAGACAAAACCGGTTGAGGAAATTACCGATAGTCTTGATCTCAAAGGTGTCGCTTGCCCGTTCAACTATGTCCAAGCAAAAGTCCGATTGGAGACGATGGACATCGGTCAACTCCTTGAGGTTACCATTGATGATGGTGAACCGTTTGAGAACGTGCCGACGAGTCTCACCAACGACGGTCATGAGATCGTTGACACGAAGAAGGTCGGCAAACACTACCGCCTTACCGTTCGGAAGGGTGAGTAAAGTCTAAGGTTGTGTTTTATCGGAACTAAGTTTCACACGAAGGCGATTGCCGCCCGCGCCCGAAACGGGCGGGTCAGGCAATCGCTTTTTTATACATCAAAGGGTTATCGGGGTTTCACATTATGGATTCTAAAGAGATGTTTGAAGTGTTGCAACGCGTGAAAACTTGGAAACCAGAAATTCGCATTGACTTGGCGCGGCGGATTTTGGAAACTATCGTGTTGCCACGACCACCACTTCCTCCACAAACCATGACACTGGAAGAAATCCAGGCGATTATGAAAACAGATAAACCGCCTCCTACTGACGAAGAGTGCAAAAAAATCCTTGAAGATGAGCGGATGAAAAAATACGGATGATTCACGCTTTATTGGATACAAATGTGGTTCTGGATGCACTGCTTGATCGAACTCCTTGGAACATTCAGGCAAATGCTATCTGGCAAGCGCAATTAGACAAGCAGTTTGTTGCTTATGTCACAGCAACGACACTAACTGACATTTTTTATATAAGCCGTCGCTATGGTGGGCTTGAGAAAGCTTGGCGACTCATTCACGCGGTATTGAATCAAGTGCCCATTATCTCAGTCGGTCCCCGCGAACTGAAGTTGGCAACAACGTTAGCAGGAAACGACTTTGAAGATAATCTGCAAATCGCTTGTGCAATGCTCATACAACTTGATGTAATTGTTACCCGAAATCTTTCTGGGTTTTCGGTTGATAATGTCCAAATTTTAACACCACAACAAATGTTGTTGAGATTGTCTGAGGACGATTAAGCCAAGTAGAATGTAGTCATGATTATTGGTTAGAATACAAGGAGACACGCTTATGAGAAAAATGCGAACCTTGCGCGAGTACCTGATCGAACGCCTTGCCGACAAGGAGAGGGCGATTGGTTATCTCCAGGCAATTCTTGACGACTACTATATCTACGGGGGGCCTGCTGTAGTTCTACGGGCTCTTGAAACCGTTGTTAAAGCACAGGGCGGAGTTTCCAAGTTGGCAAAGCAGGCCGATATGGACCCTGAGATGCTTTCAAAGGTGCTATCCAATGAGGATACGCCTCTCATTGACGCATTGGGAATCGTTCTTAAAGCACTCGGCTATCAACTTTCGATTGCACCACTACAAAACGAAAATTCTAACCTTGAAGCCGATACTTTACAAACCGCGCATGTACCAGAAAGTCCAACCGCGTCACAATAACTGCCGAAATAAAATGGTTTATACATTCCAGGGAAAAGTTTGATCGGTTTGATCAGGTGCGAACTTCGGAATTGGTGGTGCAAATTAACTGGTTGCTGAGGAATTGACAATATGGAGAACAAATTCTATAGTGGTGACAGAGTTTGGACCGCAATTGTTGTCTCAATAGTGGTTTTCATGTTAGTCTTTGCTGCTGTGACTGATGGCTTTGATGACAGTCTCGAGCGGAAGCATTTTATCTATGCAATCCTCGCGACGTTTTTGATACACGTTGTCCTGATTCCTAAAATTCTATGGAATTTCATACTGAACAGAGTTCGGGAGTTAGGCAAGGCGATAAGGAATGAAGAGTGATTCCCTTTGAAAGATAGCATCTCAGCAAAATATAAGAATTGACTTTTCCACAAACACGCGGTATAATAAAAAAGCAGGAAACTCGGTTAGCAATGTTGGAACACAATATATCTATGGAGAAATAGATGGCAACAATCGTTAAACATAACCAAACCGGCAAACGTTACTGCCTTCTCGGTGCCGGGTTTGGTGTCTTTCAATCCTCGAAACCGAATGTTTTTCTCGGAAATTTGATGGCTGATGTGGAAGAAGGCGAGTACGCATTAGTCTGCGTCTGTAATAGTAAAGGCGAGATTTTCTGGTTAGAAGCGACACAAGTTACCGTTGTTAGCATCGATGGACAGAATGTGCAAGAACTCGCAACAGAATAGATAAGTCTTAGTGTTTTTATAGAGGATAGGCACCCCTAACTGCCTTGTCACTCACTGACGAAAGGAAATTTTTTTACCAGAATGGATTTACAGCAGATTAACATCAAGGTTTTTACAACCGAAGATAGCAAAATCAACTACACCAACTTCATTAAGGTCTTTAACCGTTGGATGGAGGAGGCGGATTCAGATGACTACTTGAACTACGCCGACTATTCGCACGTCGATGCGGGACCAGGTGTACTGTTGATTTTGAAGCAAGCCAACTACAGCATCGACAACGCTTACCATGAACACGGTTTCCTCTACAATCGGAAGCATGCAGTCGAAGGTGATAACGGTGATAAAATTCGCCAAGCACTCGCTGAGGTGCTCTCCAAATGTGAGCAGCTTGAAGCGTCTGCAGAGTTGGAAAATGCCGTGCATTTCAACAGTGGAGAACTTTTGTTCATGATAAACAACCGCCATATCGCACCGAATACACCGGAAGTCGCTGCATCCGTTGAAGCAGACCTGACACCCGTCTTACAACAGATGTATGGTGATGACAATTTCACTGTCGAGCGTACCTCCGAAGACGCACGCGAACGCTTCGCACTACGAGTCTCAGCGAATTCGGATAAACCGATTTCGGAACTCCTCTCCAATCTCGGAGGCTAAGATGTTTAACTTCAGCAACGAACAGATTGAACGCTATAGCCGACATATTATCCTCAAGGAAGTCGGGGGGATGGGGCAGACGAAGCTGCTCGAATCAAAAGTGCTGCTCATCGGGGCAGGCGGGCTCGGTTCCCCTGTTGGTGTCTATCTTGCTGCTGCAGGGGTTGGCACACTCGGCATCATCGACGACGACGTAGTGGATCTCAGCAATTTGCAACGCCAGATTTTACACGGCACGAGCGACATCGGCATCCCGAAAACGAAATCCGCAGAAGCCACTATTGCAGAGATGAACCCCGATGTCAAAGTGGTCCCTTACAATGAACGAATTACCTCGGAAAACGCTTTCCAGATTTTGGAACAATATGATCTGATTGTGGATGGATGTGACAACCTACCAACGCGTTACCTCCTCAACGACGCATCCGTTATGTTAGGCAAACCGATTGTACACGGCAGCATCTTCCAATTTGAAGGGCAAGTCACCGTGCTTTATCCGGGCAAGGGCCCGTGCTACCGATGCCTCTATCCCGAACCGCCGCCAGCCGGAATGGTGCCGAGTTGTCAAGAAGCAGGGGTCTTTGGTGTCCTTCCCGGTATCATCGGCACAATCCAGGCTGTTGAAGCGATCAAAATTCTTTTAGACATCGGCGATGCCTTAATCGGAACGCTGCTGCTTTTTGACGCGCTAACGATGAATTTCAACCGATTAAAACTCCGTCAAGATAGTGGTTGCCCAATGTGCGGTGAAAATCCTACCATCCATGAACTGATTGATTACGAAGAATTCTGTCAGGTACAATGGTAGATACTGGTTTTGAACCCCAGGCCCGGTAGGGTTTTGCTTCGGTGTTTCTTCACGGTTTGTAACCGCGCCGGATTTGAAAGAAGATTCAAAAATTTAGACAATCCGATAATTGATTTAATTTGAAACTAAATGACCCTAACCGCGGAGTTTGTTGGGTATGCTTGCTTTTATCTCATTTATTGTAATTACGACTATTCTAATCATTATAGCCAGGTTGCTCAGAGATATTGAAAAGAGTCTATATAAGATTGAAAAACATCTTGAGCGAAATAGTCAAGAAAACGGGAATAGAAGATAGGCGGAGCCGGTGGCTGCAAGATGCTGCCGATACCTTTGCCTGTATAGGATCAAGTTCATTAAGAGGAATGCAATGGAGAATGTTGGACTTATAATCATAATAGGTGTTAGCTTTAGTATGCTTGTCTTAGCTTTAGGTTCGATGGCGAAAAAAATTACCGAAGAACTCAGCGGGATTAGGCAGAGTTTGGATAAAATTCTGCGACATCTTGATGAAAAGAACGACGAGAAAGAAGAGTGATAAAAACCGTTTGCTAAATCTCTCGATGATTTTCCTGAGTTTCTATTACGCCAAAACCGCCCGCCGAATCGGCGAATCTATGAATAGCGAGTCCCCACCATCAATTGTCAGTTCTAAACCTGTAACCCACGCTGCCTCATCTGAGCAAAGTTATAATGCCGCATAAGCTACATCAATCGGGTTCCCGAGTCGTTCCAACTGTGCCGATGCTGGAGCGATGGCTCCGTCTGGCAACGGATCCCATTGAAGGCTATAAATTTTCTTGGCTATAGGCTATCGCCGATTTCATGAGCTTCAACGCTGTATGAATCTGAGGGAGTTCTTCAAACCCGTAGGAAATGCGGAGCTGCCGCTTCCCGACCTCAACCATGTCGCCGTTTGGATGGACGCAGTGTTCACCCGGAATGTAGATTACTTTGGGGTGTTGGGCACCCGAAGGACCATCGACGGCTTCGTGTCCAGTTGTGCGCGTCAAAAACTTGAAAAAGTCAGAGTTTGCACCTGTTGCGACATTTGCCAGCGTCAAGTAGAAGTAGAATCCAGCACGCCCACCGCGGCATTCCTGAATATTATCATCGAGCAATTCTGCTATCCACGTTTTGACCTGTTTTGCCTTCTGCTGATACCCGTTATTAACCTTCTCAATCTGCGCTTCAATACCGTGGTCGAGCAGGTAACTGGCGATTTCCTGATTGATTAAGGGCGCACTGAAACCGATGTCGCTTGTGCGTTGGATGATGCTGTTGAGGAAGGGACCTTTGGAACCGATGAGGTAGCCGATACGCAACCCTGGAGCAAGAATCTTTGACAACGTGCCGACTTCGTACACAATGCCGAGTTCGTCGTAGCATAACGCAGACGCCAAAGGTTCAACGGTGCTGTCATGTACAAGATCGCTATAGGCGTTGTCAAAAAAGAGTGGGATTTTCCGTCCAACTTCGTAGGAGAGTTGGGTAACAATATCGACGAGTTCGCGTTTGCGGTTATTGGACAGGATCGTGCAGGTAGGGTTGTTGACTGTCACAACGTAGAAGAATCGGGTAGCTGCTCTTTTATCACCGAGTGCTGCGAGTTTTGACTTTAAACGTTCAGTATCAAGTCCTTGCGCATCTTCCGGTATTGCTATGACCTTGAAGCCTTTTCGTTCTAAGTCGTTACAGTAGATATAATACATCGGGTCTGCGGTAAGTACAATACCAGCAGGGAGAAGGTGGGTGATGCTCTCCAACAGGCTCGTTGCGCCGTTTGCACCGATGACGATGTCGCGACCATTTAACGTCTGTTCCGTGATACCACCGATCTGGTTGTCAATGTGGAATCTTCTGAGCGATGCAATCAGGTTTGGTGAACCTTGTGCACCGCCGTAGTTAAGCGCGGCGCGATACTTTTCGGGGTGAGCGAGCACTTTCTCGCAGGCAAGTTGAATCTGTTGGTGCGGAATTGTCCGTTCATTAACATATCCGACACCGAGATTGATGTCGCATCCATCTCGAAAACCGACAGCAAAATCGGTCATCAATTGATTCACCGGGGAAGGGATACTTGAAACTTTTCCGTATTCAGAGAGGCGGACATCGCGAATATTCATCATCTGCGCGTTTATAGCAAATCCCTCAAAGCAGATTCGAGTGTCGGATAGCGAAATTCGTAGCCACTAACTTCTGTTTTCTCTGGAACCACGTTCTGGCTCAGTACAACAAAATCCGCGAATTCGCCCATCATTAGTTTCAAGCCGAACGTCGGGACAGGGAGCAGCGTCGGACGCCGGAGTACCGCACCGAGCGTTTTTGTAAATTCTGTATTTCTGACAGGAGTAGGGGCAGTCGCGTTCAGTGGCCCCCGAATCTCGCTATTCTCTAAAGCGTGTAGCACAATACCTACCACATCGTCAACGTGAACCCAGGACATCCACTGCCGACCACTGCCGAGTATGCCACCAACTCCCATCTTAAAGGGCGGCAGGACCTGCGTCAACAATCCACCGCCTAACCCAAGGACAAGCCCGATACGAACCATAACGACCCGAATTCCAAGATTGGTCGCTTTTTGGGCTTCCGACTCCCATTCTTGGCAGACTTCAGCGAGAAAATCGGTGCCAGCTGGCGAAACCTCCGTAAAACGCTCGTCCCCGCTGTCACCGTAATATCCAATGGCGGAGGCACAGACGAGCACATCGGGCTTTGGGTCTGCTGCCGCGAACGATTCAACAAGGTTCCGCGTCGAAAGGATTCGGCTATCTCGTATGCGTCGTTTTTTGTCGGCGTTCCACCTGCCCGCTATCGTTTCACCCGCCAGATGAACGACCGATGTCATATCCGATAGGGCTTCAGATGGCAGTTTTTCGGTTTCAGGGTTCCAACCGTAGACCGCTCTTGCTGGTTTCAATTTACTCTCTGCACGTGCCGGACTTCGGGATAACACATGCACTGCATCGCCTTGTTCGTGGAGCGCAGTACAGACTCTGCTACCGATGAATCCGGTACCGCCGGTGACCAACACATTTGTCATTGTTTTCTCCGTAATGTTCCCTCTGTTGACAGCTCAGTGATGACGGTTTCCAATTTTCTATAGTCATCAACAACGGCATCACTGAGTGTGTCATCTCCATCGCCAGTGTTGAACCCTGAAAAGCGAATTGCCTTCATGCCTGCGTTTTTCGCGCCGACGATATCCGTTCGGAAAATATCACCGATATGTACGGCTTCCGCAGGGTTGGCACGCAGCTCTGTCAATGTTGAATGGAATTGCACAACTTCAGGCTTTGTATAATCTGTTTCATCGGAGAAGGTGAAAGCTGTAAAGAATTGCAAAATACCATCGCGCGCCATCAGTTTCCGGACAAAACTTCCCGGAGTGAGTGCCGAGTCTGAAATGATTCCGAGCGGATAGGTTTCACTCAACCGAGAGATGACGGGTTTGACATGTGCTATCATACGCGGCGGTGCCTCCAAGAAAGCGGCACCAAGGCACTCGATTAATTGATCAAGATCTACCTCTTTGAGCCGAAGCTCAAGCACTTCCGCAAATCGCTGCAGGCAGCGCTTTACGGAGACCCCTTTATGTTGATGCCATAAGGACATCACCAAATTATATGCTTCGTCAAGTCCGAATTCTACGTCAGCTAATGTACAAGCATAGCCACTGCTATTCAGATAAGCATGGCACCCTTTAACACGTATCGCTTGACGTTTTCGCCAATTCTTTTCGGAATCTGCATAAAGGGTTTGCCAAAAATCGAATGTAATCGCTTTAAGCATCAAGGATTCTCACTTTCTAAGTTGCATTGCATTCTAATGATAATTGCGAATTTATTCCGAATGGTATAACACAACGTTCCGAATGCTAACGCAACGGTAAACATAAAAACACACACTTTATAATTCCTAATTTTATTTTACCTTATTTGTCGAAAAAAGTCAAATGATATGTCGTTTCCTAACCACTAATAGGGTGTGTAAAAAATGTTCTAACAGCGAAAGCGATGCGTAAGTTCTGAATGGCAGTGGCTATGCTTGTACATTAGCGGACGATTGAAGTGCAGAATCATTTGACGGCTGATGGAAACCGACAACTGAATGCCTCTGATTAAAATAGGTTTGCAATTTCCTTTTAAAGATGATATTATTAATTATGGTAGATTCGCGTCTGATCTATATGGAGGAATACGAAATTGCGGTTGAATCGTCGAATTATCCCAAGGTATACGACCACCCGTTTAATGTTCGTCTACTTCATTGTTGGACTGGGAACGCTCGTATTTGGTTTTGCTTATTACACGCAGCAAATCTCGCAGCTCAATGCCGATATAGATGCACAAATAGACATCTTTGCCAATTTAGGTGTACTGCTTCCAAGCGTGAAAGACTTGGAATTACAACAGAAATTAAATGACATCTTCAAGCAGGAATATTTTGCCGAAGACAGAGTCCGAGCATTTTCTTATATTATCACGGATACGGAAGGCAATGTCTTAGTTACGCGCGGCGTTGACCCGAAATTAGACGCGAAAATCCATAGTTTAGATATAACTGTCAACGAAAACGTTGAAAATTCGTTGACAATAGATGAAAAGAGTTTGCTGCGATCGACATTGGCGCGCATGAAGGAAAAAAATCCACCGAAAGATGTTCCTGTTCGGCAACTCAATGGGTATGTCTATTACGGTGATGCCGCATCGGATGAAATCGCACGCCTACCGTTTGTCATCACTGATGCCGATGGTAGACCGCAGAAGTGGCAGATATGGGGCGATATTGTCACAGCGGATGACACAACCGCCGAGGAGCGCGAACGAGCGGAGATCTTTGTTCAGAACGCCCCTGGCTCGTCTATGATTGAGACGACATCAGAGGGGGCCGGCTTTTACTTTTATTATGAGCGGAAACCATACTATGGGTTGGTGGTGCCTTTTATAGTCCCTTTCGTTTTATTACTATTTGGGGTTGTCTGTTTCCTCGTTTACCAACGGATCAAGTCTTATGAACACTCGGCAATTTGGGGCGGCTTAGCGAAGGAGACAGCCCATCAACTCGGAACACCGATTTCGTCACTGTTGGCATGGGCAGAACTCTTGCATGAACGGAGCCAAGAAACAGGCGATGCGACACTCGCCGAACTCTCTGAAAGTATGCAAAACGATCTGGAGCGTTTACAGAAAACAACTGCACGCTTCGGTATGATTGGCACGCAACCCCCACTGACCGAAGTGAACATGGCTGAAATATTTGAAGAAGTCCGAGCATACTTTGAGAAGCGGCTGCCACACATTAGCCGACGCGTTGAAATTCAACTGATGTTACACGAAGCACCAACTGTCCTCGCAAATGCACAACTGTTACACTGGGTGTTTGAAAACCTGATACGGAACTCCCTGGATGCTATGGATAAACCAGATGGGTGGATTCAGATTGAACCGACGCACGACAAGCGACACAACGATATTGTTATACGGTATGCCGACAACGGAAGCGGCATAGACCGTGAGAATCAGCGAAAAATCTTTGAACCGGGGATGTCTACGAAGACACACGGATGGGGACTTGGCTTAACTGTGGTACAACGTATCATCCGTGAGTATCATCACGGCAGTATCCGCATGGTTAAAACGAGTTCTGAAGGTACGACTTTTGAAATTCGATTGCCGGTCGCGTGAGCATCAGTTAACGCGTATTGTAAAGAGGGCAGAGGAGACTGTTCTGTCCTGCTTTTCCGAACCGCGACTGGGCATTTTTACAACTTGAATATGGCACAAGCACACCACATCTTATGGATTGACGATGAAATAGAAGCCTTGCAACCGCACATTCGTGTGCTACTCGAACGAGGTTACGCCGTTACGCCTGTCACAAATGGCGAGGACGGCATCGCGCTTTTAACGGATAGCAATACACAGTACAGTGCTGTTCTTCTTGATCAGGTTATGCCTGGTAAAGATGGGATGGCGACGCTTGATGCAATCCGCACTATTAACGCACAAATCCCGGTCATTCTCGTCACGCAATCCAGCGATGAACAATTTATTGAGGTAGCGCTCGGTAAACAAGTAACAGATTTTCTGGTAAAACCGATTGGCGTTGCCCAGATCGTTTCTACACTAAAACGTGTCCTTGATCAGACGCAGATCGTCGTAGGTCAGATCCCGAGCCAGTACACCGCGGATTTCAATGCAATCCGCACTCTGAAAGATTCAGCACCCAACTGGCAGGAATGGGTGGATATCTACGTCAAATTGTTACAGTGGGATTTAGTGTCTGAAAAGCTCGCCGAGGGTGGGTTAGAGGAGACACATCTTGGTCAAAAGAAGGAGTGCAATACAGAGTTCTCTGATTTTGTGGCAGCGAATTATCCCGACTGGGTCGCCGGCAGCTCGGAGGCACCCCCACTATCCGTTAATGTCTTAGATCGGCATGTCATTCCTCAACTTCAAGCCGGAAAATCCGTCTATTTTATTGTGGTTGACTGTTTTCGTTTAGACCATTGGCTGGCAGTGGAATCACTCCTGTACCCCTATTTTTCTATTGAACGTGAGTATAGCTTTTCAATCCTACCGAGTGCAACGATGTATTCACGGAATGCGCTGTTCAGTGGGTTGTTCCCCGCGGAGATCGCAGAACGGTACCCCCAGTACTGGCAAGAGGAATCTGATGGCGACACGAGTACGAATCGCTACGAACGGCAGCTCCTTGAAGAACATCTTAAGCGCAGAGGCATCAAGCTAAAATCAGCCCCTCAGTATTTCAAGATTTTTGACGCCCGAGGTGGAAACACCTATAAAAAGCGGGTCGCCGCCAATACACGTGTCGGACTTTCCACACTGGTTGTCAACTTCATTGATATCCTGACACATCAGCGTTCACAGTCAGATGTTCTCCAACAGCTTGCCCCTGATGTATCCGCTTTCCGAGCACTCGCGCGTTCTTGGTTTTCACATTCCGTGCTTTTTGATATTTTGCGTATGGTTGCAGCGCAGAACGCAACTGTAGTGCTTACCAGTGACCACGGGTCGGTCTTCTGCAACCGCGCCACCCGGGCACGTGGAAATCGAGAGACCACCACCAGTCTCCGGTTTAAAATTGGCACGAATCTCGACTGCGATGAAAACGAAGCCGTACATCTCCATGATCCAGAGAAATATCGGCTTCCCGCGGAAACCCCAAGTAAGGATTACATTCTTGCGAAAGACGATTACTATTTCGTCTATCCAAACGATTTTTATAAATATAAACGGCAGTTTCAAGGAGGGTTCCAGCACGGTGGCATTTCAATGGGTGAACTGATAACACCCGTCGTAACCCTGACACCGAGGCTATAAGGCGCAGCTCGCAAGCCCAGATTAAATAGAGTCGTATACAAACAACCCTATAATCTATGCCAAATTCACTGAAAATAGCGGAGCATTGAGACACGAAAAGATCGTCTCACTACACAGGAATTTGGTACCACTCCCGCTGGAGGCAACCGCACACTGACGCTATTTTGTAGCCTTCACTACTTTTCGCAACGCTGCCGATTTTTGACATGATGCTTAAACCGAGGTGCCTCTTAAAAAAGGCACGATAGGAGGTAATAATGGAAAAGGAGATACTTATTTCTGATGACGATTATGAAACACGCTGTGCGGTACTTGAAGAGGGGGTGCTGAATGAAATTTATATCGAACGGAAAGCAGCAGCGCAAACATTGGGAAATCTTTACAAAGGAAGAGTCGAGAACGTTTTACCCGGCATGCAGGTAGCCTTCGTTGATATTGGGTTGGATCGGCACGCCTTCCTACATATTTCTGACCTCAAATACGAGAGTGCTAACGGAGATGAAACCGAAGATGAAAACGTCAATGGCAACCGGAAACTCGACAAGGATGTCAGCACATTGGATTTGAAGGCAAAGCCTGCTAAACAATCCCGTGGTGGGCGCGGGTTCCCATTTCTTATTAGTGACCTTATCTCAAAGTGGCAAGAACTTCTCGTGCAAGTTGGAAAAGAACCTATCGGGACAAAGGGCGCACGCGTCACCAGTAACATTACACTTCCAGGACGCTATGTCGTCTATATGCCAAATTCCTCTAATATTGGTGTGTCACGCCGGATTGAGTCCGCTACTGAGCGAGACAGGCTACGCAATATGGCAAAGACGATTAAGGCGGATGTTGAGGGCGGTTTTATTATAAGGACTGCCGCAGAGGGATTAAGCGAATCCGAATTCGCATCCGAAATCCGCTACCTCATCAACCAGTGGAAGCAGGTCAGTGAGCGTGCCAAGCGGAAATCCGCGCCGAGTCTCGTCAGTAAAGATCTGAGTTTTACGAACAGAATTGTCCGGGATATGCTGACCAAAGATGTCAAACAACTGCTTATTGACTCAAAGGCCGGCTATCAAGAGACGTTAGATTATGTTTCTTCTGTGATGCCTGATTTGAAGCCGAGGGTATCGCTTTATAACGACGATACAACCCTCTTTGATGCCTACGGTGTTGAACGGGCACTCAAAGAAGCACTCAGCGAGAAAATTTGGCTCAAGTGTGGGGGGCATATTATTATCCAACAGACCGAAGCCATGGTCTCTATTGATGTCAACACTGGACGCTTCGTCGGGAAAGCTGACCCTGATAACACGATTCTCAGTGCCAACCTTGAAGCCGTTGAGGAGGTCGTCCGCCAGATTCAATTACGCGATCTCGGGGGGATTATTGTCGTTGATTTCATTGATATGGAAGAGGCATCGCATCGAAAACGCGTCTTCAAGATGTTACAGGAAGCACTCCGGAAAGACCGCGCCCGCACTAACATCCTCCATTTTTCAGACTTAGGACTCGTCGAGATGACGCGCCAACGCACCCGACCAAGCCTCTCTACGCTATTGATGGAGGAATGTCCCTACTGCGATGGACATGGTACTGTCTTATCGATTGAAACCGTTGTCATTCAGCTGCTTCGTGCGATTAAGATGGCGCATAACCAGTCGAAGCACTCAGAGTTACGCGTTATCGCCAACGACTATGTCGTCTCGCATATCAACTCGCAAATGGCGAATAAATTGCGAGATCTCAAGAAGTCGTTGAAATTAGATTTAGCACTGGAAGCGGATGCTGATCTGCACCTCGAAGATTATCGAATCTTTGTCGGCAAGGGTGAAGAATTATTTTTGGATTAACGGATTATTAGTTGTCAGTTATCGATTATCAGTCAATAGGTTGCTGATACATCAATATACGCTTCTAACTTAGGCACTGACAACTGGAAACTGAGTACTTCTGCACAAAATGTAAGTCTGAATTGACATTGACGCGTTTTTGGGGTATAATTTAAGCAGAAAGGAGTTTCAAAAATGTATGCAGTTTTTGCGAGCGGTGGGAAACAGCATCGCGTAGAAGTCGGAAACTTAATCGATGTTGAAAAACTCGACGCGGATGTTGGGGAAAGCGTTACATTCCCATCCGTCTTGGCTGTCGTTGACGATGACGGTCAGTTACAAGCCGGCTCGCCCTACCTTGAAAACACCTCCGTTACAGGCGAGGTCGTTCAACAGGCGCGCACGAAAAAGACGATTGTGTTCAAATCGAAACGACGTAAGGGATACAAACGCAAATTAGGGCATCGTCAATCGTTTACGCGCGTAAAAATTACCGCCATCGGCGCGGTGGAGGAAGAATCTGATGGCTCATAAGAAAGGCGGCGGAAGCACCCGAAATGGACGCGACAGTATCGGAAAACGACTCGGGGTCAAGAGATTTTCTGGAAACTATGTCACCGCAGGGAGTATTCTCGCCCGACAGCGTGGGACTCATATACACCCCGGCAACAACGTCGGTCTTGGAAATGATTATACGCTCTACTCAAAAATTGATGGATATGTATGGTTTGAGCGGAAAGACAAATATCGCCGGAAGGTGAGTGTCTATACAGAGCGTCCTGAATTTTAGCGCAGACTTCCGCACCAGGAACGAACGACTAGAAGCCTCGCCTTAGGGTGCTGCATCGCGCGCCACCCAAGCGAGGCTTTTTTACTCCAAAACTCTTGAATGTTCACACGACTTTAAAGCAGGACATCGCTGCAAAACAGATAGGAAAACCGACATGAGATGGATAATCTGCCTCATCACCGTAGCAGCTATGCTCGGAATCTTGGGGTGCGGTGCGCAATTGCAACAACTCGCCGTGGAAACAATGCAAAACGCCCAAGTTGCCCTCTCCTCCGCAGAAGCGATGGGCGCACAGGAAACCGCGGAGACACCTCTCAGCACTGCTCAAGAGATGCTTGTGACTGCTGAAAAGGCAATGAACGCGGGCGATGCAGCGCGCGCATATCGGTTAGCACTGCGCGCCTACCTCCACGCACGTATCGCAACTGAAACCGCTATCGCCGTGCGCGAGGAAGCACTCGTTCAAGAGGCACAAGCGCAACTCGCGCTTGGTGAACAGAACCTGGCTGAGGTTTCCCAGAGGCTTGAAGCGATAAAAGCAGAATTTGAGGCATTGCGAGACAACGCACAACGTTAAACAATAACCGTTGAGGATGAACTGATGAAATTCTACGGATCCCTACTTTTATGCACCTACCTCGTTGTCTTTGGCTGTGCCAAACCAGAGATTGATGAAGTTATGCTCGCGACGCAGTTCCAAGACGCGCAACAAGCAATTAGTAATGCCGCAGAATTGGAAGCTGAATCTTTGGTGCCAGAGGAATACGGACGAGCAGTGAAACTCATGAATTTCGCTCGGAACTCGCAAGAAAAGGCGGATATTCCGCAAAGTATGGAGTTCGCGTATCAGGCGGAATGGGTGGCACAGATCGCTATCGCGAAAGCGCGACAGCACCGCGCAAAGCAGACGGTTGTCTCCATCCGGGAACAAATATATCAACAGGTCATAAAGGCGCACGAGCATGAACTCGAAATCGGGCGGATCCGTCAAGCGATCACCGAAGAGCAGCTTGCTCGTGCTTTGAGAGCAGGTGATAAAGGACAACAGCAGACAGAACAACTCTCAGCCGAAATCGCTGATTTGCAAGTAAAACTACGTCAAGCAGAACTTCGTGCTCCTATTGTGGGGTTAGAATGGATCGTAACTATTGCGGTAGATATCTATCCTGCTATTAAGGAGGCCGCTGACTATGAACGCGTTCAGGCGGCGATTGCCTCGATTACGAACCTCATTGCGCAAGAGGCGTTTTCTGATGCCGAGGATGCAACTACTGATGCACGGACACTCGTAAACGATTTGTACCAGTTTGCGGTGCGAAACCGAGAGGCAGAGGTGGAGGCAAAGACGAACGCGCAGATCGCAATCGCGCAGGCGGAAGTTATCATCCAACGGGCGCAAATCCTCAATGCTAATCAACATGCACCGAAGGAGCTGCAAGAGGCGAATTCACACTGGCAACGCGCACAGCAGGAATTGGAGACGCATCGCTATGAACAGGCACAACAGTCCGCACAACAAGCGCAACAATCCGCTGACAAGGCTGTGGCAACTGCGGAGGTAACGGAATATAGGCAACGCGCACAGCAGGAATTAAATACGCTGATAGCACGTGCACGACAGGCTGTTCGCGGTTTAGGTGAGAAGATCGCCGCGCAGACTAAGACACAGGTGCCACAGCTGGAAGCAAAACTTTATGAACTCGCAAACTCAGCGTACGAAAAATCGCAATCCGCATTCGCTGCTAAGGAATATGACAACGCGATTAAAGCTGCCGCAGAGGGAGACGATTACCTACAACGCGCCATCGCAAACGCGAGGCGGGTAACATCGGCGAAATCGGATTTGCTGCTCGCATCAAAGCAGGTCCCAAATGCTATCGTCACGGAACAAAAGGAGAGTGTGTTAATCCGCATTAGTGGCAATGCGTTTGCATACGGGAGCATGCATATCCAACCAGAATTTATGGATACGTTCGCGCAGCTTGCGAAAGTCCTGCGAACGGCTGGATTCAGTAAATATCCGGTCCGGATTGAGGTACACACCAGTTCTTTGGGAGAGGCAAAGGGCAATCAAAAGGTAAGTATGGGCCGCGCGGACTCAATTAAGAGATTCCTCACTACGAACGGGCGGGTAGACGCAGGACGGATTACCGCAGTTGGCTTAGGAGAGACTCAACCTATTGTTGAGGATGGACCGAACAAAGAAGAAAAGAACCGCAGGATTGATGTTATCATCAAGACTAACTGAAGAATTGTGCAACATGTAGATCCTTATGTCGTCCATCAGATCGCAATGAATCTGTTCGGGGACAGATATATTATCATTTACGGAAATACAATTCAGTTCCACAACCACTGCTACCATGTGCGGTGTATCAACACACCAGAACACACGCATTCGGGGTACTACTACTTAGAGGATGCGAATACCGGCTTGGCTATGTTAAACGATATTGATTTCGCACCCCTCGGATCTTATGGGGTAATTTTCGAGCCGCAAACCGGCGATATCGTTCATTGCGAAACAACGCCTCACCTCTAAAAGATGGTGGCGATATATAAACAGACACCGAATCTACAAGCGTATGGACTATACCGACAATACGACATCACGACAACAAGAGACTATCCTCATTTTGGATTTCGGTTCGCAATACACGCAGCTGATTGCACGACGCGTCCGCGAGCAAAACGTCTATTGCGAAATTCATCCGTATACCCTAACGTTGCCTCAGATAGAGGCTCTCGCGCCAAAAGGGATCATTCTCAGTGGCGGGCCCGCAAGCGTTTATGAAACAGATGCCCCGAAAATTGATGCAAAACTCTTTGACCTCGGAATACCTATATTAGGCATCTGCTACGGCATGCAACTCATGGCGGCACTATTAACGGGTGGGAAAGTACATCCAGCCACCGAACGCGAATATGGGCACGCCCCCCTTCAAGTACTCAGCGAAGCAGATCCGCTTTTTGAAGGACTCTCTTCCTGCTTTTCTGCTTGGATGAGCCACGGTGATCGGATTGAGGCACCCCCTATCGGTTTTCAAACAATTGCACAGACAGAAAACGCCCCTATTGCCGCTATGGTCGATACCGAGCGCGCATTTTACGGTTTACAATTCCACCCTGAAGTGGAGCATACACAAGATGCTGACCGGATTTTGGCGAACTTCACGAGAGAGATATGTGGATGCCGCAATACATGGACGATGCGTGCTTTCATCGCACGCACGACAGCGCAAATACAGCAACAAGTCGGTGATGCGCGCGTCCTCTGCGCCGTCAGCGGAGGTATTGATTCAATGGTGCTGGCGACGCTGCTCCATCAGGCGATAGGCGACGCGCTCGTATCCGTTTTTGTCGATAATGGACTCCTCCGAGAAAACGAAGCCGCTGAGGTTATCGAAACTTGCAAACAGATCGGCATTCCCCTTGTCGCTGTTGATGCAGTAAAACCGTTTCTTGATGGGTTGGCAGGCGTTACAGACCCAGAGCAGAAGCGAAAGGTCATCGGGGCACAGTTCATTGAAACCTTCAAGGGGTCGGTGGCAGAGATGGCGCATAATTTCCGATTTCTTGCACAAGGGACACTCTACCCTGATGTTATAGAAAGTGTCTCTGTAAAGGGACCATCCGCTACGATTAAGACGCACCATAACGTTGGCGGGCTGCCATCTGAGATGCCGTTTGAATTGCTCGAACCGTTCAGGGAACTTTTTAAGGATGAAGTACGGGCGGTCGGTGCCGAACTAAACATTCCGGCACGTGTGCTTGGACGACACCCGTTCCCTGGACCAGGACTCGCTGTCCGCGTTTTAGGTGAGGTGACTTATGAACGTTTAGAAGTACTCCGCGCAGCGGATGCAATCTTTATTTCTGAGATTAAAGCAGCAGGCTTGTACGACGAGATTTGGCAGGCGTTGGTTGTGCTTTTACCTGTCAAGAGTGTCGGGGTGATGGGGGATGCGCGCACTTACGAAAACACTGTGGCGCTCCGTGCTGTCACCAGCAGCGATGCAATGACAGCGGATTGGGCGCGCATACCGCCAGATGTGCTTGCGAGAATCTCGAATAGGATCATCAATGAGGTGCAAGGCATCAACCGTGTCGTTTACGATATTAGTTCAAAACCCCCAAGCACCATTGAGTGGGAGTAGTTCTCAGCTGACAACTGATAACTAATACACCTGTGATGCCGCATGAACAGCTGTACCGGATGCCGTATTGTGCCCGAACTCAATCAGTAATTTCTCTAATGCGTTAAGGACAAGCATGACATTCCTTTCGTTCGCAGATTCACCCATCAGTCCGATTCGCCACGCCTTTCCAGCAAAGATACCCAGACCGGCACCGATCTCTATTCCATAGTCCATAATTAAACGTTTCCGAATGGTGGCATCATCAATACCGTTGGGGATGCGCAGCGTGGTTAGCATAGGCGCACGGTAACCTTGCTCCGCTGCAGGCTGCAATCCGATCGCTTTTGCACCGGCAAGCAGCGCGCGGGCATTCAGTTCATGCCGTTCATAACGAGCCGCCAATCCTTCTTCTAAGACGACGCGCAGTGCTTCGCGTAACGCATAAATCATTGACATTGAAACGGTGTGATGATAACTCCGTTTCTCGCCGTGCCAATAGTTTTCAAGGAGAGTCATATCAAGGTAGAAACTCTGGATGGGTGTTTTTCGGTTCCGAATCACGTCAACCGCGCGTTCACTGAAACTGATAGGTGAGAGTCCAGGCGGACCGGCGAGGCATTTTTGTGTGCAGCTATAGGCAATATCAATACCGCGTACATCCATGTCCACAGGCTGCCCACCGAGCGAGGTTACGCAATCAGCGAGAAAGAGCGCGCCATTTCTGCGGGCAATTTCAATTGCATCTGTCAAGGGTTGAAGGATACCGGTAGAGGTCTCTCCATGAACCAATGCAACCAGTTTCGGCGCAGAAATCTTGGCGATGGCTTCGGCAATCTTTTCGGTGGAGATGTGTGTACCCCACTCAGCTTCTACGGTTGTAACAACACCGCCGCACCGCGCGGCGATGTTCGCGATCCTCTCGCCAAAGTAGCCATTGATACCCACAACGACACCATCACCGGGTTCAACAACGTTGGCGAGTGCTGCTTCCATACCTGCAGTCCCCGTCCCGGAGACTGGCAAAGTCAATCTATTTTCAGTTCCAAAGACTTCGCGCAGCAGTGCCACCGTGTCGTCCATCACTTCGACAAATTTGGTATCTAAGTACCCCAACATCGGGGTCGTCATCGCTTTAAGAACCCGCGCATTTGCTTCACTGGGTCCGGGACCGAGTAGCACGCGCGGTGGTACTATTAATTCATCATACACTGTTCAGCAGGCTCCTCAGACATCGTCTAAATCGCTAATTTTTAAAATTCGGGGGTTTCAGAGTTAAGGGAAGTTCATAAGAACGGAGGATGCCGTCAGGCATCCTCCTTTAGATTTAGAGAAGCCACGCTCAGGGGAGCGGGGCTGCAAGAACCCGGAAACTCTGGCGATTACTCGCCACCGCCTGCGCGGTCGGCACCTTCGCGAATTTCCAGATTGTTTGCTCGCATGTAACTCAGAATGAGTTGGACCTGGCTCTGAGCATACGTGAGAGCTCTGTTGACTTGTGAATCCGCAGGCTTGGTTGTTTCATATTTAGCCCACAGACGGTTGAAGTGTTCGAGAGCATCGTTGAAATACACATCGTCTTTGTCCGCTAACACCATATACGCTTCCCCGATCAGGACGAGACCGAGGTCGGCGTATTTGCTCGTCGGATACGCTTCAAGAATCTTCTTACACGCCTCGATAGTCGCATTGATCTGCGTGTTCTGCTCATCGCCTTTAGCGAGTTTCGCCGCGTTGAGCATATCAGACACTTGCTGGTACTCGTGAGACGCAAGCGCGTTCGCGGTATCGTTGAGATAGCCTTGCGCTGATGATTTCAACTCAGCATCGATGCTCGGGTTATCAATCGCTTTCTGATAGTTAGCAATCGCCTGTTGATAGAGGCGGATACGTTCCGCTTGCTCGACACCCTCCTCCGAACCTGCGTTGAAGTACTCGTGAGCGATATTAATAAGCGCATTGGCGGTGTGCGGGCTGTCCGGATACTCGGCAGCGAGGGCTTCATTGGCCGCAAGCAGCCGCTTGTACCAACGTTGTTCCGTCTCAGCATCGCCTGCCTTCGCAGCGGCTTCGCTCAGCACCTGCGCGCATGACGCGACCGCATACAACGATTCTGGCGCGCTCTTGTGGTTCTTGTCCACTTGGCGGACCTTCTCGTATTCTGTAATCGCGTTCTCAAATTGTTGTGAAGCGAAGTAGGATTCACCGACGTGATATTGCCAGTAAGCCGCATCTTTGGCGTTCGGATAACGGCGCACCATGTCACGGAACACGTCTGCAGCAGCGACGAAATAACTGACCGCTTTCTCAGACATCTCACCATCCATACCCACCTGCATCCGACCCAACTCAAAGTTCGCAGCGGCAAGGTAGTTCAGAGAGGTCTCTGTGTTCTTACTCAGCGAATCCGATTTCGGGAACAAGCCTTTATCGACGTAACTGACGAATGTTGTCAGCGGCGCAAGGGCGCTCATCAATTCTTCCGGACGTTTCAGACCGATGCCGACAGAGTAGGCGATCTGACCGGCTTGGAACAGCGAATTCTGGACATATGGAATGACCGTCTTCTTATCTGCTTGTTCAACCGGGGCTGCGATGGTGTTGATTTCAAAGAAAGTGCTTACAGCCTGACGACTTGTATCTATATATGGCTGTAAGTCAGTTCCGACTGCATCAGAGAAGAGGGAACGTGCTTTGTCGGAATAGAGGAAACCCAAGTTGTATTGCGCAGCGGATTTTTCTGCCACACTCGCGTTCGGGTTGGACTTCGTACGATTCAGGACTTCCACCGCTTCGGTGATGGCTTCATCTAAGCGTCCCAATTCAACATAAAGCGTTGAGCGACGGATGCCAGCATCAGCGACCATTGAGGCGATATTCGTATTCTCCGAACCGCTATACTCACCGATGAGGGTTTGGAACGTTTCCAACGCTTTATCGGACTGGTTCAGTTTGTCCTGATAAATTAGACCCATCCGGTAGTAGGATTGCGCTTTTGTGAGCGGATCCTTGACCAATTCAATGGCGTTCTGATAGCTCATCAACGCATCCTGATTTGCCTGGAGTTGTTCCTCTTGCGCGAATGCCATTGCAAAGTAGGAGCGTCCTTTCAGGTCAACGTCTTCAGAGTTTTCAATAATATACTGATACTCTTGCACCGCAGCGGCGTGATCGCCGAGAGTACCGTTGAGTTCAGCGAGCCGTGAGTGTGCTTGGAAAACGAGCGTCTTCCGCGCTTCATCCTCGGTCTTACCTTCCTGTGCGGTA
>CAZQIP010000011.1:0-7021 GCA_964593655.1 uncultured bacterium | reverse complement strand
ATATGTGGTATAATAATTAATACATATTTAGCAAAAATATGTATTGAAACGGATATTGAACAAATAGATTGGCGTTTCTTGGGGACAACTTCTAACGAAATATTTTGTAACACTTGCCTAATTTTTTTCGTGTATTTAAATGAAAAGTGCCACCCCAAAATCCGCTTTTCAAATACTCTTTTGTTTTTAATTATTATTTATTTCCTATTGACATTTTAATATTATTATGGTATACTACTTTGTGGTAGTTAAGTTTTGACGATCTAAATACAATTTGGAGGAACGTAATATCATGGGACATCAAACACAAAACTGGGTGAAAGTCGCCGAGTTAAGTGAAGTACCTGATGGACAACCGAAAGCGATTCAGATGGGAGAGGGGCGCAGCATCGCGCTTTTCAATGTTGATGGAAAGATTTACGCAACGGATAACCAGTGCCCGCACATGGGCTATCCACTCACACGCGGAACCGTCCGAAACGGTATCCTAACATGTGATTGGCACCGGCGCAGCTTCGATTTGGAAGGTGGCGGTTGTTTCCATGTTGAATGCGACGATCTACGCGTCTTTCCGGTAGAGATTCGGGGCGATGAAATTTGGATTGAACCCGGAGATATGACCTATCGCCGCGCAGAAGAGCATAAGCAGCTGCTGCGAGAAGGGCTTTTGAGCGAAGACCGATGGACTATGTCCAAGGCGATCGCACTCTTACTAAAGGGCGGGGTGCCAGAAGAAGAGGTCATGGGTTCGATTCTCGAACACGTCAGTCGGCACATTGCGACCTCTCACGGCGCAGAAGGCGGCAGCGATGTCTCCAAGCTGATCAATGGGCTTAGAGTCGGACGTAAATACAACGGTGCTGATAGACTTATCGCTGTTACAACTGCTGCTTGTTCTGCTGCAGGTCCCGCTTCAGAACGGCTGGAGGTGGTACCGTTGCCTGAACCGGTTGCGTGGGAGAAGATTAGTCGATGGGTTCGGAACTTTTCTTATGAAGGGCAGTCTGGACGCATTGAACGGTGTTTGTTCACCGCATATCACAAGGGTGATGCTGATAAGTTATCCGCGCTCCTCTTTGAATGTGCAGTTGAACCGCATTTTATTGACGCACCGGATATTCCGCTCTATGTGAGTTATCTCGCTGAAGTTGTTGATGAATTTGGGTGGGAATACGCGGCGGAGTTGTTCTTCTATCTCGGCGCCCAGCTCGTCGGGCATCGTCCGGATGATCCTGAACGCTATCGGAGAGACGCAATTCAGCTTATGAGAGAGGTGCTCCCTACTATTGAAGGTGCAACCTTAGACGAAAACGGTGAATTTGATGAAGATGATTTCGCCGCAGCACTCACAAGTGTCAATCTTCAACGATCGTTTGAGGCGGTGCAAGCAGTCTTGGTTGATGGTGTCCAGTTAGACAGAGTTATTACGACATTGGTCTTACTTGCAGCAGACCGTATGGCAAGCACACCTGTCAATGTAGATGCGGGTTGGGAAAACTTAACGACGGAACTCAACCTCGCGGCATCATTACGGAGTGCCCAACAGATTGGTGGAAATCTTGTCGCGGCGAAAGGGGTTTTCCACGTTGCCTGGCAAATCTTCGCAGATCGCTGGATAAACATTCCCACACGAGATCTCAACGAACCCTTGTGCCAAGAAAAGTTAGATGTCGCGAATGAGGCAGAGGGGCTCAAGGAGATTATTGATACAATTGAGACGCTTGATGTTCAAGGTGTCGGACCAAAGGTGCTGGGTTACCTAAATGCGGGTTATTCTGCGGATCGGCTGATGGAAGAGATCGGACATACTGTGCTGTGGGATGATACGGGAAGTGAGGTACTACCGACACTGCGCACCGTGTTTGAAGAATGGAAGCATGCCGACGGGCATCCTGCACAGTCCCAACTGTTGGTTGGATTGGCTCGCTATGTTACAGATATCCGATCGAACACGGATAATAAATCTGCAGCGACGACCGCGATGCGTTTTGCCGAAGGCAGAACAACAGTTGAGGTCTTTGAGGAGTAGTCCCTTATGAGCCAAAACGCTTTGCACTTTCCACGTACAGAGTATATTGAGGCTGTGAATAAAGGGGACGCGAACCGCGTCAAATCCTTGTTAGCAGATAACAAGGCACTTCTTGAGTTCATTGATGCGCCTTGGTTTGCCTTTGATGCGCCAGCGATTGTGTTTGCCGCTGCATCTGGCAACCGCGAACTCATTCAAGTGCTGCTTGATGCCGGTGCAGACATTGACGCGAAGAGTGCTTGGTGGGCGGGAGGCACTTCAGCACTCCAGCACACTGCGGGTTCTATGCTAAGTTACAACCGAGAACTCGCTGAATACCTTATTGAACAGGGTGCAACAATTGATGCCCATTCCGCTGCGGGGTTAGATATGTCCGACACGCTTGCTGGGTTGATATGTGAAAAGCCAGAAGTTGTCAACGCGCCGGGGAGCGATGGTATGTCGCCACTCCATTTCGCAGCGACCCCTCGCATTGCTGAACTGCTCCTCAAGCATGGCGCAGACATAAATCTACGCGATCGCGACCATTATGGGACTCCAGCACAATGGACAATGAGAAGACGACCTGAAGTGTGTCGCTATCTCCTTGAACAGGGTGCTGAAGCGGATGTTGTCCTCTATGCTGCGATGGGTGATATTGAACGCGCAAAAGCGGAATTTGAAAAAAATCCGGAACTCCTTAATCTCCGGATTAATGTGAAATCGCCTAAAGGCTATGTGATACCAACGTTGGCATCGCCTCAAATTGCGGAAGTTCCCGGTGGGCATGTCTATGCCTATCAGGTTGGACCCACCATGCCGCTGCTTGAGATTGCACTTCAATCTAAGCAGATGGCAATTGTTGATCTGTTGATTGACTCAGGTTATGAGATCAATTTGCGAGATTGGTATGTGCTTGTTGGACAGGGCCCCAAGCGGTTTGATACATTGGTGAAAGGGTTTCTTGCCAAAGGCTGGGATATCAACGCTTCTCAAAAGCATCGGCGTGGGATGTGGACACCCCTACATTGGGTGGCACAACGGGGTTTGACAAACGGGGTCGCCTGTTTATTGGCAAACGGTGCTGACCCGAATGTAACCGATGATAAAGGGCAAACGCCGCTACACTTCATCGCGCAGAAGGGTGTCGGCAAAAACCAAGCGAAATTGTTGATTGAACACGGTGCGGATCTCAATGCCCGTGATGATACGGGACAAACCCCGCTGGATTACGCCAAGAAAGCGAAACGGAAAACGGTTGCAACATTTCTAACAGAATTAGTGCGGTAAGAGCAGATGCCTCTTACCTTCATATCATAGGAGAAGAATATTGTGTTATCCGAAAATGGAAATTTCGTCAAAGTCGCTGCCCTCAGCGAAGTAGCAGAAGGAAAACCGAGGGCAGTCAGAGTTGAAGGCCATAGCATCGCGCTCTTTGCGCATGAAGGTGCTATTTACGCGACAGATAACCAGTGCCCACACATGGGCTATCCGTTGGTGAGAGGTCGCGTTCGGAAAGGTGTTTTATCGTGTGATTGGCACGGTTGGAGTTACGACATGGAAGGTGGCGGATGTTTCACCGGCGGTTGTGATGACCTTGCCACGTTCCCCGTTGAAGTGCGCAACGGCGATGTCTATGTGGATGTCGGCAGCGGCGGAAAAAAACGGGAGGATGCCCACTTTCTTTTATTGAAAGAGGGGTTACTATCGCACGACAGCTGGACGCTTTCTAAAGCGATTGCGATTATGTTAGCAAAGGGTGTTTCGGAAGAAGAGACGTTGGAAATCATGGTCAGGCACATGGGACAGCATATCTCTACAGATGAGGATGCCTTCAATGGCGGTAGAAAATTAGCAATGATGATGAACGGACTTAAGGTCGCACACATGTATCAACCCGAAGACCGGCTCATCCCGCTGATGATGTCTGCATCAGGCGCAGCCGGTAGACTCGGTGATCGACCTGACCGTCAACCCTTGCCGCCTCCGGTTGACTGGCAGAAACTCGAAGACTGGATTCGAGTGTTCACTACCGATAAAGAGTGGGAAGGTATTGAAAAATGTCTTATCACTGCACGACAATTGGGAGAGCATGATGAGAAAATCATTCCGCTTTTCTTTGAATGTGCGGTTGAGTCATTTTTCCTTAACCATTCTAACAACCTCATCAATCTCGCACACTTGGCTGAATTACAAGAGCGATTTGGATGGGAGCTCACTGGCGAATTAGTCTGCAGTCTCGGTGCCAAAACACTTGGGCAAGGGCGCGGTAGACCGGGCGAACTTCACCGTGAAGCCATCCAAAAAATGGAAGAAATTGCGCATATCTTTGATGAACTGCCGCAAGGTACATCAGCCGAAAGTACCGCTGATTACGACGAAGATAAATTTTCAGCAGCACTCGTGAGTGGCGATCTCGATGAAGTTTTTGATGCTGTCACGGAAAATCTTACCGCTGGAGTTCCCATTAACACACTCGCGACAACTATGGTCATGACAGCAGCAGATAGGATGGCACGGACACCTGTCAACATGAGTCCGGGGTGGTGGGATCTCAAAGATGAGATGGAGTTGGGATCGACGGTCAGAAAAGTGCTACGGTACGGTGGCACTAAAATTGCTGCTAAGGCTCTTTATCATGCCGCGTGGCGATTTTTCAACAACCGATGGCTCAACATTCGACATCAACCGATCACAGAATCAAGAACATCTACAACGCCTGTATCATTTGATGAAGACGCAGCGATCGCCGAAATTTTAGATGCAATTGAATCTGTCCGCATCCAAGAGATTGGGCGGCGTACCCGTGAGTATCTGAATGCGGGAGGTTCCGCGGAGCGATTAATGATTGAGATGGGGCTATGTATTCTCAAAGATGATAACGGCGAGGATCTCCTCAGTTCAATCTACATTGTGTCTGATGAGTGGAAAACTTGTGAGGCGCACCCTGCCAGAAATCAGTTGATAGTCGGGTTGGCACGCTGGGCAACGGATATCCGCAGGAATGCAGGAAACGATTCTGCTGTTCAGACTGCCCATCGTTTCGCGCGCGGTGAAACCGCGACGGAACTGTATGAATAGCACAATTTACAGGTAGAGTAGGGCGGGGGCGCTGTGCCTCAGCCCTACTTTTTTTATCATCGAACGCACGTTAGTAAAATGTTACACTTTTTACCCAATTATTTTTTTCGTACAATTGGGAAATATGTCTATAAACCCTTACGGCCATTATAGTTACACCGATACCGTCTATACCCTCAATGTTACACCAGTGTAACATTTTTAGGTTCTAAAATATGAAAAATTTGCTTGTTTTTTTTCTGTTTAATTTGTTATGCTTGTCGGTGCAAGGTGCAACTTTGGAGTTCGCTTTTCAACTCGGTGAGAAGCAGCAGCCACGCCTCGACGAATTGCTCCCCGATGTCGCGCGCCAGATGGCATTTAGCAAAAATAGCACGAAGTTGATAACGAAAGGGATGCGGGGTGCTGTCGTAGAGTGGGATATCCAGAGCCGACAGAAACGAGAGATCGGCAACATCCATACGAAGCGTTGGTTTTCCTATGCCACCGGCACGAATCAGCTATTAGTCCGAAAAGCGGATGATAACATTACCGTCCTCTCCGTAGACAGTGGCGATGAAACACAACTAACGCATGGGCAGTATGAAGGCGGTAGTCTCTCTATAGATGGCACGCTCGCGGTGTTATCAAAAGGTAATAACGAGGTTGAGGTATGGCAACTCACTCAGCAAACTCCAGAGCGTGTGAAAAGTGAAGGATCTGCCCAAAAGTTGAAAACCCTGCTGACGGATTTCCCTGTTAGAAACGGTCTCACACTCTCTGATGACGGTCAATTTATCGCGGCAGCAGAAGGCAGCTACCGAGACGGTGAGGGACATCGGACAGTCATTGAGATTTGGAACACAACCGATGCGGATCCGATCCAGGTTCTCAATACCGGCGAGATTTTGGGAATTTGGAATGTGTTATTTTCACCCGATGCGACAATGGTAGCCGTTGACACACAGAAAAACGCGCAATCCGGGATCCGGGTCTTGGAAGTTGCGACAGGCAGGCAACGTCTTGCGAAAAGTGGTTTTGAAGCCTATTGGACGCGGGCACTCGCCTTTTCGCCGACTTCAGATTATCTCGCTTCGGGGGATGAGGCGGGTAATCTTCGCGTGTGGGACATCTCTGAAGGCGAATCGGTCATTTGGGAGACCTACCCGACCGGTATTCAAGCGTTAGCATTCTCACCGAACGATGAATATCTTGCTATTGCGCTCTGGGATGCCACAATTCAGATATTACACTGGAGGAAGAAACCGTGAACGACGAGAAAAATTTAGAAGCGGGTTCTTATATTGATGAAAAAGGGCGAACGCGCTGGCATCAGAATGATGAAATCGCACTGAAATTCTTGGAGCTCCACACTTTCCTGATCATCGCTGACTATCCAGAAGACCACGCGTCCCGATATCCTTGGTTGGCGAATTATATCTCTCGGTTCCCGGAACCGATGTCGGATCTCATCACCCAAGGACGATTAATAGAGGAAATTCCAGGGGCTGGCGAAGTCGTAGCGAAAATCGTTGAGGAATTTCTGAACACTGGCACGAGCGCGAAACTGGAAGAATTCGCAGGTGATACACCACGAACAGTTGTGGAACTCGTGCCTATTCCAGGACTCGGTGCCAAAACGATTAAGCGGCTTTATGAAGAAGTCGGGGTGGATAGCCTCATTTCGCTCCGAGCAGCAATTGATGAAGGAAAGCTCAAGGGTTTCAAAGGCATCGGCAAGAAAACTTTAGAGAAATTTGAAACCTATCTTGATGAGGTATTATAAATAGGACTTACGCAGCATCCTCTTTTGTAGCATAACCTGTTAGGTTGTGCCAGTCTGAATGCCTGTTATAGGTATTCAGACTGTTTGAGAGTGCCCAATTAATTATAGGTTTACTATAAGCCCGCGTACCCCAAACCCCCGCCGACCGAAGCGCAAGGAAAGTTAAA
>CAZQIP010000010.1:0-9110 GCA_964593655.1 uncultured bacterium | reverse complement strand
ATATTAAACTATATATGCTTTTGAAATCGCGGAATTTTTTCCGTGCGAATTGGCAAAATGATGCGGGAGTAGCTCAGTGGTAGAGCTCCACCTTGCCAAGGTGGAGGTCGCGAGTTCAAATCTCGTCTCCCGCTCCATCTTTTGGTGGCGTAGCCAAGTGGTAAGGCCAGGGCCTGCAAAGCTCTTACTCGTCGGTTCGATTCCGACCGCCACCTCCATTCTTTTGCTCCAAAAGGGCGGTTAGCTCAGGTGGCTAGAGCGTTTGCTTGACATGCAAGAGGTCACAGGTTCAAGTCCTGTACCGCCCATCTATCCTTCCAAAATTTTTAGCCCAATTCTTCTGAACTCCTAAGACTGCACCGCTTTGTGCATTTTTTGAACTGATTGCCCTTTTTCGTGCAATTCCAGCACTGAAATGCCAAACTTATCAGCACATTTAGCGTATTCGGTTCTGGCATAGAAATTGCAGCATCTTTCGCAACTAACAGTCAAGCTCAGAGAACTTTGCTACGGTCATTCAGAGGAGGAAAACAGTGCGAACAATTTTTGCCAAATCAACCATTACTATTGCTATAGTTCTGCTAATTGCCGTTATTAATATGGGTTGCAGTTTGCGTGTTCTTGAGCAGCGGCAAAAACCCGTTACACCTGCGAAACCACAAGAAAGCATTTTTATTGTAGTAGACACTACAGATGTGGAAAATCCGACACGCACGAGTTCCATTCACCTACCCTTTCGCGTCAGTCCAAACAACAATGTCGTCCTTTCAGGGCAGCACGCTTATATCACGACAGCACAGCATCTGCACATCGTTGAACTTTCTGACCCTCAGCATCCAGCCTATATTACATCTCTCGCGTTCTCCGATGATATTGGCAAGGCACGCGTATCTGGACATCAGGTTTATGTGGAGAGTCGTTATAGGGTTTATGTCGTCGATGTCTCAAATCCGACGCGTCCAGCATTCCAATCTACTGTACGTTTAAACCACAGAAACAAAATCAAAGATTTTGACGTTCATAAATCTTACCTATATGTTATGGATACCGACGACCATCTGCACATCTTTGATTTAGCAGGAGAGAACCCCCAATTCGTTGATGCTGTTGCATTGCCGCAATTCTGGTTTTTAGGGCTTATACCGAAGGGCTCCACAGTAAAACCGATTCAGAGAGCCAAGTCTTGGCAAGTACTACTTGCGTATCAAAATGGCAACTTCTTGGAGTTATGCGGTGGTAATTATCGGAAGATCCGATTTTCAAAGGATTATCTGGTATTTGCTAATTACAGTGACTCAAATCCGGATATTACGATTGTCTGGCCAAGATCAAACTACGTGCGTCGGGGCGGTATGCTTGAGCACTATGACGTGACCGGAAACTGTCTCGCGTATCTCTACACGGTCAATCTCGGAAAACGTACAGATGTTTATGCCGCTGACGCAGGAAACGTTCTTTTAGTCGCTCAAGACCAATGGAGCCATAAGATATCCGCTGAAGATAAAGTGGGTGCTCTTACAGATTTTCAAATTTCAGGGGATCGGCTTTATGCCTTAAACGCAAAGGGTTTCTTCTCTATTATTGACCTTGTTGAAAGTCACACGGATCGGTTTTTAGCTGTTACAACACTCGGCGCGTTTCACCCGATGAGCATAGCCGTTGGTGAAAACCACGCTGGCGTGTTATGTAATTTGGGCGATTTGCAATAGCGATATCCTTTCTACAGCAAACCTTACCATCAACCCAATGGGCCCCTCCAAAAAACCAAGCGGTTTGACTTTGCAGGTTTTTTAATTGGCATTTCTGTCTTATATCGTGTAAAATTTTTTCGTAAACAGCTGACGAAAAAAGACGTTAAGTCTATCAAGACCAATTTTGAAACCCATACGAACGGATATATAGAGAGTAAACCGCAATGCGTGAACCCAATCAACCTGAAGCTTATTTACAACGCCTACGCCATTCGACCGCGCATATCATGGCGTATGCCGTACAACAACTATTTCCAGATGGCGAACGGACCGTTAAACTCGCGATCGGACCACCGATCGAAAACGAGTTCTATTACGATATGGAGGTGCCACGTCCGCTGACACCCGACGATTTCCCTGAGATCGAAAAGCACATGAAGGCAATGATTAAAGCGAATGTGCCTTTTGAACAGGAGACCTGGACCTACGACGATGCCCGCGAATGGTTCGGTGAACGAGATCAAAAATTCAAACTCGAATTAATCGACGGGATCTCTGACCGAGAAGTCAGCGCAAGCGATGAAGGTGTTGCTGACGAAGGCGTTTCTATCTATCACAACGGCGATTTCACAGACCTTTGCAAGGGACCGCACGTTGACAAAACAAGCGAATGCCGGTATTTCAAACTGCTCCGCGTTTCTGGAGCCTATTGGCGCGGTGATAGCAACCGCGAGCAGTTACAACGCATTTACGGCACCGCATGGGAGACCAAAGCCGACCTTCAGGCGTACTTAACACAACGCGAAGAAGCCGCCAAACGCGACCATCGGAAACTCGGACGCGAGTTGGAACTTTTTCAGATGCATCCGGAATCGCCCGGCAGCCCATTTTGGCTGCCCAAAGGCGCGTTTATCTATAACCTCTTGTCTGAAAAGGTGCGAAAACTCTATCTCAGCGAAGGCTATCAGGAGGTGCGGACACCTCTGCTCTACGATAGCAGCCTCTGGAAAACATCTGGGCATTGGGAACACTATAAAGACGATATGTTCGTTGTTGAAAGCGAAGATGGCAATTCGGTCAGTGCACTCAAGCCGATGAACTGCCCGGCGCACATGCTCATTTATAAAAGCGCGCGCCATAGTTACCGCGACCTGCCCTACCGGCTGCACGACCAAGGCGTGTTGCATCGCAACGAAGCCACAGGCACACTGACGGGCTTATCGCGCGTCCGGCAGATGTGTCAAGATGACGCGCACAATTTCGTTACCGAAGATCAAATCGCGGATGAATACGAGCGTATCCTTGGGCTCTTCCAGCGTATCTACGGCACTTTCGATTTACCGTTCCGATGCGATTTGAGCACACGAAACCCGGAGAAGTTTATGGGGGATGTGGCGGTTTGGAATCGCGCTGAAACAATTCTTGAGGATGTCCTAAAAAACAATCAGGTTGAGCACACTATTGACCCCGGCGAGGCGGCATTCTACGGGCCTAAACTCGATTTTCAAATCCGAGATTCGCTCAACCGCGATGTGCAATGCGCCACCGTGCAACTCGATTTCCAGTTGCCCGAACGGTTCGAGTTGATCTATGTCGCACCCGACGGCTCTGAAAAGCGTCCTGTGGTGATCCATCGCGCGATTTGTGGGAGTTTTGAGCGGTTCATCGCGATGCTCATTGAGCATTATGCGGGTGCCTTTCCGACATGGCTCTCTCCGGTCCAGTGTGTTGTGATGACGATTAGCCAACGCTTCGTTGACTACGGTAGCGAGGTCGAGCAACTTCTGTTGCAAAAGGGGTGCCGCGTTACGTTGGATAATAGCGATGACAAGATCGGCGCGAAGATTCGTCAAGCCCGCTTGCAACGTGTGCCGTATATGTTAATTATTGGTGGGCGTGAAGAAGAGAGCCGCACTGTCAGTGTCCGGAGTCGAGATGAAGGCGACATCGGCGCGATGGCACTTGATACGTTCGTCGACAAAATTGTTCAGGAAGCCGACTTAGATTTTTAAAGGGTTGTCGGTTGTCAGTTCGGTTTTTCTGCGAAAAACCTTTCAGTTGTCAGAGGAATAGTTGTCAATTGTCAGTTCGCCTTGCAGTGAGAGTTGTCAGTTACAAGAGACCTCTTAACCGATAACTGAAAACTGATAACCGACAACCATTAAAACTGAAAACTGATAACCGATAACTGAAAACTACTAAAAAAGGAGCATTCCTAATGCATAAAATATTGGCAGCCGAGACTGCCGTCTATAAATACACAATCTACGCTGTACTAATCGGGATTATCGCTTTCAGCGGTTGCAGTGCTTCTAAACAGGTTACCCGCGTTGATACCGATACTACCATAGATCTGTCTGGACGTTGGAACGATACCGATTCCCGCATGGTAGCAGATGAGATGATTGACGACTGTTTGAACCACCCGTGGATTAACAACCACGGAATGAATACCGGTGGCAAACCCGCCGTTATTGTCGGGGGCATCCGTAATAAGAGCATGGAACATATCCCCGTCGCTACATTTATAACAGATATTGAGCGTGCCTTTATCAACACAGGCAAAGTCCGCCCCGTTTCCAGTTCAGGCGAGCGCAGCGAAATTCGCGAAGAACGCGCCGACCAAGGGGAATTCGCTTCACTCGAAACCGTTAAACGGATGGGACAAGAGCTCGGTGCCGATTATATGATGACCGGTGAAATCAACACCATTGAAGATCGTGAGGGTGGCGATCAGGTCGTCTTCTATCAGACAGATCTCACGTTGACGAACATCGAGACTAACGAGAAGATCTGGATCGGTCAGAAAAAAATTAAAAAGTTTATCGGACGCAGCAAGTTTAAACCGTAAGGTGCTCGCAATGCATCCGTTTGGGTGGGGCCCCATGCCCACCCATCGCGATTTTCAAATCCGTGGAGGCAAATGATTAAAACACTCCCCCTTCTGCTTATTATTTTTTTGATGATAGGGTGCGCTGGCTATAAGTTCCAAGAAGTCATAGAACCGCTGGAGGCAGGGCAACCAGAAAATGCGTACACCTACCTTCAAAAACACGCCCCGAAAAATCCGGATATCCCATACCAGTTTGAGTTCGGATTAGTTGCGCATTACGCCAACCACTTTTCGGAAAGTAATGCAGCACTTGATTTAGCAGGAGACATTGCAGAGGACCGCTATACCAAAAGTGTTTCAAAAGAATTAGGTTCACTGGTCACATCCGACAAGTTGCGCCCATATTCGGCTACCCAGTATGAACGCCTTGTGAGCCACTACTATCGCGCGCTCAACTACATCTACTTAAATCAATTGGACGGTGCCTTGGTAGAATGCCGCCGTGCCACGGCTTTAATCAACTACTTCAAGGGTGAAGATGAGAAGTACGATTTCTTCGGAACCGGGTTTCTGGCATACCTTTCGGGTACATTGTTTGAAGCAACCGGCGAGTGGAATGATGCCCTTATCTCTTACAAGCAAGCCGCGGCATACTATCAAAACGCCGCGGAGAAAACCGGTGTAGAGATGCCTCCTGACATCGGCAACACATTGGTACGGTTGACACGCAAACTTGGATTTACCGATGAATTTGAACATTACCAGAACCAGTACGGTAAACCGCCCGAACACCCGGAAAACTACGGTGAACTGATTCTCTTTTATGAAAGTGGCTACGTTCCACCTAAAGGTCAAGAAACTTTGATGTTTCCGATCCTTAAAAAAGACGATGTGGAAGATGAAAAGTTTGTTCCGACACTGATAGGACGCGAAGGGATGGTCTTTGAAGATGTCGAATTGGAATATCTCCTACGCGTTGCGATTCCGACAATTGATTCTGGGCGTCCGCGCTTCATGGGAATTAAGGTTGCAGTAGAAAGACAGAAGCCAGCGAGTGGTGTGCTTGTTGAGGATGTAGAAAACATCGCGATTGAAACCTTCAATGCAGAACGTCCTATCATCCTCTTGCGAACGTTAGCGCGTGCTGTAGGAAAGTACTTGCTCACCCGACAGGCGGGCAAGAAAAATGAGACCTTAGGTTTGCTTACGAACCTCGTTGGCGTTTTAACAGAACAAGCGGATACACGTTCTTGGCAAACGCTACCCAATCAGATTTTTATGGTGCGGATGTCGCTCCCTGCAGGCACACATACGCTTAATCTCTCCTTTTTGGACGCAAATGGACGCGGGAGCGGAAGTCAGTCCGTGCCCGATATTAAGATTAACCCGAATCGGATAACCTTTTGGAATCACCGAACATACGAATAAACTTCTCCAGATCACGACATAAATCAAAAACATGCAACGTATTTATCTTGATTACAACGCCACAACACCGCTCCGTCCCGAAGTCCGGGACGCTATGATGCCCTATCTTATGGAGGCATTCGGCAACGGTTCCAGCATTCACGCCTACGGACGCGAAGCTCGCACCGCAATTGACACCGCACGCGAACAGGTCGCCGAACTCATCGGCGCCAAAAGTCCGAGTGAAATTGTCTTTACAGGGAGCGGCACCGAGGCAGATAACCACGCTATCAAAGGACTGACCGAGTTGCAAAAGAGCCGAGGTAAAGGTAACCATATCATCACCTCCGCTGTAGAGCATCACGCTGTTTTGCATACCTGTCACTATCTGGAGCAACGCGGTTTCGAGATAACTTATCTTCCGGTCGATAGACACGGACGGATTAACGTTGAACAACTCCGTAACGCAATCCGCGACACCACAGTGCTGATTTCTATCATGCACGTCAACAATGAAAACGGCACCATCCAACCGCTTACGGAGATCTGTGAGATCGCACAAGAACACGACATTCCTTTTCACACCGATGCCGTACAGTCTGTTGGTAAATTGGAGATGAACGTTCAAGCACTCGGCGTGAATCTCCTCGCGTTTTCTGGACACAAGATTTACGCGCCCAAAGGCATTGGTGTCCTTTACATCCGCCGTGGCACCCGACTGGCAAACCTCGTCCACGGTGGTGCACACGAACGCAATCGTCGCGCCGGATCCGAAAACGTTCCTGCCATTGTCGGACTTGGCGTTGCTTCCGAACTTGCGAAACAGGAGCAGGACACCTACGCACAACATCTCACCTCCTTAACACATCGACTGCGTGAAGGTTTAGATACACACATTGATCGTCTGCATTACAACGGACATCCCGATCACTGCGCGCCCGGTACGCTTAACATCTCTTTTGAAAATGTGGAGGGTGAAAGCCTCATCTTACGGTTAGATATGGAGGGTATCTGTGTCTCAACGGGTTCCGCGTGTACCTCTGGCTCTATGGAGCCGTCGCATGTCCTTGCCGCGCTCGGTTTACCGCCACGTTTAGCGCAAGGCACTGTCCGTTTTTCGCTCGGTAGAAATACAACTGCAGCGGAGATCGATGCAGTCATTGCCAAATTGCCCAAAGTTATCCAACAGATGCGCACCCTGTATAGAGGGTAGGCGCGCCTTCCAAATCGTTCCATTTACGCTTCGCGCTGGCGAGGTTCGCAACCTCGTCCGGCCCCGATAGCGGTCAATCCAACTTCCAACCCCACCGGATCCGCACAATTATTCCCCTAAATAACTCCGTCTAAATAGCCCGTTTTTGTGCAGTTTAAAGCAGCATCTGTCCCTTTTCGTGCAGTTAATGCAGAAATTACGCCTAAATTCAGCATTTTTGGCATTGGCATAGGAATTGCATTGACTACAGACAACTATCATTTTTGGAGGTAACGACGAATGAGTACGAAAAGAACCTCAGGCGCCTTGATGACTTCCTTGATTCTCCATCTTGTGTTAGCGTTTGTTGCGGGTATTTACCTCATCACGCAAACGCCACATTTCCAAGAATTCATAGGTGCCGAAGTAATCCAACCGACAAAACCACCGAAGCCTATAGTCCGGAAACCTGTTATCAAACAACCTACTAAACCGACTGTCCCGACGCGAAATACCGTCGTCGAACAAGTACCGGTAAAACCTCGTGTAACAACCGTATTTAGTGAAAAGGATACTTTTCATTTTCAACCAAAGACAGTACTCGAATTTTCACATCAGACTGTCACAGTTGAAGCACCGATCAATCCGAATGTACCGAAAGTGGTCACACCGAATGCACCGGTACCGACAACCGTAACGCACGTGGAGCCGCCAGTATCAAAGGCCCCTGATGCCTTGTCAATTTCTGCCCCCGTGGCAACTGCGCCCTCCGCTGGACCCACGAATATCGGTCGAGGTGTCGCGGGCAGCACAGTCCAAGTGAAGGTCACCTTTGAACGTTCACCCGGACTCGCAATGGTTCAACATGTCGGCGCAGTCAACAGCGGCATTGACCATGTTAATAGAAGGATCAACCTCGGTCCTGACGAAGTGCCACCTGCACCGAGAGGTGAACCGCACGGACACGTTATCGGTAGAGGGAAAGACATCCGCGGTGTCTTTCGTTTCACACGGATCCGGCACAGTCTCTCTGACTGGTGGGCGGACGCGTCTTCGCTCAACGCATTGACACATTGGCTCAACGAACGGACAAAAATCAAAACGGACATGAACGTTGAAGGCGGTGCCTTGAAACTCACTGATGCCAATCTTCTCAAGTCGCCACTTGTCTTCATGACAGGACACGATCCGTCACTCGTCCGTTCACGTAACCTTCTCGGACGACAATACGGTGGTGGTAAACTGGACGGTCAGCTCAGTGAAGCGGAAGCTGCAGGGCTGCGTCGCTACCTCGTTGAAAAAGGCGGATTCCTCGTCTTTGACGACTGCGGTGTGAACGCACCCGCGCAGGCGATGATTCGTATCTTCCTCGCGCAGATGCGTTACGTCATGCCTGAGTATCAGGTTGCACGGATTCCGAATGATCATGAAGTTTACAACAACTTCTATGAAATGGGCGGCCCGCCGGTCGGCTTTGACATCTTCTGGTGGGGCACGCGTCCACCGAAACGGAACTACCTTGAAGGTATCTCCGTCGGCGACAAGTTGTCGGTCATCGTTGTCCGTCGTGATTATATGTGCGCAATGGAGTCCGTCAGTCTCCCGACACGCAGTGTCCACTATTCACCCGGTGTCTATCGTTTCATGACAAACGTCGTGGTGTATGCGTTGACGCACGGTCAGATTTCTGACTACTCCGGTTACGTGCCTGAAGACACATTAGCGAAGAAAGAACTCCCGACCCGAGCACCTGAAGCAGCGAAGGTCGGCGGTTTTGAATAGCGCTTTTGTCTCTGAGTGCAGTTCTTAACTGCACATCTTCTCTAAGGCTGTTTAGTTATCCTCCTTGAATAACTGAGCAGCCTTAGTATCCTTAAATCAACTACCTTCCTTTTACGCACCCTGAACATAGCGTCTAACCTTTCTGTCAATAACTTCCTTTCTGTGATACTCGCAAATGTGTCAATCGCCTGCTCTATTAATTTAT
>CAZQIP010000009.1:0-2452 GCA_964593655.1 uncultured bacterium | reverse complement strand
AAAGTCTTCGTCGGAACAAATAATAAAGCACTCTACAACCCAAAACTCACCGGAGACCGCGGAAATCTCATGGCATTTCGCGAATCCGATGGAAAGTTTCTCTGGCAATCGACCCACACCAAACTCCCCGCAGGCAGGGTTAATGACTGGCCCCTGCAGGGTATCTGTTCCACACCGTATATTGAAGGCGACCGCCTCTACTATATCTCTAACCGTTGTGAAGTCGTCTGTGTTGATACTGAAGGCTTCCTTGATGGTCAAAACGACGGTCCCTTTACCGAAGAAACCGAAACAAGCGAGATTGATGGCGACATCATCTGGAGCTACGATATGATGGATGAGTTAGATGTCTTCCCGCATAATCTCGCCACCTGTTCACCGCTTGTCGTTGGGGATCTCCTCTTCTTGGAAACGAGCAACGGTGTTGATGAAGGGCATATTCATATCCCTTCACCCGATGCACCCTCCTTCATCGCACTGAACAAACACACCGGTGAACTCGTCTGGGAAGATGCCTCCCCCGCTGAAAATATACTACACGGACAGTGGTCGAACCCCGCTTACGGTGTTATCAAAGGTGTTCCGCAGGTTATCATCCCCGGTGGTGACGGATGGGTCTACGCCTTCGCACCAGAGACTGGCGACATTATCTGGAAGTTTGACTGTAACCCGAAAACTTCTGTCTGGGAACTCGGTGGACGCGGCACGCGCAATAATATCATCTCAACCCCCGTTGTTTATGACGACAAGGTTTTTATCGCTGTCGGGCAGGACCCTGAACACGGTGAAGGCGTGGGACACCTCTGGTGTATTGATGCCTCTCAAACAGGTGATGTTACCGAGACCGCTGGGATCTGGCACTTCGGCGATGAGCAATTCAATCGCACGATGTCCACCGTAGCCATTGCTGATGGACTCCTCTACATCTCAGACCTTAGCGGATTTCTCTACTGTTTGGATGTCAACACCGGCGATCTCTTCTGGAAATACGATACTTTTGCCGCAATTTGGGGGTCACCCTATGTTGTGGATGGCAAGATCTACCTCGGTGACGAGGATGGCGATGTGGTCATCCTAAAGGCAGGCAAAACTGAGGAAGTGTTGTTTGAAACCAATATGGGCAGCGCTGTCTATACCACACCGGTGGCAAAAAACGGCGTGCTTTACATCGTAACCCGTAACACCTTGGTCGCAATAGAAGAAAAGAAATGATGAAAGCGTTGCAAGTACCAGAATTTTCGACCTATGAAGAAGAAGCCGCTTTTTGGGATAACCTTGACACCGCCGATTTTATGGAGGATGATGGAGAGTGGTTTCGTTTTGAGACCAATCAAGCGGTTCGGGTCGCAATCCTTCCCGCAATTGCTGAAGAACTCATGAAAAAAGCACGCGCACAAGGTGTGTCAATCGAGACTTTAGTAAATGTTGTTTTGGTTGAGCATGTTAAGGAATCAGTTGAACACGTTGATTAGCTAAATTTGAAAGTGCCACGTAAATGGCACTGCGTAGAAAGTTTTTATACAAATGAACCTTACCCGAAAAATTACTGAGGCCCGGAAAGCACTTGATGTGCACGTCCGGGAAATCGTCAAGTGGCACTTCAGCCCAAAGACCGGATCTCCTTTCTGGTTGGAATACGCTGAAAACCTCGACTTTGATCCAAGGAAAGAGATCGGGGGGTATGCCGACCTCAAGTGTCTCGGACATTTCCAAGACGAATGGCTCCGCGGTGGACCCGTCCGACGTTGGGTACCGAAGGCTTACGCCAAGGAACCGATTTATGTCTTTGAAACCGGCGGCTCAACAGGTGTTCCCAAATCGAGAATCAGCGTCCGTGATTTTCATATTGATTATGAGATATTCAGTAAAACGCTTTCCGATGAAAGTTTCCCACCCGGTAGCGATTGGCTTATGTTAGGTCCCACGGGGCCACGCCGGTTACGGCTCGCTGTCGAGCATCTCGCGCAACATCGGGGTGGCATCTGTTTCCACGTGGATCTCGACCCGCGCTGGGTGAACCAACTCGTGCGTTACGGAAAAAATGAGGAGTTGGACGCCTATAAAAACCATGTGATCTCGCAGGCACTTAACGTACTGCGCGCCCATGAAAACGTCCAATGCCTCTTCACCACGCCGAAGCTGCTGGAGGCGTTGTGCGAAAAGATTTCCCTGCCAAAAGCCGGGATTAAGGGCATTTTTTGTGGCGGCACCGAGATGGACGCACAGTTCCACCGCTTCGCACGTGAAGAACTCGTTCCCGGCATTGACTTTATCCCGACCTACGGCAATACGCTCATGGGGTTAGCCACCTGTAAACCCTTTGATCCGGCAGATAACTACGCGATTATCTACTATCCACCGCATCCGCGCGCTGTCATTGAACTGGTTAACCCAGAAAATCCAGAGGAAACTGTCGATTACGGCGAAACCGGACGCGTCATGCTCACAACCC
>CAZQIP010000008.1:0-11844 GCA_964593655.1 uncultured bacterium | reverse complement strand
GTTGGCTATCTGTGCCAGAAAACCAGACATCGTGCAGAAAGTCGCATCCGGGTTAGGCGTGCCAGAGGCTTCAACGGATTGGCGAAAGAGTCTCCTGAAACATAAACCGGATATCGTCGCACTCACGACTCCGGCGATTCTACGGACCGAGGTCGTCGAATTGGCGGTGGAACTCGGGTGCCATATCATCAGCGAAAAACCGTTAGCACTCACCGCAGCGGAAGCCGAACATATCTACAATCTTATTAAAGACACAGGGTTGAAACACGGCTTCGCCGCAACGCATCTATACGATCCAAGCGTCGCTTATGTACGAGAACTATTGACGCAGCAGCACATCATTGGCGAATTAACGGCCGTCGATATCGGATACAGCCGTCGGATCGCAAGCAATACCTCTTCAAAGACAGTGAAACCGTGGAATTGGATGAGCTCTTTGGCGCACGGCGGTGGCGCATTGAACAACGGACTTACACATCGACTCGGTATGTTGGAACGGATGACCGGTATGAAAGTCATCTCGACTGTCGGTGAAGCCAAAACTGCTATGCGGAAAGCACCCGTTGTGCCAGAGATTCGCGACTTTCGGGTGTGGCGGAGCAGAGAGATTACGACTGAAGAGGCATCAAAACTTGAGTGGCGAGTGTGTGATGCAGAATGGGATTATTCGGCGTTCTTCAAATTGCAGGCTTCTGAAACGGCAGATACTGAAAACAATATCCTCGTAACAATGCGGACGCTCCCAGGTGTCCCGACCCATGCACCAACGGGGGGTTGGTACTTCTATGGGACACACGGAACGCTTGTTGGGAGGGGTGGACATATCCTATCGCCCATTACAAAACACGTTCGGGATACGTCCGAAGAATTGCCTGTTCCACAAATTTTAACAGAGAATCTACCGCGCATCGGGGACGACATCCAAAACAAATGGGTCGCACTCGTCCGAGATTTCCTCTCAGATATTGAAGAGCGTCCACACGCCTCGTATTTAACATTCCAAGACGGTTGGCGTTACCAAATCGCTATTGACGCAATCCGCGGAAGCAACGGATGGACGCAGATTCCAGATTAACTAAAAAAGAAGCCATCAGCCGTTCCGCCACCTAATATGGAAAATTTATGCCTAAACTGGTTGTCAAAAACTTTATAAATATACGAGAAGCAGAAATCGACATGGATAAAACCTTAGTCGTTTTCATTGGCGCGACAGCCAGCGGCAAAAGCGTTCTCGCGAAGTTGCTCTACTTTTTTCACGAATTAATCCGAGATTTCAGGCAATACATCAAACAAATTAATGCCTACCCGCCGGAACATCCGAAATCCGATTCACCTGATCTGTCAACGGTATTTCGTGCACAAATCTCGTATAAATTTCGGGAGTTTTTTGGAGATGCAAGCGAGTTAGCACTGATCACAGATAATGACGATGCCATAAAACCGTTTGAAATTATTTACCACTGGACAACAGACAGCACAATCACGTTGACGTTAGACGCTGAAAAAACGCTTGAGATCCAGCTGCCCACAGTTATGGACGAAGTTGAAACGCTTTGTTACGCCTTACAAGAAAAGTTAATACAGTTTGATAAAAAACAACATGGAGGAGCAGTTTCCAACTCCGATCCCGCTGAGGATCCACCCACAAAAGCAGATGGGGCTTCAGCGGATAGCGCACAGGCATCTAAAACGAGCGAGCGGTTCTTTTTTATTTTAAAGATGGCAATTGGGATAAGCGACATCACTGAGAAGTTAGCCGGGACATACCGGGATAGCCTTTTCATTCCGGCAGATCGGAATATCGCGGTTAACTATCCTGATGCTCTTAAACGGATCTTCTATGGCGGTATAAAAAGCGATCTCCACACGCGCGCTGCGACCCGCCCGCGTGTGAACCTACATCTCATCGCACGCTTCTTGGAAAAGAACGAGGAATTCCTTGACACCTTCAGCACACAGAACTTTCACAATATCTTCGATGAAAAAGCGGAAGCGGAATCAGATAGTATTGATAAACCGATGATCGAATTCCTCCTTAAAAAGATCTCATGTATTTTAAAGAGTGAATACGAAACTATAGGCGAGATCTCCGAATCGCGACTCTTTTCACATCCAACTGGCGAGAATGCCGCTTTCTTAGAGAGAGCATCAACGGGGCAGCAAAACATCATACGGATTCTACAAGATATGTTTATGAACGTGCTTTACAATGAAGTCATCTTCCGAGTAATTGAAGAACCGGAAGCACACCTACATCCGATCGCACAAAAACACCTCATGCATATCATTGCGCTGATGCGGAATCATATCGATAGTCAGATTGTTATGACAACCCATAGTCCGTACCTTTTAGCGGTTCTTAAAAATCTATTAACCGCAGGCCAACTGTCAGAAAAAGAACCGGAGGCTGTTGCGGAGATAGAAGCACTGACCCCAAAGTTATGTTGGTTAAATCCTGATGATGTTGAAGTATACCATCTTAAAGACGGTATCAGTCATGCCATTGTGCAGCCGGAAGCTGAACCTGTTCTTGAAAACCCACTTGCCGAACTCCTTTTAGAATTCGGCGGACGCACGCCATCACGATGATTAACTCTAAAAAATATTCCACCTGATCATCAAATACAAGGTAAAAGACCCAGATGTACGAGAAGCACAACGAAACAATTAAGGCGCGAGCTTTCCTTGAAGCATTACAAAGCGATGCGACATCTATTACATTCACGAATTGTATTATCGAAGGGGTCGTTGACATCTTTTCTGTCGCATTGGAACGTGACGAAAATGACCGGATCCTTCTTAACAAGAGCCTCTCTTGCATCGGGTGTACGTTTAAAAACATTGTCAATTTCCGGACGGTCGTCTTCCAAAAAGATGTGGACTTCCGGCGCACCCTCTTTGAGGCAGATCTTGATTTAGATGAAACCATCTTACACGGTTCCTGTGCGTTCCGTGAGGCTATCTTCCAGAGACGCGCTGACTTTCACAGCGCGATATTTCACAAGAGTGCGAGCTTTTGGCGTGCAAGATTTAACAACGTCGCCGATTTTCATAGGGTTGAATTCCATAGAAACGCCGTATTTCATGAGGCTTATTTCTACAATGAAGTCAATTTTCGACGCACCCTATTCCAAGGTATACTTGACTGCACAGGAACATGGTTCTCCGAGACAACAACGTTCAACAACGCCACATTCCTCGGCACCGCTAAATTTACCGGCGCACAGTTTGTCGCTGTCGCTGCCTTTCGTGATGTCCGGTATATCCCTAACACATTGCTCCAGTTCGTTAGAGACAAACTCAGCCGCAGGAGACATCATCCTACCGAATTCTATTTAGATAGTCAATATGTAGACGAGGTAGAGAACCCTTTTTTCAAACGATACGTCGCTGACCAGCAGTTCATTCGCGCCTTCAAACAAGCCAATCCGGTGTTGGCGCGTTTATGGCGATGGAGTTCCGATTATGGTCGGAGTTTAGCACTCTGGGCATCTTGGTCCATCCTTTTTGTTTTCCTCTTCGCCATTGCATACAGATTTCCGTTTCCAGCGTGGATGTCGTTATGGTCAGTAGATCTTACACCACACTTTCATCAAATCACAGGGACGTATAGTGGGCAGCCGTTAACCTTCTGGGACTGTTTCTATTTTAGCGTCGTTACTTTCACGACACTCGGTTTCGGGGATGTGGTAGCGGATAATACCGCTGCACGTTTCCTCGTCACTTTAGAGGTGATTTTTGGGTATGTGATGTTAGGTGGGTTAATCAGTATCTTCGCAAACAAACTTGCGAGTCGGAGCTAAAGGAATTTTGAATGAAAATTAGAACACAATACACTTTCTGGCGTAGGTTGTTGTCAAAACTTGTTAACGTCGAAACTCTCTTTAAAAACATCTTGAACCTTACGTTAATCAGTTTCACACTCATACTATTTAACACCGGAAACCCGCAGATTGCGATAGCACAAGATGCCCACGGGTCAGTTTATACGGACTATTTTGATCACATTACACTTTTTTCTCAAGGCAGAATCACGCGTTTTACGCAGATGCCGATCCAGGTCTACATCTCGCCTATCCTAAAAGAGAGCCCGTATCTATCCGAAATCCGATATGCCATGCAAAAATGGCACACCGTCAGCGAGGGTAACATCCGCTTTGAAGAAACTGAGGCACCCCAGAACGCCGACATCCGCGTCAGTTGGGGACACAGCGGTCTCCATACCGACTTTCAGGACATGAGACTCGGTAGCGCGGAACTCACACGTCTCAAGGATACAAAACAGATAGTTACGCAAGACCCTGCTCCCTCGGATACCTCACCGCCGTTTACCGTTGAGGTGATACTTATGTTGGAAGGCGACGGCACTATCGGTGAACTCTCACAGAAAGAGATGCGAACAGTCTGCCTCCACGAGTTTGGACACGCAATCGGATTATGGGGACACAGTCCACACCCGGGCGATGTCAGTTACCCGACAGCAACAGCGCAACACCCATCAACACGCGATATCGTCACGTTGCGTAAACTCTACAATACACCTCTTCATACGCCACAACACGACATTGCTATCCAAGTCTTGAAATCTGAGATTGCAGCGAAACCTTACGCAGAAAAGCAAAAACGTCTCCGACATCACTACCTGCTCGGAACCGTCTATTTCGATAAAGGCGATATAGCATCCGCAATCAGGAGTTTTCTGACCTGCAGGCAGTTAGATGCTAAGTTTCAACCCGCGATAGAGAAACTGATTCAAGTCTACCATGAAACTGGAAAAACACATGACGCGATCGCACTCCTTGAGAAACGGATAACGCAGAAACCGTCGCCAGCGGATTACAATACGCTCGGTATCCTCTACTATGAGAGAACAGAGCCAGAAAAGGCGATACAGGCGTTTGAAAAAGCACTTCATATCGCACCCTATCACAAAGCCGCGCGGCGAAACCTACATCAACTCCTCCGAGCGAAGGGATTTAGGGCGTTGGCAGTGAAAGACTTTGAGACCGCTACTACCACGTTTGAAAGGGTACTTCGGATGGACCCGCTCGATGCCCCGACCTATCAACTGATGGGCAACGGATACGCGCAAGTTGGACAATTTGAAACAGCAATTAATTATTACCAGAAAGCGATTGATATTAACCCTGTCGATGCACTGACGAAGCACCATCTTGCAGAATGCTATAACAACTACGGCGTCACCCTACGAAATCGTGGCGAATGGGACGCGGCAATTGATGCGTATCGTAACGCCTTGTTGCTAATGCCGACCTTTGGTATTGCCCGTACAAATTTAGGCGATGTGTTCACCCGAAAAGCGAACGCCCACACCGAAGCAGGCGAATTAGACGAAGCCGTGAACGCCTATCTTGAATTACAGAAACTCCATCCGAATGAAATGCAGGTCCGCAACTTACTGGGGGAGTTATATCTGAAAAAAGGCGACTACGCTGAGGCACTATCGGCATTCCAACACGTCTACAATATCAACCCAAACGCTGAGCATGCACTTCATAACCTCATCGCCGCTTATCACCACTATGCGCGAAGTCTTAGCGATACTGAAGAGTACACCACAGCGATCCAGCTGCTTCAGAAAGCACTTCGACTCGCGCCGACCGATCTGAATTTGCGTCTGAGTCTCGCGAACGTCTATCAAGGTGCAGGGAACTACGAACGCGCCGCCGCAGAGGTGTCGCGCGTCTTGGCACAAGAACCGGAGAACCGACAAGCGAAGGAAGAAGAGATTAACCTCCGAATCCGGCGCGGGAATTCGCTCATGGGACAACGGCAATACGCCGCCGCTATCGCTGAATTCGAGCGGATCCCTGAATCCAAGCGAAATATTGAAATTTACAACACGCTGGGGTATCTCTATCTCGTGGAGGGTGAACACCAAAAAGCACTTTCCGGTTTTGAAACCGTTCTCCAGAAAGACCCGATTAATATGCCGGCGTTCAGGAATCTATTGTCGTTAGAATCACAACTGATTCGGCATCATTTTGATAGAATGAAAAGAGATACGCTCACCAAAGTCCGATGTGCCCTCGCTCTTACTTTAATCAGACGAAAACAGACGAATGCAGCGATCGAAAAATATCAATCCGCCTTGAAGTCTAAATCTGAAGAGATGGACGCGCTTCTCATTGAAACAGGTAAACACCTCGCGAACTGGTTTCAGCAATACGGCAACACGGAGAACCGTGAACTGGTTCTCCGTTGGGTTGAAGAGCGGAGGAGTAGATAATTTTCGTACCGAGTTGGTTCACGCATACTTTGCTTCAAAAGGAAAAGGGTCAGGCAAAACGCCCGACCCACAATATAAGTGCGTGAATGAAACACGCGGCTGCTTCTAAACGATGATTACTGATTACCCCCGCCACCACCGCGACGACCACGTTCACCACCCTGACGATTTCTACGTTGCTGCGTTTGTGTCTGACGATCTTTCGTCAATTTGTTGAGTTTAGCCATCTGCTCTGCCGTCAAAACCTCTTTGAGACCTGCTTGGAATTCGGGTCCGACTGTCGCGACAAGTTTCTGTATTTCGGATCCCATCGCTTGCCAATTACCCGAGGCACGTAATTCTGTCATCTTCGCTTCAAATTTATTACGAGTTGTCTGATAGATAGGTCGTGCCTTTACGAGTGTCTCATCGTCCACTTTCACAGCGAAGGTCAAGTCAATCCAAGAGTTATCAACGATGGACATAGGGTTCATCATTCCCGGCATTCCACCTCTGTTGCCGCGTTCACCACCCTGACGATTTCCACGTTGTTGATTCTGGGCGTTCCGGTCAGGACGTTGTGCCAACGTCGCATATTCAAAAACAAAGACTCCGACGATTGCGAGAACTGCGACTGCACCGATTGCAAAAAATTTCTGCTTCATTTTCATTTCTCCCATAAGATTTTGAGTTGTATGAATACCGCCAATGTTATTTCAAAGGCGTTCACATTTTGGTTTCGCTTCTTTAGTCAAATGTGTTCAGAAAAGGTTCGTTTTTTATTTTTCGCAAACGTGAAATATCAGACTCAATGCCTTTTGTACCCCTCACAGACTTTGCCAACCGCCAATGTACATGCTATAATCACCTAAGTTCCCACTTGTAGCATAACCTGTTAGGTTGTGCATATTAGGGCGCAGACTCACAGACTACGCTACAAAACTCTCAATGCTACAGTGGCGGTAAGTCGTTAACAATCTCCACCGTCCGCAGGCTCACAGAGATAACACGCCCAACCAAATCCACAATATACTGAGGCTCTGTCTCACGATTCGGGTCGTTGACAATCCCACTCCGTCTGTCTACCTTCACACGATACTGGTCTATGATCCACTCTAACGCAGAACGATTGCCTAACTTGTAATCATAAGCCTCGGTCGGGATACCGTCGAGTGTGAGAAAATCGTTGTATCTCAACTGCGTCTTGTCTTTGGAGAGGTTCATCTTCTCGACGCGCCAATCTACCTTCATCCCCGGTGTTTCAATATCCTTCAGTCCGTCGTATTTTGGGGCGGATTCGTAGTTGATGTGGAGGTCTGCTAACTGCGCGCCTGCGTTGGCGAATCCCCAGAAATCTTCGGTAAACGGGATATGCGGTAAATCGCGCTTGAGGTTCATCTCGTATTTCTCACGGTAGACGGGATGATGCAAGAGTGCGTAGTTATAGTGGAAGATGTCCCATTTGGTGATAGTGTCGTCGTTGTAGTGAGTTCGGAATTCCGCCAACGCCCAATCGGTGATGTTCTCTTGCCGGTTTGTGCCATCTTCATTATAAGTGTAGAAGGGAAAACATTGGGAATCTCCAGTAAGATGAACATCTGCCAATTGCTGTGTCATCAGGCAATGAAACGACTTTTTACTTCCAAGAGCCGTGAGACAAATTACCCTATTTTCCTTTTCTGTCTCTGGTGTAGGGAAAATAGATGGAAACACATACACGACATCGTTTATTGTCCGATCAAAATAAAGATTTGATTTAGTAAATGGACGATAAACAGATGTTCTTACCTTATGTTCCTCATACTCAGTAACTGTTCCGCGTTTCAACTTTACCTTTAAGTCTCGGCTCCAACTGATTTTCGTGTCATCATATCCAACAAAATCATCAACGTTAATTTCCCTCTGATTCTCCTGTCGATTCCACCTATCTACTTCTGTGTTGTAGGTTTCACTCATCCGCAGAATATTCTCAGTGAGCACATCTCGGTTAAAGTTGTAAGCCCACGCATCACGATTGGTTTTAACACCCGCACTATAGGTTTTGAAAATGACATCCGTTGCAGTCCCCTTTTTTGCCTTTGCCTCTTTTGTGCCCATCGGGACAAAGGTGTCAAATTCGGCGTGGAGACCTTCGGTGAGCCATGTATGCTTTGTGTCAATCGTTGCCTGCTTCATCGGAACGTTTGTATAGTTCTCGAAGTCGGTTAAAAATTTCTGCTTCTCGCGTGCCTTCAGATAATCGTCAACAGAATAGATCCATACTTCGGCTGTCTCCGACATCGCTTCTGCTTTCTTGATGAAGAGACTTACGCCTACGCCGACGCGAATCTGGTCGTCAAAGACGTTGCCACCCTCTTTTCGGCGGCGTTCACCGGAGGTACGTGCGTTTCCTTTGAGATCAACGTGATAGATCTTGGTGAAATCCTGTGCGAGATGTTCCCGCATGCCGTCAAACGCAATACCATCGAGAAAACCGTTGTTTGTTACAAATGCAACAACACCTTCGTTTCCAATCCGTTTTGATGCCCAGAGAATCGCTTTTATGTATGGATCCGAGAGCGCGTTTTTATTCGTCGCTTTTGAGTCTTGTGAATACGTCTCCTTTAGCAGCGCGTCCATCGTCTCATACTTCCGATTTTTATTGTTGTCGTTCTCATTAATCTGTCCCATGTTGTAGGGCGGGTTGCCGATGACGACGAACATATCTGCTGCCTTCTGTTTCTTCACACGTTCTGTGTTCTCACGCGTGAAGAGCTCGCCTTGCTCCTGCTCAAGCAGCTCAAACGTGTCGGCAAGCGCGATGCCTTCAAAGGGTAGATACGTCCCTGTGCGTTGGAAGTACTCCTGTTCAATGTTGAGGCTGGCGATGTAGTAGGGTAGGAGCATGACCTCGTTGCAGTGGAGTTCGTGCCGGTATTTTTCCTCTAACGCTCTGCCTTGAATATCCTGCATGAGTCGGACGATGAAGTTACCCGTACCGACAAACGGATCGATGATATGCACGCCGGTATCCGACAACGACCGGTTGAACTCGGTTTCAAGAATATGCTCGACGCTTTTCACCATGAAATCGACAATCGGTTGTGGCGTGTAGACGATGCCGTGTGTATCGGCGACATCTTCGGAGAACCCTTGAAAAAATTTCTCATAAAATGTGTTGAGGAAATGCTGTTTTTGGGAGAAGTCGTTACAGAGTGTCGCCGCCTGTTCGATAGCAACATAGAAGCGATCCAGCGGTGCGAGAAACGCGTCGCGACTCACAGCGTGCCGCATGAGCGCGTCGCTGACGTTTTCAATCTCGCGTGCGATAATATTTCTGCGCGTGAAATCCGATCGCTCAAAGACTGTGCGGAAGATGCGTTCGGTGAGGATGTGTTGGATAAGCATCTCCTCGACAGCATCTTGTGAGAGTTCCGGGTTAATTGCGGTGCGGCAGGTTTCGTAGAAGTCTGCGAACGCCTCTTTGAACGCCGGATCCGTTTCGTGGCGTTGGTCAATAAGTTCTTTTAATCTGTTTGCGAGGGCCGGTACATGCTCTCTGAAATCCGCGACCGCGGTCTGCCAGTTATCCAATGCGGGTGGGACGTAAGCGAATAGGTACTGGAGTGCTGCAATCAATTGCGCAGGTTCAGTGATGTCCACATCTAAAGCGATATGTCCATTTTGGTATAGGATGATGCGCTGTGGTGTTTGGAAGCAGGTGTTATCAAGTGGGTAGCCCGCTGCCTGTTTTTCCGCGACGGCTTTCGGGAGATTGTCATCTATATCTTTCGCTTCCCAATAAGCGAACGGAAGACCGAATTCGTCAAGGATCGCGCCGTCAATAACGATGCGATTTCCGTTTGTGGTGCGCATCGCATATTGGGCGATGAGCGTGGCGTTGACCTGTTTTGCGCAGCTATCCAGTAAGAAAGCGAACGGGTTGCTGACCGCCCCTTCGTGTGTGACAGCGTGTCGGTCATATTGCTGCAGTGTGGTGTAGTAGTCTCGGATTGCTTTGTGGCTGGATTTGAGATTCAGTTGCGGCATGGCGGTATATTAGCAAGTTTACCGATGTCAAGGTACCCACTACCTAAAGGTAGGGGCTTGTGTTTCCTTGCAGTCAGCGGTTCACTCAAAGAGTTCACCGTCTTACGTCTGCTCCACTTAGGGCAGCCAAGCCTGCCCGTTTGATGTTTATTGCAGCGTTTATATCTCTATCGTGGTGCGAACCACATTCGGGACATGTCCACTGCCGATCTGAAAGCGTAAGTTCTTTGCTGTGATACCCACAATCACTGCACGGTTTTGTCGTCGCAGTCCACATATTGATTTTCTGAAACGTTTTACCGTGTTTCGCACATTTCTGTTCGATTATCCAAAGGAGTTGGTAGAAGGCATTATCAGAGACTTTGCGTCCCCATAGCCGTTTCATACCCTCAATGTTCAGTGTTTCAAAAATCAGTATGTCAAACGCTGTGCAAAGTTCGGTAGCAAGTTTCCATTGCCAATCAAGCCGTTGCCGTGATATTTTCCGATAGAGCCTTGCTAACGCACGGCACACACGATACCAATTGCCCGAACCTTTAACTTTCCGACTCAGCGATCTGTGTAAAGCACGCAACTTATTGAGTGATTGTTTCAGAAAATGTGGTGATTCTATTGGACACCCTGTGTCACTTGTGAGTAATGTTTTATTTCCGTAATCAAACCCTGCACTTTCACCCGTCATAGGCTTGGGGTCGGAAGCGTCAACATTATCGCACGAAAAGCATATCCAATAATCACCACACCTGTCTCGTTTGAGTGTGATCGTCTTGATAACACCTTGAATCTCACGGTGTTTGTGTATAGAGAACCATGTGTCTATACAGTTGATTTTGATACGATTACCTTCGAGTGTGTAGCCTGCTTGTGTAAATGTTAGGGAGTTGTATTTATGACGCGGTTTGATCTTAGGGAAACCCACTTTACGCGTTGTTAGACCTGCTTTGCGGGCTTTGATATTATCAAAAAAGGCATCTCGCGCCTTGCCGTAACGCAGCACAACGTCTTGGACAACTTGACTCGGCAGGTCTGCCCAATGCGGTTTCGTCCGCTGTTTCAATGCTGTAACGTGTCGATTCAAACGAGAAATAGACACATTTTTACCAAACCTTCGATAATAACGACGGTCAAGCAGCATGATATGTGCATGAATCTGCCACATATCATCAATCATATTGCCAATCTTTATCGTGTTAGATTGGTTCTGAAGTTTGAACTTATAGGAGTTTCTCATGGACTATCAGGTATCAGATTTTTTATCCTCTAATCAGTGGGAAGCGGACACATTACCAAGCGGTAACGCTGATTATGCCCGCCAACCTGATACTATCATTATACAACATTTTCTTATGATTGTCAAATCTTTTTGACTCTCAAACCCAATGCTCGTCTACATCCCGCAAGCTAAAGCATGGGGATTTGACGGGGGAGTGTAAAGCAAGCAAAAAGTCACTTACCCCCATTTTTTTTGGGGTTTAGAATATGGTTGATGTTGTTAGGTTTATGTGTGAGAAAGTCAGTCAATAACTGGTGCCCAAAAGTGGATCGCCTCTACGGCGTATACCTGTAAAAAATGAAGTTAGAAAGTC
>CAZQIP010000007.1:0-6604 GCA_964593655.1 uncultured bacterium | reverse complement strand
CGTTGATGTTAACCTCGAACTGCTTGAAACCGAGTCGCGTTAGCACCTGATAGACGAGATTGACGTTTTCGGCATCAGCGAGCATGCTTTCACTGCCGACAGTATCCGCATCGCACTGAAAGAATTGGCGGTAGCGTCCCTTCTGTGGACGTTCCGCTCGCCAGACTGGATCGATCTGGTATCGCTTAAAGGGTTTCGGGAGTTGTGGGTACATCGCGATCACTCGGCAGAGGGGTACCGAAAGGTCGTAGCGGAGTGAGATGTCCTCCTTACCACCGACGTGTCCTGCCTGATAGATGAGTTTCTCTGCGTCTGGTCCGTATTTACCTGTGAGTACTTCGGATAGTTCGAGTGCAGGCGTTTGTAAGGGTTCGAACCCGAATTGCTCAAACACCTCACGGATGACATCTATGACGTACTGTCTCGGAATCATCTGTTGCGGTAAAATATCTCGCGTCCCGCGCGGGACGCGCGGTTTAATGAATGGGGCTGCCATGCGTTTGACTCCTTTGATTATGTGTGTTTGGCAATTATATGTGTCCGGGGAGTGTTTGGCTCCGCCGTCTCCGCAAACCTTTTTGAAGTGTCTCCTTGAATGCTTCAATCTTTTCCCGCTTCCATGCGTCCCTGAGCGCCTTCGGATTGGCAATAAGCGTAGATTCGGATTCCCGTAAGCGTTCAATCTCTTTGAGTGCATTCGCCTTGATTGTACGTCGTGATGCTGTCGAATTGTCGATGATGGCATCGGCTTCTTCAGGCGGTTTTCCCTCAGTTGCCCCAAAAGACAGCATGAGTGTGATGGGCGACTGATAAGAGCCTGGGGTATTCAGCCGCTTCCACGGTGTTAAGATCGTCGGCGCGACCTTATTTTCTGTCTTTTCAAGGATATATTTCTCGGCGATATTCAAATATTCCGTAGAAATGAGGATGTCTCCATCAGCGAGATTCATCAAATCCTCAAATGTATTGATATCTTCTCGCTCTTCACGAACAGCGAGAATAATATCAATGTGTCCATATTCCAGAGGGAGGATTTCTTCAACGTCTGAATCCGTCTCTTCAACCCAATCTTGACCCGTAATCCCTAAATCGTAGAAATCATCCATACCGACGTAGACCGGTATCTCTTGTGGACGTGAAATCTTGATCTGAAATTCGTTAGCATCGCGGAAGGTCGCGCGATAGGATCTGTCAGTTTCGGTATAGCCGTTGAGTTCGTAACCGGCACGCTGAAACAGTTCAAGAGTGTCTCCTTGTAGACTCCCTTTCGGTAAAAGTAGATTCAGCGTCCGCTGTGATTCCGTTTGCATTTTTTTACGTGCGCTCCTTTTTCTTAAAGGTAATTGTATTCTTTTCCAGTTTTTGACGGGCAACAACACCTAAAGGAGATCGGTAACAGTAATTTTTTGTGTGTCGCCTGTTCTGAGATGAATCAAGTACATCGAAGCATCTGTAGTTAAACGGAGCAGATGATCGTAGTTCAGTCGATTGGCGTAATCCCGTTGTGCTTGGAAATCACGTTCCATTAAATCCACTTCCACGTTCTTACCTTCTCTTCGTAGGGTTTCAGCGAGTCGCTGCGCTGCCGAAGCCTGTTCCAAAGTTTCCGTTGCGATAAAATAGTCTCTTTTTCCGTTACCTGTCGCCTTTCCTGTGTCGGCGAATGCTTCTACAAGCGCGTCAAATTGGAACGCAAACCCAGCACCCGGTGTCGGTGGACCGCCAAAGGACGCGATGAGACCATCGTATCTCCCCCCACCACAGAGTGATAAACCTTTCTCAGACAATTCAATCTGAAAAACTGTGCTGGTATAGAAATCAAACCCGCGCGTGATACCCAAATTGATTTCAAAGTCTGTAATATCGTAGTTTTCTAAACAGTCGCAAAGTGCTATGAGTTCTTGACGTGCTGTTTTGGCAGTGTCGCCGAGAAGTGTCTCCCACGCTGCCATGACAGTTCTCTTATCACCACAAATCTTTGAGACATCTATACAACGCTGCGCGGTCTCTTCAGAAACATTGAAATAGCGGAGCCACCGGGCTTTATAGGTCTCCTCGGCAATTACTGGTAGTTTTTCTGCATAGGTCAGCGCAGTATTTTCGGTCAATGCTTGAACTTCGAAAATCTCTATTTTGTAAGCGCCTTGGTAGTCGGAACCTTGTGACCGACGCAGCATATTCAGCGCGCCTTGAAGCGTTTCCAGATCCCAGAGGTGGCTTTCGTTACGGAGACGGGCGAGGTAGTCAAGGTCCCATATAATTTCACCGTGATCCTTGGTATCCAACGCGACCTGTTTGAAAATCTCGCGGAAAATCCGCGTGTTGCCGATTCTTAATCTCGTCTGTGAAATGTCGAGCTTCTCAAGGATTCGGATCGGAATCGCAATAATTTCAGCGTCTGCATGGGCGGAAGCCGGTCCAACAAGTTCAACGCCCGCCTGTCGGAATTCTCGCTTGACTTCGGTGCCGTCGGTGATCGGTTCCTGCCGTACACACTGTCCGATGTAGTAAAGTTTATAAGGATAAGGAAGGTCTTTTAGTTCACCGTTAGCAATCAGTCGGCAGACAGGAGCCGTCAACTCAGGTCTCAGCGCATAATCTACCCTATCCGAACCGACGAATGTGAACATTTTGTGACGGATCTCTTCGCCGGATTGCGCAGATAAAAGCGCGAAGGATTCAAATAAGGGGGTCTGAACCTGTGCGTATCCGTAGGTTTCAAACGTTTCACGAACAACATTCTCAACGAAATTTCGCTGAGCCATCTGCTCGGGTAGAAAGTCATTCGTCCCGGCAGGTTTATCAAACTTCTCCATATTTTTTCATATACCCCAAGGGTACATCCTCCTTCTATTGTTTATGAAAAATTTCAGTTTTAGTTTGAGGTAAAAGACTTAAAAATTCTCAATCCTACCACGGTCTAAGCAGAAACCCGTTTTTGACAACGGAAAAAACGGAGCGAAAACTTAGTAGTTAAAAAATAAAAAACCCAGTAAACTTTTGCTCTTTTCTCGCGCGTGCCGACAACATAGCACGGAGGAGAGCGGCTCGTTTACCAGGGTCCAAACAAGTTAAACTTGCTTCGTATCAAAGATATTTATTCACATTCCCTCATCCGCTCTACTCAAAAGTGGACCGAATGATGGTGATGGATATTAAATGTAGTAGTGTTAAGCATTTTTCGGTATCTTTTGCAAGCCAAAACTTGCTACTAAAAAGTTAGTGACTTTAATTTACACTTAATGATATTATACCCTATTGAATGGTAAATGTCAAATTTTAAAAAAGGCTACCCAGTCACGCCATGAGAATTAAACCTATTTTCGTCATCGCTATACTTGGTGTACTGCTATCGGTACTCCTATGCGGCATCTACTTCCAGTTCACCTACTTTGAACCAGACACTGTCTCATATCTATTCCAAGCGAAGTTGTTCGCTGAGGGTAAACTCTCAGTGCCCGCGCCCCCGGAACACGGGTTCTCTTCTTCACCCCATATTAATATTCTAAACGGTAAATGGTATTCAAAATACCCGTTCGGAAACGCCTTGATGCTGATGTTCGGTGTATTTATCAACGCACCGTGGCTGATCCCCGCACTTGCAACAGGCGGCGCGCTACTATTTCTCTACCTTTTTGTGAAAGAGGTATATGGAGACATCCACAACGGAATCGCACTCATCGCCGCGGTGCTTGGACTCATTTCACCAGCGACACTCGGTATGGGGTCAACGTGGTTCAGTGAACCGGTCAGTCGTTTCTACCTCGCGCTCTTCTTGTTTACGCTGCTTAGGACGTTGAACTGTAAAAGCGATGCACCGCGCCTCGCGCGGATCGGCTATCCACTGCTCTCAGGGTTCGCCTTGGGATATGCTTTCAATACGCGTCCGCTCTCCGCCGTGGTCTTTGGCGTTGTCGGTGGAGGGTTGACAGTCTATCATCTTTTCTCACAACGACAGCATCGGCAAGCACTACTCGGCACGATAAAACGCTTCGGATTCTTCTTTATTCCGTTTGTCGTCCTGCTCGGTATATGTATGGCGTGGAACGCGCATTTCACAGAAGACCCGTTCATGTTCACGCACACGGTTGCGCAGCCCTATGATAAAATCGGGTTCGGGCCTCGGACGGAAGGCTACGTACCCGATATTGAAGGGGCACGTATTTTCACACCCGCATGGGCAATCGAAAGGACATGGCGACACATTCTCCCCTGCATCAGTTTCAACGCGCTCGGCTGGGGGAGTTATCACCACCATTTGTTGAGAGATGCCGAATTGTCTTTGACATGGCTGATCGCTTTCGTCCCGTTAATCCTGCCGTGGTGCCTGTTATTTGTCCCGTTCTTCCACCCCTCGCGTAACAGATACGATGTGTTCTGTCTGACCCTGCTTGTTGCGAACCTGTTGCTTTACGCTTTTTTCTATTTTGAGGGTTCGACATGGGGATACACGCCAGTAAACGCCCGCTATTACACCGAATCGACATTCCTCGGCTTCATCCCGTTGGTAGCACGTGGGATGTTTATCTGCTATGAGCGTTTCAAACTGCGTGAGAGGCGTGGACTTGCGTTGGCTGTTGGCGTGTGCCTATTGTTGTTGAGTGTCAACACGGTATGGAGTTATGTTCGTATTGGAGAGCGGTACCAGAATTGGGGACATGTCTATCAGAAGCTGCCACCGATAGTAAAGGCGCAAAACATTCACAACGCCGTTATTTTCGTGTCTCGACACCGAGGCGCGCCGATTGGTGATTATCCGTTTAAGAGTCTCCAAGAGGCGGACATCGTCTATTTTAAAATCGGTCCCGCACCCCGCTGGAAACTAACAAACAGCGATTGGAAAAATGTATACGCACAGTATTTCACCGGTAGAAGTGCGTATCTGTATGTACCGGGTGAGAACAGTCTGGAACGATTGAAATAGAGATGCACCTTGCTTACCAAAGCGAGGTTGGGCTTTATGATGTAACTTTGAATCGTCAGTGGCGAGATTCTACATTACCTGTTCCAGAATCACAATGTCCCCCGGATTCCATGATTGCGCGATGATGTAAAGTTTACCGTCAATCTTGCGGATCACTGCGCCGTGCAGATGCTGGAAAGTCTCCACACCCAACTCTTCTTTTAATATAACAGTTGAGACGAGGTTGTTGCCCTCCAATATGTAGAGCGGCGCGCCTTTCTCTTTATCCGGTCCGAAGAGGCATGCAACGACAGCATATCCCGCCTCGTAATCAATGCTACACGGGAACGAGCCTTTGATCAACGGCAGCGTCTCCAGATAGGTACCATCCGGTGAATAGCGTTCAATTTCCGCATTTGCCCGATCAGAAGCGTCCAATCGGTTTGTTCCATAAGGTACCGTGATATGATGGCCTGTGCCGAATTGTCCGGGTTCCTCGCCTTTGCCACCGAATGCTAACGGATACCAACTCGCCTTAAGCGGTTCAAGACTCGTCAGTTTCGCACCCAGAATATAATCTAAATCAGAGTAACCGGTCGTAACATAGAGCATGCCATCGACATGCGTTACCCCTGTAGGGACAAACTTTCCGCCTTCACTGAAATAAGTGTTGACCGCCTGATGCTTGAAATCTGTCATCGCGTCTGGGGCTTCCAGTGTATGCACGAGTTTCCCATCCATCGTCGTCGTGAAGATTTTACCGACATCGTTAGCAGGGAAAGAGAGGTAGGACGTGCCACCAGATGTCGTCCAGGCGGTTACATAGTGTGCATTGGCTTTTTTCAACGCGGCGGGAGTCTCAATCAGCCGTGTCGTTTTCAGATCGGCACTGATTTGGATGATACCGACTTCGGGCAGCGCAAAGTAGGTTTCGCCTTTGCCTTCCCGCCGGTCCACGTCAAACCCACCGTGCGCGTTATCAATTGCAGCGACGACTTCCGCTGGAAAATGGTCACGCGTATAGAGAACTTTAAACTTAAGCGCGCCCTGTCCACTGGTAGGAGGGGTTTGTAACCCCGATTCAGCTGCTTCGTGATGCGCGACGAACTGAAACCCTTCCGTCTTCGCCTGTGGATGTTCTGTCACGTGTGCATAAGCGTGCCCGATTATAAAGGTAACGGCGAGAATGAAATAGAAAACCTGTCTCATTCGGAAATCTCCTCTCTATGCTTGTATCATCGCTCGAAATTTTTGGGTGAATTCGCAGCTGCGCGCAATGCTCGCCACGTCTTCCATCTTATATTGGACGACCAGCGGACCTGAAAAACGAATTTCCTTCAAACCTCGCGCGAACGTCTCAAAATCAAAAACACCGCCACCGGGTTCACCACGGTTGCTCCCCGATACATGTACATCACCGAGGCATGCCTTCATGGCGTGTGCCGCAGCATGTGGTTCCGCACCATCGTTGGAAAGGTGATACGTATCACACGTCAAATAGACGGGCAATCCTGTGTCCTCAATGAATTGAATACCTTCGCGATAGTTATCCAACGGGCATCCCTTCTCAAACTCAAGCGCGATTTTCATTCCGTTTTCATCGCAAGGATCTACCATCTGAGAGAGGTTATCGGCGAGCGCGTCCAGAGACGCTTCTCGCGAAACACCTTCTGATGGGTTCACCCACACACCGATGACATC
>CAZQIP010000006.1:0-5367 GCA_964593655.1 uncultured bacterium | reverse complement strand
GATAAGGGGGGTTAGGGGGGTTATCTTCCTTTTTTACTATAAATCTGGTGAAGGCTTGCGGTAAAACAGTGATGCGATAGAGGCCCCTCATAACACTTCTGTCCCATCCGCGTTCAGTTATAATAGGGTATCACATAAATCCGAAAAAATGTCAAAAAATCAGGACAACAGGGTTATTAGTTTTCGGTTTTTCACCCAATTTTAGACCTCCAGGCCCGGTAGGTGCGGTTTCCTAACCGGACCGGGCATCGTTAGGAAATTACCGAATTAAATTCTTAATCTTCAGAACGATTTTTTCTTGACCAACGGAGATAAACGCGGTATCCTTAGTAAAAATCAATACCTACTTCACACCACAACGCTCAATAAATATATCACAAAATCACAGCTTGGTCCCTCTTATCGGGACGCATTGACATTTATGCTTGAAAAAGAATTTAGGAACGAAGACCCGTCAGGCAAGATTATTGTCTTCATGTTGCTCATTGTTTCTCTCATAGGCGGCGGGTCATTCGCCGTTAAACTCGGTCTACAAGGCATCCCACCGCTAAAAATGGCACTCTTTCGCTGTATACTGGGAGTTATTTTCGTTGGCGGCGCAGGATTTTACTATGGGATGTCAATGCGGATGCGCTTCGAGGAATTCCGTCGATTGCTCCTGATCGCCGCCCTTTACACCTTGCATACGATCGCGCAGAACATCGGCACACAACACACAACAGCCGCGCGTTCAACCATTTTTTTTACCCTATACCCGCTTTTTGTCGTTCTGTTCGGACACTTCTGGCTCCCAAATGATCGGCTCACTAAAACGAAAACACTCGGTATTCTCACCGCATTCGGTGGTGTTTTTCTCGCCATCCTGCCAAATCTGCAAGGTGGCAACGTCACAGGATACCTCATCGGCGATCTCATCGTAATTCTCAGTGCGTGTTTCTTAGGACTCCGCATTACATTGACAAAAGTATTCGTTCAGGACATTTACCCGTACCGTTTGCTCGTCTGGCTGTTGGGTTTAAACATTCGCTGCTTTTACCTTCTCAGTCACATTTTTGAGCGTGAGCAATCCGTTGAATGGACGCTGGCAAGCACTACTGGACTTATCTATCAGGGCTGGATTATCACAGGTTTCTGCTTTTTAGGGTTGACATGGACGCTAAGAAGATACAAGGCGAGTAAACTGGTCGTCTTTTCCTTCCTGATGCCGCTGTCCGGTGTTTTGTTTAGCCATCTACTTTTAGGTGATGAACTGACCCTCGACTTGTTAGCAGGCACGGGGTTGGTGGCAATCGGCATCTATCTTGTAAATCGACAGCCTTAATCCATCCACGAACCAATGGATACTAAAGGTACTTTACATACAATGTTAGACCCGAGCTCCGGTAGGTGCGGTTTGGAACCGCACCCGAGCTCCGGTAGGTGCGGTTTGGAACCGCACCGGACTTGAAAAAGAAGATTCAAGCCACGAACCAATGGACATGAAAGGTACTTTACTAATGATTAAAAAAGAAATCCTGTGCATCCTAATCCTTACCATTTTGTCGGTCTGTAGCACACAACACACTCCCTCTGCCGATGATACTCCTGACGGTATGGTCCTAATACCTGCAGGCGAGTTTGAAATGGGGAGCCACACTGGGAAAAACAATGAACGTCCAGTGCATACCGTCTATCTTGATGCCTTCTATATGGACATCTATGAAGTAACAAACGCACAATACAAAATTTTCGTCGATGCAAATCCGCAATGGCAAAAAGATAACATTCCCGAGGAATATCACGACGGTGTATATCTCCGACTCTGGGACGGGAACACCTATCCCGAAGGCAAAGCGAACCATCCGGTCATTTATGTCAGTTGGTACGCAGCGATGGCTTACGCTGAATGGGCAGGCAAACGGTTACCGACGGAGGCAGAGTGGGAGAAAGCAGCGCGAGGTGGTCTCGTCGGGAAGGTATATCCATCGAGCGATACTTTGGATACCTCGCTCGCAAACTATGACCGGCATTTCAGTGCTCCGATTGCTGTCGGGCAGTACCCACCCAACGGTTACGGCTTATACGATATGGCAGGAAATATCTCCGAGTGGTGTCTCGATGAATACGATCCTGATTTCTATGCAACCTCCCCGCGAGAAAACCCATTTTCAAAAGGAAAACGCCAAGCGACTATCAGCGATTTCAAAAAAGTGCAGGAGAAGAAACGCGTGTTACGTGGCGGCTGCTGGACCGATAACGGATTGTTCCTGCGGGTTGCCTACCGTGACTGGGGACCACAGAATTACACCAGCGTCTTCCGCGGGTTCCGCTGTGTAAAGGATAAGTTGTAGCACAAACTTTATGAAGTTTAAGAATTTAATTCGGTAATGCATCAAAAACCTCTTGGTAGGAGCGAGCTGCGGTAATGCATCAAAAACCTCTTGGTAGGAGCGAGCTGCGGTAATGCATCAAAAACCTCTCGGTAGGAGCGAGCTGCGCTCGCGATCTGTAAAGATTACCGAAATATTTCGTTAATCCTCATTTAGTTTGTGTTCTGCAATCGTATTAGAATTAATCGCCCAAATTCTGCGAGACAAGCACCAAATCCAAAATATTAACAACGCCGTCCGCATTCACATCCCCATCCGTATCCACCTCCCCAAGACGCGAAGCAACAAAGACAAGGTCTAATATATTGACAACGCCATCCCCCGTTACATCATAAGGGGAAGCACCTGGAACCAAATTGGAGCGTATCAAATTAAAAACAAGTTCTTGATCGTTCTTGACTTTAACAATCCCAACATTCGGTGCTAACCATTGGTAAGAAGTAGAGCGACCTATCGACGACGTAGAGACAGTTCTTGAATCCAGCTGAATTTTAAGGCAGTTCTCAAATGTCCCCGCCGGTGTTACCACATCTTCCACCGCAACGACTTCATAAACACTGAAGACTGAAACTCGACCCGTGAGTATCACCTCTGATTCCAACACGAACTCCCACGAATCCCCAAGTGCTAATGATGCTGGAAAAAACAGAGCAGGCGGCGATAAGACAGCCGTTGCTGTACCGAATATGGAGCCAAGTTCCGCAACAACCTTATGCAGTTTTACGCCTTCGTCGTCAAAATGCACAAAGTACGTTTCACCCGTAGTTTCGTCTGCCCCCACCGTTTCAGCTGTTCTTTTGAAGCGTGCGATCTCTCTGTCCTCGATACGTTCTTCGGAGGCTTCAATCGTATAAGTGACCCGTTCAGCGCCATCCTCGGTTTCCAACACCCAGATATTTCCCAAATCCGTAGGATAATACGCGACAGTCTCTGCCATCGCAACGATTGAGGAACAAAGTAATAAAAACACCAACGCCAGTCCAACACAACCCTTTTTTACAAACACTAAATTAGTTCTCCTTTTTATATACCAGATAAGGACCAAGCCCATTCATCGTAGAAACCTTCAAGAGTGTAACATATAGAGGTGCCCAAAGTCAAAGAGAAATCAAAAATTCAATGGCTCTGACACTCCTGTAGCATAGGAGACGGTTGGTTTCCTGTGGCATGTATCCGCTGTAGCATAGGCTGTTAGCCTGTGCAAAGTATTTTCCAATCCGTTCCATTCCATCCCTTGTCTTTTTGGACAATCCGTGATACACTCTCCCCATAAATCCAGTGCCAGTGGCACAATGAAACATATCAATCAAATAGATGTCCGTCACCCTCCCACCTACGTAGGCGGACAAACAGACTGGAGACAGGAAAATCCAAATGGATCTATTAGAAGAACTGAAAGCGCGCGACGAGCGCATCGAAAAATTGGAACGTGCACTTCTATTAGTGCTGAGTCTAAACGTCGGGAACCATCTCGACAAATCCGCTAAGAATTGTTTTAGCCATGTCTCATCTTCCGCAGTAGAGCAGATGGAAACCCTTATTGCAGAATGCGGAAGCACAGAGAACGTCATCGAAGACCTGCTCACCACCACCAAAAAACGCTTCCGCCTTGAACTCGATATATTGAAGCAATGACTCAGAAATTTTATCCACAACCCTTGCAAATGCGGTCTTGTAGCATAGACTGTTAGTCTGTGTTCTGTAGCATAGGAAACCGTATGAAGTGTAAGAATTTAATCGGGTAATTCCGAGACGTGTGATAACAAGTAGACCGGTTCGTAGTAGTGCGATTCATCGCACGTCGCGTCACCACAATTACCCAATTTATTTGTTAAACCTCATTTGGTTTCCTGTGGCATGTATCCCCCTGTAGCATAGACTGTTAGTCTGTGTGCTGTAGCATAGGAGACCGTTAGTTTCCTGTGGCAAGTGTTTCCCAACCCGCGAAAATCCGTGATTTGCGACGTACTCGCCTGCCCCCTCAGAGCCATTCAATTTTTTTTAAGAAATTACTGGGTTTTAGGTCGTGAAATGCTGCGAAATCTAGCGAAATGCTGCGAAAATTTCTGCGAATTTTTAAAAAACATAACATATATGAAATGTTAACGCCTGCGCAAAGGACAACACCCAAAACGGACAATTGAATGCCCTGAATGGTTTTCAGTTGTCGGTACTCGGTTTTCAGTTAAGAGGATATTTCGCTGTATTAGCTGCTTTTGAGCTTTATGAGCGCGTTGTAATATTTGATGAGTGCATCGACTTTCTTGTCCTTGGGCATTTTCTCGTCGTCCAGGATTTCAGTAACAAGGTTTTCGAGGCTCCGTTGCACGAATAGGAGGTTCTCGTTAACGTCTTCTTTTTGTGAAGAATACTTCCTTCTGACTAGCTGATGTGGTTCAAGTTGCAGGACTTCTGCGAGCTGCATAAAGTTCTTATCTTTTGGGAATTCGGTTTTCGCAAGCCATCGCATGACAGTTCGGTAGGAGACACCGATCTTTTCATGAAGTTCTTTAAGCGTGAGTTTGCATTCTTTTAGACGGACGCGAATGAGTTCGCTATCTAAGTAGTAACTATCAGGGTCAAAGAGGATAGTCTTGCTTGTACTCTGTTTCGGGGTTGGGTTAGTGGGTTTGGTTTCCATGAGCTCCTCTACGAATTCTTCGCCGCCGAGTTTTTCGGCGAAGTCTAATAATTGTTTTTCGATCTTTTTAGCATCCATGTTGAAAAATCCTCCTGTTGATGAAATATGTGACGTTGACTGTGACGTTTGCACGTCACATGTGACGTGCAGAACCCACGTGTGACATGGGAATGTGACGTAATTTCGGAATTTACGCGACGTTCCTCCGTGTTGGTGTTTCAGTCTCTGTTTGGTGCCGCGCGTCCAAAGAGACTGCCCACGGACTCATATTTCGAGCTTTCGAGCGACGGTTATGCGGTGTAAAAGTTGGGTTCCCGTGTTGTCGCTGCGTCAGGGGACCGCCCGCACCTCTAAAGA
>CAZQIP010000005.1:0-17889 GCA_964593655.1 uncultured bacterium | reverse complement strand
TAATTGCCATGTCGATCCAGCGTTCGATTTTACCGATGCTGAGATTGCGTGCATGCTGGACACACTCGCCGAGCGTGAAAAATGCTATACCGAACTTTTCCCTTGGGACCACGCCAACTACGGAATGGACGAACATTGGATCCGTTGTTATCCTTATGAACGGGAGGTCGGACTGGGAGAAACGGCGCAGTTGCGCGTGGAGATAACAAACCATTCCTTTGAACCGCGTACGGCGATTGCTCAACCAGTTCTGCCAGTATCGTGGCGTGTAGAGGTCCCTGAAATCGAAACAACTATTCCACCAAGGACGGATGGATACATCGATTTTTCCATTACTATTCCACAGGACTGTGAAGCATTGGGACGGATTGTTGTGCCTGTGGACATCACTTATGACGCGCGTCCGCTCGGTCAATTTCGAGAAGCAATTTTTGTACTTACGGGAGGCTAGGAGATCGTGCTAAACTTATCACATCCCACTATTGACATCGCTATTACTTGTAGCGATTTTGCAGCGTCGCTCGATTTCTATCATAACAAGTTGGGACTTGAGATCGTGTTAGAGTTAGAGATTCCGGATGATCTTGCACAAGATGTAGGACTTGCGCCGACAGGCTTTCGCCAAGTTCGTCTTCAAGCCGGTAACACGCTCATCAAACTGATGGATATTGAGTCGCCACCGCCGACACCAGCAGGTGGGTTCTCGGCAGGTGTCCGTTGGCTTACCTTTTTTGTGGAAGACATTCAGGCAACCGTCGAAAACTTAAAACAAAACGGTGTTGAATTTCTATCTGAACCCATCAGCGCGCCGGACGCAGCAGGCGTTGCGTGTGCAAAGGATCCGGACGGCATTCTGATTGAACTCGTCCAAATATAAGGGGTGTTATGAAAGCATTGACGGATTCCCAAATCCACGATTTTAACGAAAACGGCTATCTATTACTCGAAGACGCGCTTGCACCGGACGACCTGAACCCACTCATCACGGAGTTTGAAGAAATTGTTGACACTGGAGCATCGGAACTCCACGCAGAAGGTGAGATTGATTCCGAATTCAAAACGGAAGGGTTTGACACCCGGTTGGCAAAAATTACGGAGCAATCTTCAATCGTGTTTCAGAAGGTGTTTAGCGGAGCACACACGGGACCGGCACTCTTCGATCTTCTCATCAATCCGAAGCTGCTTGACATCGCCGAGTCGCTCGTCGGACCAGAGATTATGTGTCATCCCGCATACCGGGTGCGTCCCAAGCTTCCTGAGCACGATCGCACCCTCGTTCCGTGGCATCAAGACGCAGGCTATATGGAACCGAAATGCGATTCAGTCTTGCAGCTCACGATCTGGATTCCAGAGATAGATGCCACTGTTGAGAATGGCTGTATGGAAGTCATCCCACACGCCCATCGGGATGGTGTGTTCCGACATCGTCACTCTGAACGTTTTTATCTTGAAATACCGGATGATGCATTGCCCGAAGTCGAGCCAGTGGTCGTTCCTGTCAAGTTCGGTAGTATCCTTTTATTTACCAATCTCACACCACACCGCTCTATTCCGAACGTCAGCAATCAGGTCCGATGGAGCGTTGATTCACGCTATCAGGACGCTGCAAAACCGACAGGTTATCAACCCGAAGCAGGTTTTCTCGCACGGAGTCGACTGCACCCTAAAGATGTCGTTACCACGCCTGAGGAGTTTAAGCGGGTTCGCGATGAACATCAACCCGGTCCCGGTCCAAATCGGTGGGCAAAGGAGGAGAATAACGATGCGTAATTTCCAACAATTGCTCCCTTGTTTTCTTATATTGATTCTGTTCATAGGGGGTGCCACACCCCCAACCGAAGCTCCGAAACCAGAGGAGATTGAACTCAAAGGCACCGTCGTCTGCTTAGCGGAAGAAATGCACACGCACTATAACGTAGAACTCTTTAAAACCCATGACCATCTATACGGTGTCAAGACCAAGGATGGCAAATACTACACACTTCTTCGGACATCGTTAGCGGAAGCGTTATTTGTTGACGAGCGGCTGCATGAGAAAGACTTAATCGTCAACGGTCGCGTCTTTCCCAAAACGCAGTTGCTGGAGATCACTCGGTTTGCCTCCATCAAAGACGGTGTGGTACACGAACTCTACTACTACTGCGACACATGCTACATCCGCACGGTTGCACCTGGGAATTGCGATTGTTGTCAAGCACCCGTTGTGTTAATCGAGAGACCGCTAAATGTCGATTCCACAATACCGTCACCGTAGGTGTAGATTATTGATTCATTTTGAGTTGCGCCCATGTCACAGCAAGTTTGTGGTGCGGTTCAACTGCAAGAATTTGATCCTGAAGGGTAGCGGCATAAAATAACAGGTTTTCAATAAATGGAAGATTCGTATCGACCTTCGCCTGATCTTCATTTTGTATCGCTGTGATGATATATGCGCCCTCACCGTGATATAGGAGTGCAACAATGAGATGCTTACCGACTGTCGCGAGTGGAATATACGCGCGATCGGGGTTGTGCCATTTATCATCCGTCACAATCTCTTCTATCTTGTTTGGCTTGGTGAAAAGCATCCCAACCTCTGGTGCTTTTGTCGGTTCAAAATTCAGTGTCCTATCGGTTTCATCACCGTTTAGGGGTTTAGGGAGCCACGGTGTTGGACATCCTACAGCATCATCGTGATCCTGCTCAACGTTAATGCAAACCCCCCCTTCCTCAACAAACGCTAAAACGGCATCTGATCCCTTGTCAGTGAAACGCCATCCACCTTCGCAAATCTCACCTTGTCCAAGCCAGAGGATATCAAAGTCAGTAGCATTCGCTTTCGCGAGTTTTGAATCTTGCGTAATCTCGTAATCAAAGGTAAAATTCTGAACTTTTTTCACATTTTTACGAATAGTTGCTGCTTCAACCTTGGTTACGTTGTCTCCTAATATTAGGACTTTTTTCGTTTTCGCAGCTATTGATGTAACAGAGAACGTCACTACAGTAAGGAGAAAACACAAAAAACACACCGAAATGGTATGAAATTGACTCTTTATTGTAACCTTTTCCATTTCTTGAATACCTCCTTTTGAAATGGTACCTCCGTAAGTCCAAAACGACTTATTCCGTTACGTTATATAATGAATGCTGCCAACCCCATTTGCCAATATGTTAACATATTTGTCAAAAAAAAAGTCAAATATATTTTTCTTAACGTGAGTTTGAGAAATAAATGCGTAATTTTCTCCATTCGGTGATACACCTGCTTGATACCGAACAACTTGACGCGTCTCGCCTTCATGGAGATGGGTCAAATACGGTCGTAAAAAAAGGGGCGATACGACTGGGTATTCAGGACACAAACATCAGAAAGGTGAAAAAGAACTGACCATCATCGATAATCATGGATTCATCATCGGACTCATAACGACCAAACCCGTCAACCATAGGTGTCAATTTAGGGATATTCACGGTGTTTTTGTAGCAGTCTCTTCAAATGCTGAAGAAACACCCTATCAAAAACCCCCGACGGGGCTTGATTCTTGTTGAACACGCGTTTCTACAAAAATGCCGTCCCTACGGGACTAAAGAGCGAAGGTTTTTCCACATTTTTTCCCTGATACATGAGGTGTTTTGATTTTGGAACTCTGTATCTGAAGGAAAAAACACGTCAATTTTAGAAAAAACTGTATCCTCCCGTAGGTTGGGTTGAACGGATACCCGAAAACGCTGGAAACTAACACAACGCTCAACTTATACCAGAGATGGCATGCTAAACAGAAAACCGAGAGAAACCCAACGCCTTTGCGGTTTCCGGGCACCTGAGGGTCTGAAGTTGGGTTTCACTGCGTTTTTGGATGTATAGGATGGCAGGTTGGATTTCAGGGTATTAGCACACCGACATCAACCTTTTCAACACCGTTCAACCCAACCTACGGGACTAAATTGTGCGGTTAGGAAACCGCACCTACCGGGCCTGGGGACCGCTAAATTGACACCTATGGTGCGGTTAGGAAACCGCACCTACCGGGGGAGGAAGCGTCTCTTTATTTTTACAATTCACTATAATCTCAGGCATCTCCTGTAATCTCAACGAATTCTTTTCCCTACTTTGTAGCACTCAAGACATCATTATACGCTTCCTGAGCACCCGCTTCACTATAAAACGCTGCAACAGTTGTAACAGTTTCACTCTCGCTGGACAGATGTGTGAGTGTTAATTCCTTAACGAAGGATGAGACACAAAATCGGATAAAGTTCTATGTAATTTTAATGTAGCATATTAGGATACCACATTTTCGACCAAAATGCCACAGAACCATTTTCCTTTATCATTTCATTTGTAAGGACGAATTCCACCTCGCGACTTTTTAACACTTTGCTTTTTACTTGATTTTGTCTCTACTACGCGTTATAATGACCCAACTTGCCAACCACAACGGATTCTATACATTCAGAGGAGGTGATAATTATGAGAATTGAAAATTGGGGTCAACTAATTGACGCTGACGACCCTGATCTGTCACGGAAATACCGCATTTACATTTTTGAACGCTTGCGAAAGGATACTCGTGAGCAGCATCCAATTTTAAAGGAATTAGTGAAGCGAGAACGTGAGGCTGAAAGTCTTGCCAGAAATTTTCCAGCAGCGGAAGCGGACATACCAGAAGATGAACGACTAAAAGCGGGACTAGCGCGCCCCTTGCTGGATGATTATGTCCCACGAACATTAGAAAAGATGGTAAAAGAAGTTTGCAAAGATCAAGGGGACCAGGCTGAGCGCGCAAAAATATTACGTGCAGCGATAGAGTGGTCAATAGCGTGGTCAATGGAACATGAAGACATAGACGAACTTAGACAGAAAGCACAAGGACTATTGAATGTCTTCTGGGAGGTCTGGAACTGGGAGAAGATAGACCTGGACGATTATACAGAAAAATATGAGGCAAGACAGTTGTTAGAAGGGACTATAGGAGGTATTATGACAGAATTCAACGATGATTGGGTTAAAGATTATGAGCTCAGATGGGAGCTTGAAGAATTTTTAGATGACCTCGCATCGGAGCGTTCCAGTATCAGAGGATTCCTTAATTGGTCGGACCTTTATGAGAACATTGAAAAGTATTTAAAAACTCCCGCGTGGCATTCTCCGCTAATAACTGATTTCCTTTTGGTAGATCATATTGATACATACTTTATTGACTTGGAAGAAGTTTTTATGCTGGGTTTATTTCCTGCACGTGTGGCGGACAGAATCACAGGGCGCGATTCCTCCTTTGATTCTCTAACAGGCAAGTTATTGAAAAAAATAGTAACATATAGGCTTTCAAAAGCTGTAAGAAAGATTGGTGTGATACGTTCTGAGATTGCCTCCGGAACTTATCATGCCAAAACGCTAATTGAAAAACTGAAAGAATTGGAAAAACAAGATATAGTAGTGATACCCAGTTTAATCTATGGCTTATTAGAATTGCGGGAAGGACAATGAACCCGCCGTGAAGTCTAAAGGAGGAAGAATGGAAAAACGACCCAAAATCGCTGCGATTGCGACGATTTATCACAAATATTCACACACACAGCACATTGTTGATCGGTTCTTAGAGGGTTATGGATGGAACAGTCGGCATCATTACCCGCCGATGGATCTCGTCTCGCTCTTCGTTGAACAGGTTAAAGATAACGACCTCAGCCGCGAACGTCTGGAACGTTTCCCGACAATGAAGGGATACCCCACAATTGCCGAAGCACTTACGCTCGGGGGTGAGGAATTGGCTGTTGACGGGGTCCTGATTATCGGCGAACACGGCGAATATCCGTCTAATGAGAAGGGACAACGCCTCTATCCGCGTTATGAGCACTTCAAACAGATGGTTGAAGTATTTGAAGGGAGTGGACGCGGTGTGCCGGTATTCAATGATAAACACCTCTCATGGAACTGGGAGTGGGCGCGCGAGATGTACGACATCTCCCAAAATATGGACTTCGCGTTTATGGCGGGTTCATCGCTACCGGTTACGTGGCGCACGCCTTCTATTGACATGCCGCTCGGTGTTCCGGTTTCTGAGGGGGTATGCGTCGGCTACGGCGGTGTGGATAGTTACGATTTCCATGCTTTAGAAACCTTACAGTGTATGGTAGAACGGCGCGCAGGTGGCGAAAGTGGTGTGAAGTGGCTGCAGGCGTATCGCGGCGACGCGTTCTGGGAAGCACATCATACGGAACTCTGGTCGCGAGAACTCTTTGAAGCCGCGCTCTGTCGGAGTCATACGCTTACACCGTCGCGTCCGGGGTTTAACAACCCGTTTCCGACGTTGGACGAACTAAAGGAGATTGTGAAAGACCCCATCGCGTATCAATATGAACACAATGATGGATTGAAATCTACGATGATTCTGATGAACGGGTTGGTGCAGGATTTCAACTTTGCCGCGTACATCGGCTCCGACGACGAAATTCTTTCAACACAGATGTATCTGCCGATGCCACCCGCGCGGACGACGTTGGCGAACTTCTTCTCGCCGTTGGTCAACAATATTGAGCAGATGTTCCTGACAGGCGAGGCAACCTATCCGGTTGAACGTACGCTTTTAACAACAGGACTCGTTGCGGCAGGCGTTGATAGCCTCTTCGCCGAAAGCACAAGGCAAGAGACCCCACATCTGGATATCGCCTATCAACCCACCGAAGCGTCAACGTTCTGGCGCACATAAAAAGGAAGGTATGTCAGATGGCATTTACAGATTTCAAATCAATTATGCAGGTTCAAGAAACTTATGGGATTAAATACACCCAAGAAGATTACATTCCGGACCAAGACATTGAACCGTCCTCAGTGTTTTTAGAGGAGTTTGCATTTAGCCAGCGGCATATCAACGTATTTGCATCAGAGGCGGCGCGTTGTGAGAACGTTATCTATCCAGTTCTCAGGGAGGTCTACAAAAAATATGCTGACTTTTTTACGCTGTGGAGCCACCAATCAATTTCTTGCGATGCACAATTGAGTGGCACGCCTGATTATCTCATCTCAACAAAATCAGCCTTAGGAAAAACAGTGTTGGGAAGCCCGATCATTGTGGTGATTGAGGCGAAACGAAGCGACTTCATTGAAGGATGGGGACAGTGCCTGGCTGGCTTAGTCGCTGCACAGAAAATTAACGACGACAACACAATACCTATTTACGGGATTGTCACGGATGGCGCGCTTTGGGAATTCGGAAAATTGGAGGCGAACCTGTTTACGCAGAACGAAACGGTGCTGGCGATAAGCGATTTAAAGAAGGTGTTCGGGGCAATTGGATACTTAATGCATGCAAATTTGCCCCTAACTTCAGAAGCGAATGCCTTAACCGCCTGAATTCTGATCAAAGCATTATTACTCACATTCCCTGAACGATGTTTTGAAGGTAAGAAGCCCAGGCTCTTCTGCCATTACATAGGAGAGAAAAAATATGAAACGAATTGCTGTTATCACTACTATCTATCGTTATCTATCACATGCGCAACATTTTGCGGATCGGTTTCTTGTCGGTTATCCAAAAGAGGGCAGATGGCACCGCCCAGATGTGAAGGTCGTTTCTCTCTATGTTGACCAGAAACCAGAGGGTGAACAGAGCGAAGACCGAGCCAGAGAATTTGGGTTTTCCGTTTATCCTACGATTGCCGAGGCACTCCGGTGCGGTGGTGATAAAATCGCTGTGGATGCCGTTCTTTCAATTGGTGAACACGGTGATTATCCTACGAATGAAAAAAGTCAGGTGCTATATCCACGGTATGAATTTTTCAAGGAATGTGTCAAGGTTTTTGAGGCAGATGGTCGCGCCGTGCCTATCTTCAATGACAAGCACCTCTCTTACAGTTTTGAGAAAGCGAAAGAGATGGTGGACGACGGGCACCGTCTCGGCTTTGGAGTGCTTTCGGGGTCGTCGCTGCCTGTCACATGGCGATTGCCTGATGTCGAGTTGCCGTTGGAGTGCGAAATAGAAGAGGCACTTATGGTCGGTGTTGGCGGTTCGGATCCGATGGATTACCACGCCATGGAGGCGATGCAATGTATGATTGAAAGCCGAAAAGGAGGCGAGACGGGGGTCGCTGCTGTCCAATTAATAGATGGTGAAGAAGTCTGGAAGGCAGGCGAAGACGGACGCTGGTCTCTGGAGTTGTTAGAAGCAGCACTTTCGAGAAGTGATACACCGTGCGGTTTAACGGATGAAGACGGTAGGACGCAAGATATGATCGGTAACGGTGAAATCTACCGACTCGTCGAAAACCCGTCCGCCTATTTCATTGAATATAACGATGGATTAAGGGCGACACTTCTGATGCTCAACGGCGCGGTCCGGGATTACTGCTTCGCCGCGAAACTGAAGGACGAGTCGGTGCCGGTGTCTACGCAGTTTTTCTTAACGCCGACACCGAATGTTACCTATTCTGCATGTCTCATCGCCAAGATTGAAGAACTTTTTGAGACGGGGATCGCACCGTATCCAGCAGAGCGAACGTTATTGGTAAGCGGAACATTGGAGAGTTGTTTGACTTCGCGTCTTCAAGGGCATGTCAGATTAGAGACACCACATCTTGATGTTGAATACCAGGTGCCTGCAGAATCGCAGCACGCGAGGCGGTAAAATGTAAGGGCGGATCCTTGGATCTGCCCACTCCTCATGTGTGGTGCGCAGCCTAATCCATAGTATCAACCGCGATATCCCATAACAACACGGTGCCATCACGGCTTGTACTCGCCGATGTCTTTCCGTCCGGGCTGAACGCTACGCTCCGAACCCAACTTGTATGCCCTGTCAGCAGATGAAGATTTTGCCGATCTCGGAAAAGATATAACTTTTACCCTTAACTTTTCCGATTTCATTGCCTACGGTTCTTATATAGACCCGAGCCGCATCAAAAACCTTGAACTGTTCCGTTCACGTGGTAATTTCGTTATTCCGGCGACGGGGGGTGAACCGGAGCCCATCTTGGTAACGATGAAGGACGCTGTGCTTTCACTGGATTGGGACGATAAAGCCTACGCTGTTGAACCTGCTAACGCGCTTGTGACAACCTGGGGCGCATTGAAAACACGAAAAACAGCATCTTCCATGTGGCGGTGAAATTCCCACCGTCACGGAAGAGAAATATGACACAAAATCTAATATTTTGCTATAATGTTTATGGTAATACCACATCCAATTCCCATAGCAAAGGACAACTAACGACTCATGAAGTTTAGACGTGAAGAAATTTTAGCGCAATTGCGCAACAATATTGATGCTGGTAAACCGATCATCGGGGCAGGTGCTGGCACAGGTATTTCTGCTAAATGTGAGGCTGCTGGTGGTATTGATTTGATTATTATCTATAACTCCGGCAGGTTCAGAATGGCAGGTAGAGGTTCACTCGCGGGTATGATGCCCTACGGCGACGCGAACCAGATTGTCGTTGAAATGGCGAGCGAAGTGCTACCGGTCGTCCCAGATACACCCGTTCTTGCAGGGGTCTGTGGTACGGATCCGTTTCGGTTGATGGATGTCTTCTTGAAACAGATAGATGAAATCGGGTTTTCGGGTGTACAGAACTTCCCGACGGTGGGTCTGATTGACGGTACTTTCCGTCAATTGCTTGAGGAGACCGATATGGGGTACGGACCTGAAGTGGAGATGATTCGGACGGCACATCAGATGGGTATGCTTACGACACCTTACGCGTTCAACGAGGCTGAAGCGGAACAGATGGCGGATGCGGGTGCGGATATTCTCGTCGCGCACATGGGGTTGACGACGAAGGGTTCTATCGGTGCGCAAACTGCATTCACGCTTGAGGATGCTGCTAAACGCGTCCAAGCGATCCACGACGCGGCGAAGGGGGTCAACTCAGAGATTCTTGTGATCTGTCACGGTGGTCCCATCGCTGAACCGGAGGATGCTACGTACGTTCTGGAAAATACCGAAGGGGTTGTAGGGTTCTACGGCGCGTCAAGTGCTGAACGTCTTCCGACCGAACGCGCGATTACTGCACAGATTGAGGCTTTCAAGCAGATTCGGTTATAGCAGTTTACTCCTCCAGATAGTTTTCGTTGATATAGCGCGTGATTATCTCAATCTCTTCTTCTTCGAGATAAAGCCCTGTTTCTATCATCCGGGCAATGACTTCGGTTGTCTCCTCTTTAGAGCGAGGTGGGTAGTCTTCAACATCCGTAAAGGGATGACATTGCGAGCATTTGTCCTCAAAGAGTGCTTTTGCTTCTGCTTCATTGTAAGCAGCTGCTGGTGTACCCGTCGCGGCTTCCGCTTCCATGGCGACAGTTGCGATTTGCGCAGCCTCCTTCGCTTCATCTGAACGCATCTGTTCTTGTCGCTGTTCGCGTGCTGAAACCTGGATATCCGGTGTAATCGCGATGAGATACGCCGAGACTGTCCACTCTTCTTCCTGATGAATCGGTTCACCGATCATCGGTTTTATTGCCATCCGATTGACGAGCCGGACCCAGTCTGTTGGGGTGCGCGGCTTCACGAGGATGGTGCGTAAATCGTGGCAGACGACGCACTTGCCCTGTAAGACGTGCTGCCCCTCTCGCAGTTTCCGTTTTGATGCGAGTTGATCAAGCGGTGCTTCGGCTGGCAATCCGGCGTTTTCAAGTAACTTTCGGGTTCGCGTGATACCTTCGTCACTGAACGCGCCGGTCTGCGTCCGCAACGCCGCCTCACGAAACGTGAAGGGCACCGACAGTCCAATCAATAGGTATGTGCAGATAAGTAGACACGTCCCGATATACGGCATTGATTCTTCAAAATGCCGGAAAAACCGGAGGATAGCGATCTTGACGAGAATCAGTACACCGATGGTGATACCGAGCATCAGATGTGCGACAGTCCGCGGCGGGAGTTCGACTTGATAGTTCCACAGCCGTGGCACCATGTGCCACATCATAAAGACATAGAGGATCGCATACGCATAGCCGATCAACCGATGGAGCAGCATCAAGGCCGGTGGAGCTTCGCTCTTATGCGTCTCTTTGTCAAATGGGTAGCCCCATAACTTAAACATTAAGAAAACAGAGGCATTCGCGAGGCCCAAGAAGATTAAGCCAAGAATTGCGCTGGTTGAAGTAGACATGTTAGTTATTTCTTCCTACGTCTCCAATACTGGACGATTTAATCGGGAGTGATACGGAGGTTCCATAACAGCACGCTGGCGTTCATTTGCCCACTCCGGTATCGGATATGCGGGAACATAAGCCATATTGCCTGCGGTATAGCGCGTTAAGATGGAACGGCGCGGATGGTCTGCGGTCCATGGGAGGGTGCCGTGCGTCACCGCCTCCGTGAAAATTATCACATCGCCCGCATCGCAGACGAGCGGCCGGATGTGCTCTTGATGTTTCTGGTAGAGTCGCATCTCTTGTGGACACGGGTAGTTGCTCTTATGGCTTCCTGGAATGACGATTAACCCACCGGCTCCTTCGGGGACATCCGTCAACTGGAAGGTGACAACAGTCAAACCGTTGTGCATGCGTCCATCACGGAAGATATAATACTGGTTCGGATCGAAGCCGGGACCGGAGGATCCGTGAAAGATAAAGCCTTCGGCGCCTTTGTCCATCGAAAGCAGGAACATCTGATGGTCCATACGGAAGCCTTTCCCTAATATCTCGTTGAGATATGGGACAAGCGTCGGATGGGCGAGCATGTGTCGGAACGGGTTGCACCACGGTTCTTCCCAGTTGAGCATGCCGCCGAGTTCGCCTCTGCCGTGCTCGCCTTCCAGTTCTGCGGAACCGCCGTCAAGTGTCTGATCGGGTGGACGGATGCGTGCTTGGTCACTATGTTTGTCAATGGCTTCGTTGGCGAGGGTTACCTCTTCGGGGGTCAGCATGTTCTTGATAATAAGGTAACCATTCAGATCGAATAGATATTTTTCGTCAGCATTCATTTTTTACCTTTCCTTTGTGACCTCTCCAGAAACCTGCGCGTAAGCGGAGCGCGGTCCAGGATTCCATAAATTAGAAACCTTCCTACGTTTCCAAGGTGGGACGATTTAATCGCGAATGATAAGGTGGTTCCATGACAGCCCGCTGGCGCTCATTCGCCCATTCCGGTATTTCATAGGCGGGGACATATGCCATGTTGCCTGCGGTATAACGGGTTAGAATGGAGCGTCTCGGATGGTCGGCTGTCCACGGAAGCGTTCCGTGCGTCACCGCTTCCGTGAAGATTGCCACATCCCCAGCGTTGCAGACGACTTGTCGGATATGCTCTTGGTGTTTCTGGTAAAGCCGCATCTCTTGTGGACACGGATAATTGCTCTTATGGCTTCCCGGAATGACGATCAATCCGCCTACACCGGGAGGAACATCTGTCAACTGGAAGGCGACGACGGTCAGTCCGTTGTGCATCCGGCCGTCCCTGAAGATGTAATATTGGTTCGGATCGAAGCCGGGCCCGGAGGATCCATGGAACGTATGCCCTTCCGCGCCTTTGTCCATCGAAAGCAGGAACATCTGATGATCCATGCGGAAGCCTTTTCCCAATATTACATTCAGATAAGGGATGAGTGTCGGATGGGCGAGCATGTGTCGGAACGGGTTGCACCACGGTTCTTCCCAGTGGAGCATACCGCCGAGTTCGCCTCTGCCGTGCTCGCCTTTCAGATCTGGTGAACCGCCGTCGAGTGCCTGCTCGCGTGAACGGATGCGTGCCGGCTCGCCATGTTTATCAATGGCTTCGTTGGCGAGGGTTACCTCTTCGGGGGTTAGCACGTTCTTGATAACAAGGTAACCGTTGAGATCAAATAGATATTTTTCGTCAGCGTTCATATTTTTACCTTTCCTTGCGGTTAAACGACGTGACTTGGAACTTGAGGGTTTTTCGCCCAAGAGTCGCCTTCCACTTCGTTTCAGGCTTGGTTTTTGTACTTACCTTCATTCCGCTGGCGCATTTTACCACGCTTACACTGCATAAGCGACAGAACCGTCTTCACGCAGCGGTGTCGTTCCAGTGTTCATCGGTTGATAGGGATTCTGCTCGATTAAACTATCGTCAAGTTCAATGCCCAAGCCCGGAGCTTCGGGTATTGGAATGTAGCCACCCTCCCGCTGATACGCGACTTTGTATACAGCGAAGTCTTCGGATTCATCGCCTTTCGTATACTCCTGTGTGATGAAGTTCGGGATACTTGTATCTAAATGCAGCGATGCAGCCGTAATGAGGGGGCCGAGGAAGTTATGCGTGACAACCGCGCTATGATACGCTTCAGCAAGTGCCGCGATTTTCTTGCAGTGTGTTATACCACCCGCGAGACCGACATCTGGACGCACATATTGTGGGCCGCCTGCCTCGAGAATTTCACGGAATTCCCAGATACTTACATTGCGTTCGCCGATAGCGAGGGGTGTTGTCATCCGTTTCGCTAATTCCGCTTGTGTTGTAATGGTATCTATCTGAATCGGGTCTTCAATGAAATAGAGATTAAAGGGTGCCAAAGCGGCCTCTAAGACGATACTGTTCATGGGTGTCAGTTTCCGATGCACTTCGACAATGAGATCGAGGTCGGGCCCCCCGCCTTCTCGCGCCGCTGCGACGAGATCGCGGGCAGTCTTGACGAGTCGATCGACTGCCATATCTTGGAAGTTCCCGACTAACGGATCAAATTTAAGTGCTGTGAAGCCTTCTTCCACGGCAGCTTTCGCTGCTTCATACATTGTTTCTGGAGTGCCGCCGCCGCCCAGCAGATGCAATCGGATTTTATCGCGACAGTTTCCGCCTAACAGTTCCCAAATCGGGACACCGAAATGCTTGCCCTTGATGTCCCACAATGCTATGTCCACTGCACTGATAGCACCGCTCAGTGCCGTTCCACGAAACGGACCCATGCGGTAGAGGTATTGCCAATGATGCTCAATCCGCAACGGATTTTGCCCGATGAGATATTTCTTAAACGTGTTGATGATTTGATCAACAGCTTCTGGATAGCCCCAGCAGGCGGTTTGCCCTACACCGCTGATGCCTGTGTCCGTATGAATTCGGATCACATAACTGTTCCGAATAAAAAACGACTCAATTTTATCAATTTTCATATAGTCCTCCTGTAGAGGGTGATTTTACTTGATGCGTTGCATTGTATCATAAGCACGAGAATTTAACAACATAGAACTAAAAGATGCCCACGGAAAAGATTGCGTTCTTGAAGTATCTGTGATATAATATGATTAACTTAAGTTTTTCAACTGAAAAAATCTGGCTTACTTGGGGAAAAAACCATGGAAGAAATAAAGACAGTCGAGATTCATGACAAGGTTTTTGAGGAGACTTATACTGCTCACATCGAAAAAAACGGTACGAGTTGGCTTGGGTGGTTTCCAGAGGTTCCGGAAGTCAAGTGCGAGGAACGGACAGAAGAAGTGCTATTGAAAACCCTTGAGAAAAGACTTCATGAGGTACTCGTTGCTGAAGAAGAGGCATGGGAAAAGAAGTTTGAGGAAGATGTGAAAGCCGGAAAGTTGGAGCATCTGCGCAAGGAAGCACTTGAGGATGTTAAGGCGGGGAGATTCAAATATCTATAGATCAAGTGCTGAACTTCCAGGATACGTCCACAAGACGACGCGTCGTTTTTGGGAGTGTTATCAAAGACTGCCGCCGGTCATTCAAAAACTTGCAGACAAGCAATTTGAGCGACTTAAAGAAGATCCAACCCATCCCTCCCTCAGATTAGAAAAACTTGAAGGCTATGATTATTGGTCCGTGAGGGTTACCAGAGGTTATCGAGCAGTAGCATCTAAAGACGAGGAAGGCTTTATCTGGTTTTTCATCGGAAAACATAATGTCGTTTACGAGAGTCTAAAAAGATAAGCAAGCCGTCGGAAACTTCCACAAGTTGACGGATTTTTTCATTCTTAGCACCTGTCGCATTTTGTCCCAAAGTATCTTATTGGGAGTTCCCATAAGTTCCATTCATTCTTATCATTTCCAAATCAAACAGTTGACACAAATTTGTGGGCGTGTTAGTATAATGGCACGTTTCGGGAATCTGTGAGTTGCACGCTTCAATGAGGAGGCACATTATGGCGATGTATCGGACTGGGATTGTTGGCGGGAGGCGAGGTGTACACCACGCCCGACGTTATGAAGGCATCGAAAATATGAAGGTAATTGCCATCTGCGAGATTGACGAGGAACGGCTAAAAGTGGCAGTGGAAGAACTGAACATCCCGGGGTACACAGACTATGTGGAGATGTTAGAGAAGGAAAAACCCGATATCGTTCATGCCGTTACGGAACCGACAGTGCCGCGACATATCTGGGTAGAGCCTGCTGCCGCAGCGGGTGTCAAAGCGTTGGTGATAGAGAAACCGCTTGCGCTTAGACCCAGTGAAGCAGAGGCACTCGCTGCTGCATACGAGAAAACGGGGTTAAAAATTATTGTCAATCACCAACGGCGGTATTTGCCCTTCGCTGAGAAGCTGCTGGAGTTCTTTGCCAACGATAGTCTCGGTGATATACACTTCATTCGTGCCTGCACTGAAGGCGACATTACGGATATGGATACCCATTTGATGGATGTTGTGTTATTTGCGCTTAAGGACATCCCGATTACACACGTGTGGGGTGCCGTTCAAGGTGCGGAAATCTATGATGTACCGCATCGGCAATGTCCTGAAGACTTGATGGCGATTTATACGTTTGAGAACGGGGCGCGCGTCTTTTTTGAATCCGCGCGGACAGCATTTGGAACTATTGATTTCCCTGGCAGCAATCCACGGTGCAACCTCGATTTTTGGGGAACGAAAGGCAGAATGTGGTGGCGAGAAAACGGTTCCTGGGGTTATCAGTTTGACGGTATGGCAGAACATTTTGTTGAGAACACCCACTTCGGTGAAGATGACAAATTCGGACAGCGCGACTTTACACAAGCGATCGCGACATGGTTGGATGACGAAAACCGACCCCATCGAAACAGATTGGAGTACGCGCTGCTCGGTTTCGATCTGATTATGGCGGCGTATCGCTCTGCACTCATCGGCAAGCGGATTGCGTGGCCTCCAAAACTCTCTGATGAAGAGTGGGTGGAACTGAAAAATAGGGTAACTGGTGGTTGAAATAAAAGATGATAGTTTAGAAAAGAATAAAATCTTGCAGTAGTAAAAAATGGATGTTCTATATTAGGAGGCGATAGATATGCTCAACCAAACGCAGGTTGACACCTTTCGTGAAAAAGGTTTTCTCCTCGGAAACCGGGTTCTCAGCGATGAACAGGTTGACGAATTGCGTTCAGAATTGGCACGTGTCATTGATAATTATGAGGAACCTGAGGTGCCGCAGCCGGTGCGTATCGCTAATCTCGGTGGTAAAGAAGAGAGTCCGGTCTGGCAGATCGTTAATATTTGGGAAGCGAGTTCTGCCTATTATCGACTGGTTCACAATCCGGTCATTGTAGAAGAGATTGGTCAGCTCATGTCGGCGACAGAGTTGCGGGTCTGGCATGATCAGATTCAATACAAACCGCCCAAAGTCGGTGGTGTCAATCGCTGGCATCAGGATTCGCCGTTGTGGGGGATTCTCATGCCGAAAACGAGTCAGGTGAGTGCGTGGGTTGCGTTGGACGATGTTGATGAGAGCAACGGGTGTATGCGGATGGTTCGCGGCTCCTATCATTGGGGGAGCCAGATGCCATTTCTGCGCGAGATTCCGGACATCCATACAATGCCGGACCACTTTGAAAATAACGCGTTAGAGGTGGAATTCTGTCCTGTGCCGAAGGGGCATGTCCATTACCATCATGCTTTAACGTGGCACGGGTCGCATGACAATACCAGTGAAGGGCCGCGTCGCGCGATTGCGGTGCATTACATGACAAGCGAAACGATCTATGATGAGGGTGGGAACCACATCATGAAACGTTTTGTTACCGTCAATGGTGGTGATAAATTGGCGGGTCACCATTTTCCGCTTGTGATGGATGCCGGGAAGCCGACAAAGCCGAATATATAAGTCTTTTCTATTGGAGGTAAATATGCTCAGCCAAACGCAGGTTGACACCTTTCGTGAGAAAGGTTTTCTCCTCGGAAGCCGTGTTCTAAGTGATGAGCAGGTTGATGAATTGCGGTCAGAGTTAGCGCGCGTTATTGATGACTACGAAAAAACAGATGTCCCGCAGCCGGTGCACATCGTCAATCTCGGTGGCAGAGAGGAGAGTCCTGTCTGGCAAGTCGTTAATATTTGGGAGGCGAGTGCTGCCTACCACCGTCTCGTTTACAACCCGATTATTGTGGCGGAGATTGGCCAGCTTATGTCAGCGGCCGAGTTACGCGTCTGGCACGACCAGATCCAATACAAACCGCCGCAAGTTGGCGGTGTCAACATGTGGCATCAGGATTCACCGTATTGGCCCATTCTTACACCGAAAACGAGTCAGGTAAGTGCTTGGGTTGCGCTGGATGATGCTGATGAAAGTAATGGATGTATGCGCATGGTCCCCGGTTCTTACCATTGGGGCAATCAGATTCCGTTCCTGCATTCCATTAAGGACATCCATTCAATGCCAGATCGGTTTGAGGATCAGGCGTTAGAAGTGGAGTTCTGCCCTGTGCCGAAAGGGTATGTTCACTATCATCATTCCTTGACATGGCACGGCTCACACGACAACACCAGTGAGAATCCACGCCGTGCGATCGCGGTGCATTACATGACCGGTGAGACCCTCTACGATGAAAGTGGCACTCACGTCATGAAACCTTTTGTTACCGTTAAGGATGGCGATAAATTGGAAGGCGATAGTTTTCCGCTTGTAATGGATGCGGGAAAGCCGACGCGTTCCAATGTATAAACCTTTTTTATTAGATGAAAAACCAAAAACATAGTCCGTAAGGTCATGGCATTTTATATTACTTTGCAGTTTGATAAGGTGATGTTGATGATTGATAAC
>CAZQIP010000004.1:0-15561 GCA_964593655.1 uncultured bacterium | reverse complement strand
GAAGAGGGTGTCCCCTATGTCGCCGACCTTGACAAAGCACGCGTCGTCGAACTCTCGGCTGTGATGATGGACATCCTAAAACTCGCAGAAACGCAAACCGATGATGCAATCGTCGAAACGCTGAGTGCTTCTTATGAAGAGGAGGACATCTCTGAGGCGTTTGAAAGATTCGCCGAGCTTGAAAGAGAAGGTTTACTGTTCAACCGCGGTGAGGATTTGGAGAGGAGTCTCGCCACGGAGAGTAAGTGGCGAAAGCTATTGGTTGTGATACCCGGTATCAATGTGGATTCGTTTTTCGATATTGAAACGTTGTCCGCCGGCACGAACATGGCACTTGCTCACATGATTACACATCTCACCAGATACGCTGATCTCCATTTCACAGGTTCCCAAAACCGGAAGATCGCAGACGGAGTATATGAAGTCGATATCGACATTGGTGACTTGGTCCGCCTTCGGTCAAAGATCGCGGAGACCTACTACGGCATCCTAACCTTGCATCAAGAGCATGATCGGTGGCTCCTTCCACTCTACCGGTACTCTGAATTCCCGCCGATTCTCGTTCAGAATCACGCGCCCCGCGGACACGGTGGGCAGGCGATCAATTCGATGCTGCGGCACTATGCGGCGATGCGGGATTGTGACGGTTTCACAGCACCCTCGGATTACGTCCGTGATTTTTATGCGGGTTATGTCTGGGATCCGAGCTTCTTCAATACGTTGCCGAATGGTGTCGATTCAAGGTTGTTCCGTCCGATGGATAAAACAGCGGCGAAGCGCGAAATTGCTGAATTAGTCGGAGACGAACGGATTGAGATCGCACCGACTGTCGGTTATCTCTCGCGGGTGCAGTCGGAGAAAGGGGCATCCGTCTATTTGAAGTTGGCGGCGTTGAATCCGCATCTGATTTTTATGATTGCGGGACCGGATATGGGAAGGTATGCGTCCCGTAAGCTTCCTAAAAACCTTGTGTATGTGGGTTTCCATCCGCGTGAGAAGTTGCCGATTATCTATAATGCGTTTGATGTCTACTGTTTCCCATCGATGTCGGGTGAGGAGACGTTCGGGCTAACGGTGCTGGAGGCGATGGCGTGTGGCGTGCCGCCTGTGGTTCCGAATTTCGATGGTGTTCCGTCAGTTGTCGGGGATGCGGGGCTGGTGGCGGATGCTGATAATTTTCAGCAAGACATCGCGACACTTGTCAGTTACCCGTGTCCGATGAGTTTTTCAGAGAAGATTAATACGTTGTTAGATAATACAAAGATGTGGGAAACGTTATCGGAGAAAGCGAGACAACGGGCACTCTTATTCACTTGGGATAAGACGGCACGCCGGATTGTACAGTTATTTGAGATGCTGCATCAAAAGAAGAAGTTAGTCAATCGAAACAGGCTTCTGAATGTGTTCGCACCGGCACCCCCCATAGAAGGTGAAGCACCAGAGGGACAGAAATGTAGATCGGTTGTGCTGAGTATGAATACCCATTACGAGCGGTGTCTGATGCGGGATGCAGTGTATCCGCTGCCTGTTGAGGATGGACTTGTGCTGAGCATTTTGAAAGCGCATACCGTGAGGGAAGTGGAATCAGTTCTTGCGGCGTTGATTGCTGATGAGACGGAGGCAAGAGCGATTCTTAAGAGGGTTCGCGGTTTAATTAATGCGACTGCCTAATCAATCTTTTTTAACGTTGCGTGTAGAAAGGAAGTCTCAAAGTGTGCTAAAGTGAGGAAGTTTCAACGAACTTATCAACTTTAGGCATCTTAGGCACTTTACAACTTTGAGTAGGGGTAAAATTATGGTATCTCGACAGCGTTATCAATTAAAACGTCATCATAAATTTGAACAGGATGATCGCAAGTATGTGGCGGACCTTGAGACGGGTGACCTTGTTCAGGTAAACGATGTGGAATGGGAGATTCTGGCGCGTTATGCGTCACAGACACGGCATCGGATGGTAGAGCGGTTGAAAGGGAAGTACAAATTAACGGCTATCTTTGAAGGGATTGAGCGTTTGGAACGGCTTGGAGAGCAGGATATCCTTTTAAGTCCGATCACTCAACCCACAGCATCAATGACTGCGAATGGGAAGCAGACAGATCGGATGCCGAAGTTGTTGATCCCGTTCCATTTTACGCAGGAGAAGTCGGCGTTAGATTATCTGACCGGACTCAACCGCTACCAGTTTTTGCGGCATCTCTCGGAATTTGCTGAGTTGGAGACATTGGTTTTTTCTGAAATTGGTGGCGAAAAAAAGGAGGTCCCGGATTTCGACGAGGTTCGGGTTCGGAAGATTGATGTCCCGAAAAGCAGTGCTTTGGCAGCACCGTGGTATGCACTGGACGGGTATGATGGCATTTTGCTCCTTTCGCAATTTTTGACAGACGATTTGTTATATTACCAGGTGCCTGATGTCCCAATTGTCCACTGCATAGAGGGTGCCCAGCAGCTACAACACGTTTTGCCAAAAACACTCTTGACGCTCAGTGCGTTCCAGCGTTCAAAAGATACGCTGGTGGTGAAGGCATCGTGGATGAAGGAGTGGCTCGCTGAGTTGGGGGCACCGGTGGAGAACGTGCGCGTGATTCCTAATGGGATAGACGTTGTTGCACCGATCGGCGATAAGGCATTGGCAAAGCAACACACCGCAGCTATCTTTGAGAAGCCGATGTTCGCTCAGCAACCGGTTGTCGGATTGATTTCTGGGTTTGAACCTAAGCGCGGCGCGAAGTGGATATCTGCGTTTGCGCGTGCCAATCCGCATCTCGCTATTTTTGTCTACGATGCGATGTTGGCGGAACGCTACCGTCATCCACCAGAGAATGTGGTCATTTTCCGTGCAGATGATGAGGAAACGCTATCGGTTTTACCGATATTTTTCCAAGCGTTGGATCTGGTGTGTTTTCCGGCGATGCCGGGGACGCCGCTCTCAATCGTCTTGGCGGCGATGGCGTTTGGTGCGCCGTGTGTCGCGATGGCGAAGTATGGGATGCCACCGGAAGTCGCAGGTGCAGGCGTTACCATAGCGGCGGACTGGGATCACTTTGGCAACTTCCGTGTGCCGATGCCGGAGTTATCAAGAACAATATACAAATGGCTGCAACCCGCAGAGATCAGCCGCTTATGTGAAAATTTTTCGGAACGGATCGTTCAGCGACATACTCGGAAGGACACTGCACAGGCGATTGTCCAACTGTTCGCGGAAGGTCTGCAACGGGAGACAGACGATTTTGAGGAAACCGTGCGAACGTTGTTCCCACCGATTTTCTGTCGTCAATATGAACCAGAGACAGGTGTGATCAAGTCCTGCGTGTATCGGTTAGGAATCAATAGATATGATGAACTTGAAACGGCTTTAGCGGAGGTGTTGACGGAAGGGCATACGGCTGCTGAGGTGGTATCGGTTTTCAAGCATTTCCAGCGGGAAAGTTCTGTATATTTGTAATTGTGTTTCTCGCTGGTAAGGTGTTTCCCGGCTGTGGTTGGGAAGCATATCCCACTGGGATGAGATTTCCAGTAAAAGAGAGGAGGTGAGTTTGCATGAAAAAGAATCTCCGCGGTAAGATCCGCGAATATATCCAGTCTGAAGAGGGTAAGGTGGGCGTGAAATCGCCACTGACGCTCGGTGTGGCAGCAGGCGGTCTTCTGTTGGCACATGCCATTGTCGGAACACCTCAGGCAGAGGCAGGGTGGTGCGAACAAGGAAAAGATCAATGCCCTAAGTTTTACACCTGTAAGGGGCCTTGGATTTGGGATGGCATGAAACATATGGGTACATGTATACCAGATTAATGTTGTCAAGATAGGCTGCGGTGTAAACCGCTGTCCTCTTATTGACTTTTGAGCGTGTGGTAGTTTTTGCTGCTATACGCTCATACGTGCGCTACATAATGATGGCTTTGAATCATTCAGGACGGACGCAACCTGTGTGGTCGGATCTGGAAATTGACGATAGGAGAAATAGGTATGAGATTGAGATTGATTTTTTGTATGATCACCTTGATGCTGATGTGCGGGAGGGTATGTCGTGTTTTTGCCAAAGCCCCGATGACCCCGAAAATCCTGTTTACGTCCACACGGGATGGCAATCGGGAAGTCTACATGATGAATCCAGATGGCACTGAACAGGTGAACTTAACACAGCATCGCGCCGATGATATGAGTGCTGTGTGGTCTCCGACAGGTGATCAGATACTCTTCGTCTCGGATCGCCAGGGGACGCATGTGCGGGACCTGTATTTGATGGATGCTGATGGTACGGATGTCCGCCGCGTCTTCAAGCGAAAAATAACGGCTCGGAGAAGAACTCCGACGTGGTCTCCTGATGGCAAACAGTTTGCTTACGAGTACGCGGACCGGATCCGTCGAAAGTACGGTCTCTATATTGCGACGTTTGGAGAAGAAGACGCTGAGCGCATCGGGAATGGGGAGTTCCCTGCGTGGTCTCCCGATGGTTCAGAAATAGCCTGCTCTGTACCTCACCAACTGGGGTCTCGACTTACATTTATCAACGTCCGCACACAAGCGGTGGAACAACCGCTACCCACTAAATCACTCCGCTGGCAATTCGATCCGTCTTGGTCAGCAACAGGTGACAGACTTGCTTTTACTGGGAACAAGCATCCGATGCCGCCGCTTGAGGCACCTCAAGATGTGTGGGACGCATGGCAGGACAAACTGACAATCTACATCGTCAACCGTGATGGCACGGGTCTCCGTCAACTTGTTGATGAAGCGGGTTCCTCTGCAGTTGCTCCTGTGTTATCGCCAAATGGCGAGGAAGTGCTTTATGCACAGAGGATTAATAATCGGAGCCAGATCTTCAAAGTTGATGTGAACAGCGGGATTCGGACGCAGTTGACACATCTTGTGGGTAATTTTCAAGCGAATGGTGGCGGGGTTTGGTTTGATCCGGCATACGCGTTGCCGGTATCACCGCAGCCGGATTTGCTAACGACGACCTGGAGCGAACTGAAAAAGGAATAAGCGTTTTAGGTCTCCTTCGGATAGGTTCAGCAGAATAGTTGGGAAAGGGTTATGGCTGGTGAAGTGGTCACGGAAGTGGATGTCCTTTTAGGGTGGACTTGAAAAAATTGACAGATAAAGGAAAAATTTCTGATGTTGAGGGTTGCTATATCACGGCGTTGCTTGCGGAAAAACTTCTTCGGCGGCAGAGAGGCGGTGTCATTTTTGATCCAAGAGCGGTGTGGGCGGTAGAGGGTGTTGTCGTTTCTAATAAAGGCAGACCGATTTTGCGTCGATGTGGGCACTCGTTTATCAAAGCGGGTATGCGAGAAAGTCAGGCACTTTTTGCTGGCGAGGCGAGTGGACACTACTATTTCCGATTGACCAAGAACTCGTCTACAGATAATTTTGCTAAGGCGCGAGTTCTTGGTCAAAATTTCTATGCCGATAACGGGATGATCCCGTTTCTGCTGGTGCTTGAATATCTCAGTGTCCAAGGCATATCGCTTGCTGAAGCCGTGAATCACCTGCGAGCGACCTATCCAGTCTCCGGTGAGATTAATTTCTCGTTTGAAAGGCGTTGTGAGGTACAAGATGCGTTGGAGACAGTCAATGCCTCGATCCACTGTTGGGGGGATCCGTGTGTTGAAGCACCGATTGACGGTTTGTCTGTGAGGTTTCTATCGGGTTCTGGTAGTTGGCGGTTCAATCTCCGAGAATCAAACACAGAACCGCTGCTGCGACTGAACGTTGAAACTATTGGGGACGAGGACCTTCTCATTGAGAAGACGATGCAAATTAGTGAGAAGCTTGAGAGCCTCGGAGGCAAACGTGAAACGAAATTCCGATGGGAAACTGAAAAGCTTGCATAAAAAACATGAATTTGAACTAACTTCTTTAGATGTCTCTATTTTGGGGCGTGTTATGCACGTTTTTTGCCGAAAATTAGGGTCTTTGAAAAGAGAAACAATCAGATAATTCAAACTTTAAGAATTTCGGTTTGCTATTGTGTATGGTATACTCTTAACGAGAAAAGAAAAATCTATTTTATACCGACACAGGGCAAGTTACTTCAAGGAACAGGGTCGTATTTTCAATCATTTAGGTCTGTTCGTTGATGATGGAGAATCTAATCATGGAAAATGATGCACAATTGATCTACAGGGTTTTGTCAGGTGACGATGAAGCGTTTACTGCGTTGGTCCGAAAGCATCAACAAAGCGTTCACGCACTTGCTTGGCGGCGGATTGGTGATTTTCATTTTGCCGAAGAGATTACGCAGGATACCTTCCTTCAAGCATATAAGAAACTCTCAACGCTCAAGAATCCCAGTCAGTTTTCTGGGTGGCTTTATGTCATTGCGAATCGACGTTGTAATAAGTGGCTCCTAAAGAACAAATCCGCAGTAAAATCGCTGGAGGAGGTCTCCATGGTAGAAATAGAGAACATCTTTTATGAACGTTATGTATCGGAGCAAAACGAAGAGGAAGCTTGCACGCATCGCCGCAAACTCGTTAGGAAACTTCTGGACAAACTGCCAGAGAGCGAACGCACCGTCATGACGCTCTACTATCTCGGCGAAATGACAACGAAAGAGATTAGTAAATTTCTCGGTGTGTCGGTGAACACGATTACGAGTCGGCTCCAGCGGGCTCGAAAGCGTCTACAACAGGACGAAGATCTTCTGGTTCAGGAGATACTCGGGGGTGTCCAATTATCTAATACTCTCACGGAGGACATCGCTCGGAAAGTGGCGGATGTGAAGTTGACCCCGCCTACAAATTGGAAACCTTTTATACCGTGGACGGCTCTTGGTGCAGCGGTAGTTTTAGTGGTGCTGCTGCTAAGTGCGAGCAATCAATACCTTTTGCGATTCCAAAAACCTTATAGTTTTGAGGCAAAATCTGAACGGACAATTGAAATTATTGACGCACCTGTCGTTCTGAAAAGTGAGGCGAAACCGGCTGTGCGAAATCAGGCAGGGCGGGCTGCCGCGACCGATAGAAATGGTGATGCTGGTGTGCAGGTTTCGGCAGCAGTTTTAGCTGCTAATGCAGAGGACGAGTGGGTCAGACTTTCCGAGTCGCGGTGGATGCCGACATTTGGACCGAAAGGAAGTTCCGTATTTGATGTATTTGCTACATCTAAAGGGACAGTTTATGCTTTTTCACAGGCAGGCACCTATAAATTAATCGCGAACGCGACCGCATGGGTGCCGGTTGCGGTTGATGTTCCGACTGGAACGTTGCGGGCCCCTATGGCAGAGCATGACGGGGTGCTTTATCTTGTCTCTAAGGATACGGTGTTTACCTCAACCGATGATGGCGAGACGTGGAATGCATTTTGCACCCGTCCCGAGGGAGATGCTGTTGAACTTGTTATCGCGAGTGAAACGCCTCAAGCCGATATAACAATGTATCTTGCCCTTAAGAATAAAGGTGTGTTCCGTTCTACAAGTGCTGGCGAGCAGTGGGTGCGCCTTAGCGATGGATTGATGGGCAAGACGATTTCCAGGATGGCTGCAATTGGGGACGCTGTGTTTGTTGGCACAGACAGTGGGCTCTATCGTCTCAATGCGGGTGTTTGGGAACGGTTGCTTGTAGAGGTGCCCGGATCTATTTACGCCTTAGTGGTTTCTGAGGACAATCTCTATGTCAGCACAGGTCCTGATTTTCGGACGTTGCAACAGATTGAGTCAAAACCTGGGAGGATGGTACAGGCGATCTATAACAACAATTCGAGTTTGAGCAGGGCTTTCCACTCCGCTGACTTCGGAGCATCTTGGACTGAGATAACACCTACGGGTGGGTCTCACCCGATAATAGCACCCTTCGGTATAAGTGTGTTGGTTGCTGGTAAAACGATTTTAGCACAAGGTTTCACCCAGTTTCGGTCAAGAGATGGCGGACAGACTTGGGGCGACCTTGGGTTTGAGACAGATTCGCTGATACAAAATGCTTTTTTATCTGTAGCGGTGAACGAGAATACATTTTACAAAACAGGGATATTCGGTATTCATCGGACGACCGATGGCGGTGAATCGTGGCACCTGTTTATGGATGGGATGGTAGGAACGGGGGGACTGAATTTGGTCGGGATTAATAATAGACTCTACGTGCATACTGAGGAAGGCATCGCTCAGTCAACAGATGGCGGTGAATCGTGGAGCGAAGTTAAGCCCAAATCGGTTAAAGAGAAGGACTCTCGCCTCAATTTTTCTGCGGGTTCGCGGTTAACGATTGCTGGCAATATCCTTTACGTAATTTCGCCTGAAAAAGATGATTTAAGCGTTTTTCGTTCGTCAGCTGACGGCAATGGGCTTATTCCGGTTCAAGGGGTTCCCGTTTTTGACGTAGATGTTCCGTTTACAAATGACGAAGAAGCAGCACAGGTTCACGTATCTGACGGACTTGAAAAAGTTGACGATTTATATGCATGGTTCCGTAAAAGACATGAGCAGATTGGGGCATTTGTTGTCAGTGGTGAGACGTTTTACACGGAGTATCAGCGGAGATTGTTCAAATGGCAGCCCGGTGATTTGGAATGGAAAGACACAGGGTTGCTGGATACGGGCGAGCCGCCCGATGGTGATTTGAAATGTGGGTTCCGATTAGCGGTTTCAGGAGAGACTGTCTACGTCGGGAAGCGGGATGGCAGGCTGTTACAATCGCTGGATGCAGGAAGCAGTTGGAAGGACATTACGCTGAACCTTCCACGTCGGTTTACCTGTTTTAAGGAGATTGTCTTTGCGGGTTCAACGGTTTATATTGCGACAGATGCCGGGGTCTTAGCCTCGCAGACCGGGATGCATTGGCGCGTGATTGCTGATGATGTCGTTATAGACAGGTTTGCTGTGGACGGTTCGACGGTTTATGGTGCGGGTGATGTCGGGGTCTATCGTTTGGATGTTGATGACGATTGGGAACAGATTTCGCCGGTGGTTCCGGGTAAGGTGCTATCGCTCGTCGTTGATCGCGATAGACTTTATGTTGCGACGGAGCAACGTGGGATATTTCATATCTCGCTTGAGGAAAATAAAGACTTGGTAAATCATTAAATATGGCAATTTTGCTGTAATTTAAAAGAAAAAACGCAAATTTTTTCATTTTTTGCACGAAAACCACCCAAAAATTTGGTCTTTAAGTGTTATACACTACGAAAGAAGGAGACTTATATGAAAAAATACATACTACTGCTGCTTTTCTTAACCGCTATCGTCGTCGGTCCGTTTGCTTATCAGCGGTGGAGTGAAGCGAAAAGGTTACGGCACATCAGAGAAACAAAGCAACTTGCTGCACAGATTCATGCCACGCCTTTGACAAATTTTCTGCAACAATTAGAGCGGACTTCGCCAGATCAAACAGCATTGGTGCTTTTTACAGGCAACACACAAGCACACCTCGAACCGTGTGGTTGCTTCATCGGTCAGTCGGGCGGTTTACCAAGACGTGCGACTGCGATTTCGGGTATCAAGGATAAAGGCTTCTCGCCGCTGTTAGTTGATCTCGGCGGGTTTCTTCCAGTTGAACAGGAACAGATGAAGTCAGGTTTGATTGAGCAGACGACTCAATTAGACCAGCGGCGCGTCCAAACGACTTTTACAGCGATGGAGATGATGGATTATGATGTACTTGTTTCCGCTCAACCAGAGGCAAACCTCAGTGAGAATTCCGTTGAGCAGACTTTGACGGATTACCGTTTTCAGTTGTTAGCTGCGCCTTCAAAAGCATCTTCTCTAGCACAGCGTCCCTATTTGATAAAAACAGTTGGTAGTAAGCGAATCGCCTTGGTTGAACTCTCCTGGCTCGAAATTGGGCAAGCAGCATCCATTCCGAAAAACCTTGATTCACTCCTGTCTGAAATTCAGGCACAAGCGGATATTGTCATCGTATCAAGTCATCTTCAGCCAGAAGTGAATAGGAGTCTTGCGAAAAAATATCCCAACATCTCAGCAATTATGAGTCGTGACACTGGCGAAACTGAACGGGTCGGCAACGTTCTGTTGACGTATTGTTATCCGCATGGCAAAACACTCGGCGCATTGACCCTAACTGATACAGCTGGACAGATTTCATCTACAGTCGAGCAAATTGCACTGACTGAAGAGGTTAGCGACGATCCGAATGTAAGGAAGTTATTGAACGATTTTTATGAACAGGTCGCCAGCGACCCACAATTACAATTTGCGAGTCATCCGCTGTTTGCCTCGGGGGTGCTTGAGCAGGATAGCAACAATAGTTATATTGGTTCGGAGGCATGTCAAGAATGCCATCGAAAAGAATTTGACCAGTGGTCGCATTCTTCGCACGCAACTGCCTTTAACACATTGCGGATGGTTGGGAGAGAATATTATTCAAAATGCGTTTCTTGTCATGTCACGGGATTTGGCTATTCAAGCGGATACGAGATTGGTAAAGCGGACAGAGCACACCTTGCTGAGGTAGGGTGTGAAACGTGTCACGGACCGGGTAAACAGCATACCTATACACCACTTGCTACAAATATCCGTGGGAAAGTGGAAGCGTCAACGTGTATGGAATGCCACGCACCAGAACACTCGCCTGGATTTGAGCAGCTTGTTGCGCAGTTGATGCCTGAAGTTGACCACAGTCGCACGGATCCGAGTCTGAAGCAAATTTTGGAACAACGGGGACGCGGCCCAATCAAACCACAGGTTGAGTTGTTCGTCATGTCTTACTGCCCTTATGCTGTTGATGCGGAGAAGGAGTTGCTCCCGTTCTTCTCAAGGTATATTGATGAAATTGATTTAAGGTATCGTTTTTCGACCTGAAGATAGAGCGTCTCTGCTGAAGTTGATTCGGCGAAAATATGATGGTGTGTTACTGCAAAAACACACGGACACTATTTTTCTGCCACTGCTGAAATATATCGATGCTCCCTTTGTCGTTCCTATCTATTCGATTCGCGGTCACAATGGGGATTCTATCAATTCGGTTTTGCGTTGGTATTCTGGGATGCGAGCGTTTGATGCTTTTCTGACACCGACAGAATCTGTAAAAGATTTCTACTTGTCGTTCGCATCTGATGCCAATGCGTTCGAGACGATCTTGTTGGGCGTTGACCTTGATCACTTCAAGCCGATGGACAAACACGCTGCGAAGCATGAAGTCGCCGAGATACTGAATAAGCCTGATATTGTTGATTCACCGACTGTCGGATTTCTGTCGCGCTTTCAACCCGAAAAAGGGGCCGGCATCTACTTAAAAATAGCGGAACTTCTCCCTGAGGTGTGTTTTTTGGTAACGGCTCCGACCCTTAATTTTTATGAGCAGCAGCGGTTCCCGCCGAATCTGATCTATCTCTCTCAGCAACCGCGAGATCGATTGCCCTATATCTTCAATGCTTTTGATGTGTATTGTTTACCCTCAATGGTAGGTGAGGAAACGTTTGGGCTCGCTGTTTTGGAAGCAATGGCTTGTGGCATCCCGCCCGTTGTTCCGAGATTGGATGGTCTCCCTGAGGTCGTTGGAGATGCCGGTGTTATTGTGCCTGCTTCGGAATATCGAGATGAGATTGGCAGCTTCGCTGGCACTGTTTGCCCGTTTGCGATGTCAGATGCAATCGACGGACTCTTGAATGATAAAGATAGACGATTAAAACTCGGTGAGAAAGCGGCACAAAGAGCACGCAATTTTACATGGGACGCAACGGCAACGAATTTGTTAACGCTGCTTGAGAAGTTGACGAAAATTCAGAGATTAGCAACTCGGCACCGACGGGAATTTCCAATATCGTTCGCCCCCTATCTTGACGGAAACCAGAGAGATGTTGGATATAAGGCAATTCTGAGCAACGTCACAAATCTGAAAGAGAGACCGTTCATGCTTGATGGATATGTGCAAACGGTTGAGGAAGGTCTTGCACTAAGTTTGTTAAATAAAGGACATAGTGCGCATGAAGTGGAAGCAGTGCTTCAACATTTCTGTGATAAGACGAAAGCGGAAAGCGTCCTTGAAAAAGTTTTGGGTTTTCAACAAGCGATCTCCTAACGGATTGAGAGTTAAAATATGATTCAATTTCCCCAGCAGCTGCACGCAATTCATAAATTTCGTCTTAACGACGAGACTTACATCGCCGATTTAGAAACGGGATACACGTTTCCTATTAACGAGATTATTGAAGAAATTTTGGAACACTGCCTCTGTCTAAGCACCGACCAGATTATTGAAGCGTTAGCGGTAAAGTATAACCGGTTTGAAGTTCTTGAAAATTTGATTTTTTTATCCAAACTCGTGGATATAGGGCTTTTGTTCTCTCCAGTTGCGCATCAGGAGGATAGGACTCCGACTTCCGATAGACTCAAAATTTTCGTGACACCAGGTTTTTTGGAGCATAGAAATACAGCGAGTTTCTCGCTAAATGCGGCGAACCATCGTTTATTGACGACGTTGGTCAATCACGCTGAGGTTTATTTGGGATTTCCAGAGGTAGACGAAAATCAAGAGGAGATTGAAAAAGGGTTTGATGTTGATGGGATTAAACCGGTCTTTTTCCCGAACTGGAATCGAAAGGATTCCATTATCAAGTTTATTCCAAAGGATTGTGACGGTATTCTGTCGTTATCCCCGATTCCCTTGGGTGAACAAATCTTTTTAAAGTCTCTCTCTATTCCATTTTTCGTCCGGGTCTCTAACGAAACATTGGCAACCGACCAAGGCATTAACAGAACGCTTGAGAAATATACCGCGCTAAGAGAATATGATGCGCTTGTTTGTGATGCTTCTTGGACTGCCCCGTTCTTTTCGCAATTGGTTTCTGATACCGAGATGAACGGCTTTCATTGTGTGCCTTATGGCGTTGATGTATCTACTTTCCGACCCATGGATAAAGCCAACGCCAAGCGACAGTTGGCACAAGCCGTTGGAAATCCGAAGATTGTAGACAAGTTATTGGTGGGTGTGGTTCCAGGGTTGAACGTCAGAAGTGCCACCGCGTTGTTGCGGCAGCTTTCTGCTGCGAACCCAGATGTGCATTGGCTTGTGATTCATCCGTCTTTAGAACAGTATTTCAGAGGCATAAGCGAAACGGTGAGTTTCTTTAGCATCCGTGACTTTCAAGACAAGGAAGCCAGCCCATTCGTATTTAGTGCCCTTGATATGGCGATATTCCCAGCTGTTTTGGGAACGTCAAGTTCCTATCTGCTCGAATTGGCGGCATGTGGGATTCCGCTTATTGTCTGGGGATATAATGAACCGATCGAAGTGACGGGTGCGTGTCAATTTTTTCAAGTTGAACCGTCTCCCTTTGATTCGCTGCCTCCCCCAATTGCGTCTATATCGGCAGCGATTCAGCAGTTGATCGAGAACCCCGGTGAAAGAGAGAAACTCAGCATAGCAGCGAGAGAGGTCGCGATATCTTACACGTGGGATTCGACTGTCAGGCAGATTCTCAATCGCTTCAGGGAAAGTCAAAAAAAAAGAATGATCAATCACAGGCTCGCAGATCCATTGTCGTTTACGAAGCATTACAATCGCGCACGGGGGACGCTTGAGTTCCAGGCTCGTGATTTACTTGATGGTTCCCCGATATATGATATCGCAAAAGCGATTGCGATGACGCTTTGGAATACGCATACGCCTAAAGAGATGGAAGCATTACTCTCGCATCTCTGCCAAGACACGGAGCGAGTCAAACGAATTATGACAGAAGTGCATGAAACTTAACTTAATTATGAACGCGCGGAAAAATACATAAAAGGCTTTTAGAATGTGAGCCTTTGGCTTACTATCTGTTGCGACGATATGAGCCGTTCATTAGCATTGATGGATTTGGTATGAAATGAAGCATAGACACGAGCGATACACCCCTACGCTCCGTTCTTCGGTGTTAGTGATACGGTTTGGCTGGTGGAACGTCAATCAGTGCCGTCAGCGATTGTCGTGAACTTCAAAATGAAAGGAGGTGATATTCATGCAAAGACACATTTCGCCAATTGCTAAGCAACGCATCAGCGATTTTTTCACACAGGAAGACGGCAACGTCGGACGGAAAAATGCGCTGATGGCAGGCACCGTCCTCAGTAGTGTGATGCTTGCTGCGACGCTGTTCGCCCCAGGGACTGCCAAAGCTTTTCCCCTCTGGTGTTCTGAGTGGGATTACGTGTGTGGTGAGACATCTGAGATACCAGTCAACTACACCTGCTGTAGCCTTGATGAGCTTTGCTGCTCAAAGTGGAACGAAATGGAAATGAAATGGGACTATTCCTGCACCTATGGCGACTGTCCATAATAGGGGATTCTATCCTGCTTTTGAGCAGATGTAATTCTCGGATTTGATACCATTTCAGATGCGCCGCAACCCTCATCTTGGTCTCCTTATTAGGAGAGAGGACGACTTTCTCTCCCCTTTTCGGAGAAATTGGGTGCGGGTATCGCGCAGCAGTGGGGTGTATCGCTCGCGTCTATGCGCACCTTCACGCAAATTTCAGCAACGCATCTATTCACAGGAAGTTAGGGAGGGTTTCTGATGTTTATTCGCTTTAAATTGCTACTCAGCATGGCGTTCTTGCTGGGTTTAGTTCTGCCAGTGTTTTGTTTTCAGCCTTCGGGTGGTGTTTTGGTGTTGGATGGTGAGGATGATTATGCGATCTTCCCATTTGCCGAACACGGCTATATTTTCCCAAGAGGTACCAATGCGTTTACGGCTGAGGTGTGGTTCTATCCGAAAGGTGAAGCTGTGCCAGGAAAGTTAAGTATTATTCTCAGTCAGCAAGTTCGCTTCGGATTGCAGATAGATGATAATTGTAGGAGAGTGCCGCTCGGTGAGAAGGATGAAGTGTGTGCCTATAGTGCAGTATTTCTTGAAGGCGGAGGAGCGCGCGGGACCAGAATCATGGATGTTCCCATCAAAAAGGATCAATGGAACTATCTGGCAGTCATCTTCAAGGATAGCACGATGTATTTGGCGTACAACGATCACTTCGTTCAAAGACAGAAAGAGGATTTTCTGAACGTAATAGATGGGGAGCTGCGTTTCCCTGAATGGGCTAAAAATTTCTCTGTGGGCGGCTATGGTGAAGATTTATTAATCCCAAAGACTTACTTTCATGGCGAAATTGATGCGATAAGGTTTTCCGATATTGCTCGGTATGATTTACCCGCCGAGCGGGGTCCCTCGCCGTTTGATCCGCCACAGCGTTTTGTTGCCGATAGACACACGTTGGCACTCTGGGATTTTAATGATGAAGAAGGGGCAGATGGCTTTGAAGATACGTCTGGGAATGGGTATACCTTAATCGGCATGAACGGTGCCGTTACCGGTAGTGCGCTTGCTGTCAATCCGGCTAATACTTCTATAACCACGACATGGGGGCAAATCAAGTCGGAATCCAGAAACATTCCGTTTTCGGATTAACTGAAATTAGATTGTAGGGGTTGGGTAACATAGAAGAAACACCCAAGCAAAAACACCCCTACTTAACTTTCTGACGTAAGACGTGGATTTCCAAAATCTGCTTTCGCGTTTTTCATTGTCCATAAGGAGGCAAATTTTAATGAAAAGGTTTTACCCACTGACACTTACGATATTGGTTGTTTTTACATTGGTTATTGGAACTTCACACTTGGCATTTGCGCAGGG
>CAZQIP010000003.1:0-5080 GCA_964593655.1 uncultured bacterium | reverse complement strand
GGCTGGTGGATAAAAACGAATACAAACGCCGCCAGGCCGCGCCCGGCGTCAGGATCACCGAACGGGCCTTCGGCCGCGACCGCCGCTACCCGATCACCTCCCGCTACACGGAATAATTATCCGCAGATTAGCTTAAGTTAGCGCAGATAAATCTATAAACAACGCCAAAGCCCGTGACCTGCCCACTGCAACTGATCCATCCGACACTTAGCAATTCACTTTTACTGACATGCCACCGGTCGGGATAATAGAACTTAGCGGCTCGGGGCAGCTGGTTACATTGCGCTATATAAGAGGAATAAATAATGCTTTACAAGTTGAAATTAGACAATCCTGAATTAAGCGATAGATCTCAAATTAGAATCCCAGCTGATTTAGGGATAATGGAGAAACATATAGAATCTTTTTTCGCTAAACGACTGCCAGAACTTATTTCTGAAGATGACCTTTTGCTAATTGGGCGAGAACGCTCTTTCCAAGAGGAAGCGGACTTGCTAGCACTTAACAAGGATGGAGTACTGTACATTTTTGAACTAAAGCGATGGGAGTCCAGTCAAGAAAATATTCTACAGGTTCTCCGGTATGGTCAAAAATTCGGAAGATTCGATTACGACGAACTAAATGAATTTGTAAAGAGGGTTAATCAAAATCCTACCAGTATTCAGGAAATGCATCAGAAGCATTTTGGACTTGATGATCCCCTAAAAAAATCGGAGTTTAATTCAGATCAAGTTTTTGTTCTCGTTACACACGGAGCTGATACAGATACTATTTCTGCCATGAACTACTGGGCAAAAAAAGGTATAAAAATAAAATGTGCTCCATATCGGATTTATGATGTGGAAGATTCACCATATATCCAATTTGATACGTTCAACCCAGAAGCAGAGATAGTGTCAGAGGAAAATACAGAATATTTTATCGTTAATACCAACAAGACCTGGGATGAGTCTGCATGGAAGCACATGCTAGAAAAAGAAAGAGCTTCAGCTTTTGGTAATCGGTGTAGCGCAGTAAGAAAGATATCGAGAAATTCAGTTATTTATCTTTATCATACAGGAGTTGGGGTTATAGCACGGGGCGAGGCAAAATCAGGCTGGCAGCAAGACATTTATGAAGGTGACTGTGAGGAAAATTATATTCCTCTAGAATTTAGTTGGGTATTAGAGCAGCCAGAATGGGAAAATAAAGCGATTGCAGCTTGGAGAATAAACACGGAGCTGAATTCCGGTCATCGCTTTAGACAAACTGCATTTGCAATAAGTGAAGAGATGTCAAAAGTTATTGACTCTATCGCAGATGAAATTCCCTCTTAAAACGCCATTTATGCCATCAAAAACGAGACTTGGAGAATATTGTATTTTATGGAGAGTGGACAGAAAGCAAACATCTCGCAAATCTATTTGATGTAGCACCAGAAGAATTGGTGCGCTCCGGGAAGTCAGTCCTGTAGCAGTTCTCGGCCAGGAGCGAGCTGAGATTGTGGCAAGCTGGCACAGCATTGCCGTAGCTTGATTTCAGACAATGAATTCCTGCTGGACCACAGGAGTTAATTTGTCAGTACCGACGAAAGTTATCGACTCGGTTCACCAAATGAAGACCAACTGGATGCAAGATAACGGCGAACACAAATTGGCGGGCTTCTTCGACAGTCTATCTGCGGTATCCCGGTATATAAGGATGTACATTGGACAGACGCCACTTGCGAGCGGCACCTGTTTCTTCGTCATGTCCACCGGCGGACCGGTGCTTGTCACGAACCGCCACAACTTCACCGGTCGCGACAACATCACCGGCAAGGCGCTCCACAAGGAATGTGGCATCCCGGACCATGCTGTTGTGACCCTGCATGGTCCGGAAGAAGTCCACTACCATATCGACTTGGTGGACCATGCAAATCCCGAAGCGCCATCTTGGGTCGAACATCCCGCATTGGGAGCCAAGGCCGACATCGTAGCACTGCCCGTCAAGGAGATGGCAAACATCATAGGAGAAACCAACAGCGTCTCGTTGGACAGCGTCTCATCGCAGGGCAATTGGCACCGGTGGGACGTGGGTAGCGAATTACAGGTCATCGGGTACCCATACGGTCAAATTGGGGGCCCGTTTCCGATTTGGTCGAAAGGCTTTATCGCGTCCGAACCGGATGTGGATATTGCAGGCTTGCCCATATTCCTCATCGACTGCAAATCGCGCCCCGGGCAGTCAGGTTCTCCCGTGTGGGCGCGGTTCAGAAAAGGTGATGTCGTCACACACAAGGGGCAGGACTACCAGGCACAAGAAGCCATGAACTATTTTCTTGGTGTCTATTCTGGCAGATTGCGGGGTGACTCGGACCTTGGAATGGTTTGGAAACGAAGCTGCATAGAGGAACTCGTGAACCACGCAGTAGCTCATGGGACTCAGCACCGTATGGAACAACGACGACATCACTTTTCCGCATCTTTCAGCGATGAATTCAGTTTGGATCGCTTTATCAGCGATGACTTCGAGGAAGTAGAGTAAACGGGGGATCCGATGTGCTGGCGGAGTCATGTAGACGAGCCCGAATTGAGGATAAGGTCGAGGATCACAACGAGGATAAAGCCGGCTGACTGGTGTTGCAGATTGAGTTGCTCGGACTGCGCCATTTCCGTCTTTCGGCAAGACAGCCAAGGCCCTGTCTGTGGGCAAGTATTTGTATAGAACCTCTGGTGCTGGTTCAGTCTTATTACATGTATTTGTCACCGCTGAAAACCCTTATCTAATGGGACATCCCCATGCCAAAATTATACGGAAGCCCCTCAAGTCATGTAGGCAGGATTGCAAGTATGGGGCCACTCTGATTTATACTCCACAATCAAGTTCAAGCAGGTTTATAGGTCAGGCGTGATGACTTGGAATCGAAAATACTGGGATATTTTTCATCGGTTTTACTGGGACCCGAAAGTTCTCGGGCTGAAGAAGACGGGTGATCATTATACGCGTATGTTGAAGATTGATGAAGCAATGACTGATTTTGAAAAATGTGAGGAACCACTTAACCAATTATTCAATATAACGTTTGCGATTGCCCCAGATGCCGTGATAAATAAGCTACTGATCGAACCACTGGGTTTTAACGATAACGGTCCTTTTCAAAGTCTGGTTCGTCAGGATTTTGTTGAAAAATATGGATGGAAGAAAGAAGCCAACATCACAGAGTCTGACGGTTTCTTTACATCAAAGAAATCGCTGGTGGGGGTTGAGCTCAAGCAAGGGAGTGGACGTTCAAACCTTAGACAACTCATGAAATATATAGCGCTCATGGTGTGGGAAGAACTTCATACCGGAAGGCGCGAGCAGCTGGGCTTGCTACTTATTACTCCACAAAAAAACAGTGAGAAAGTCTGGTATCAGTTCGAGTTAGTTAATCCCGAAGTCCATGACGATATAATCGACAACTTACCGGAACTGCCGAAAAATAAACGGCTGAATAGTACAATTGAAAGGCTATACCAGGATCATCAAGAAATGTTTCATTCCGCATGCCGCCGCTTGAAACTATCCCATATCAGCTGGCAGGAATTACATGAAGGAATTCTTAACATAATGGACGGTCTGAGTTGTCTTGATCCCGGTGAACAAACTCTCTATAAACTTCTTGAGGGTTTCGATATACAACTCGTAAGTCATAGCGGTACAAATACGATCTGAAATGGTTGATTACGTTTCCTTGGAAGATATCGCAAGTTATATTCATCGTCGGCAACTTGATCCGTGGTTAAGGTGGAGTAAGGAAAGTACACTAGACGCGCTGAGGCCATTAAACATGACAATTTTTTTGTTTTAATCGACAGAAGTTGGGAGAGTTATATGAAAGAAGCAAAGACAATTCGCGGTTACCATCTGAAACGCAGCAAGGGGCTTAATCACTGGGATGCCTTACTGGAAGAATGGCTGTGTGCACATGAGAAATACTGCCGTATTATGAAAGATGATCCTGCTCATTGGTATACCGAAAGACCCAATGTAAGCGTCTTAAATGCTGCTGCCTGGCGATGTGGAAGGATTGCCTTGCAAGAATTCAAGACAGTGAAAAAAGTTCGAGGTGAGGAACCTTGGGTAGGCAGAGGAGATCTGTGGGTTTGCACCGACACCGGCGAGAAACAAGAATTCATAGAGGCAAAGCACCTGTTCGTTCCTTTGTCTGGAGCTAAAGATAACAATGGGTTACCCATCAAAATGAAAAACTCTATGGAAGAAGCCACCACGGCAGCAAAAGAAGCTCGGCAAGGCCAAGGCGATGTAACAGCGCTTGCTGTAGTTTTTGCCGCGGTATGTGCTGCACCGAAGACTCCCACTGATAAGATTGACGAACTGATAAACGAGTTTTGCGATACAATTAAATCATCAGCGGATTATCACGCTTTAGCTTGGTGTTTTCCAAAAGAAACCCGTAAGTTACGTGGTTCGGATGAGTACTATTATCCCGGCATCGCGATGCTGGTAAAGAATATCGACCCCAAATACAAATAGGATTTTCCGCATTCCCGATTACCAATATAACTGTTCTTAAGCCAATAGTTACTCGGATGCTACGAACACGCCTTGACCGGCGCGCATCCACTCGGCTAGGATCAATCGTCCCATGCCGGACAACAGCAGACACTGGCCGCGCTTCATCGCCTTCGTGGACATGAACGCATTCTTTGCCTCCATCGAACAACTGGATAACCCCGAATACCGCGGCAAACCCATCGGCGTCACCAACGGCAAAACCGGCACCTGCATCATCACCTGTTCGTACGAGGCCCGGGCGCTTGGCATCCATACCACCATGCGGCTGAAGCAGGCCCGGGCACTGTGCCCCGAATTCATCCGGGTGCCCGCCCGTCCCGAGCGTTATGCGGCGGTCTCGACCGGCATCATGCATGCCCTGCTGGATATCACGCCGGACGTGGAGGTATTCTCGGTGGACGAGGCGTTTCTCGACATCACGCGCTGCCAGGCCTACTGGAACAAGTCCCCCGAAGCGCTGGGAAAAATGATCAAGGCGCTGGTCTGGGACGTCTCCGGCCTGCCCTGCTCGGTGGGGCTGAGCGGGGACAAGACCACGGCC
>CAZQIP010000002.1:0-1905 GCA_964593655.1 uncultured bacterium | reverse complement strand
GAAGTACGCCACCGCCCTGCGCCTGAACGTGAGCAGCGACGCTGCGCCCCCCTGGGCAGCGCAAATGGAGATATTCGTACTGGAAGACCTGGGCGAGATCGAGAGCGCCCGAGTCATCATCGGCGGCCTGCTGGCAAGCGGCAGACTGGCGGGCAACGACAATGAACTGCGGTTTTTGAAAAACAGACTGGCGCTACTTGAATAGGAAATCAGCCTGTAATCAAACATAAATATATTTGACTTTTGTATCTTATACGTTACACTATTTCTACACATGGAAGTTGTTCATTACACGGACCTGGACGGACAGGACTTAATCGATAAGTGGTTCCATGCACTCCGGGATAAAATGGCGGCAGCTCGTATAGCGGCTAGGATACGTCGCTTGAAGCTTGGTTTATTTGGAGATTGCAAGTATCTCAAAGGAGGGGTAAGCGAATTACGAATAGACTATGGCCCCGGATATCGGATTTATTTTGCAAAGATTGGTATTTCAAGCATCTTGCTCCTCTGTGGTGGCAACAAAAGCACTCAGAAAAGAGATATCAAAGTTGCTGAACGACGATTGAAAAACTGGTTGAGCCAACAACCTGATTGAGTACTTTAAGATGAAAACTGTAAAACACGATGATTGGCTGCACAAGCAGCTGGAAGATCCGGAATTTGCCTCCCATTACCTGACTGCAGCGGCTGAAGACGAGGAACCGGCTGTCTTTCTGCTGGCTTTGCGCGATGTAGTTGAAACTCAGGGCATGTCACAAATGGCAGAAAGGGTGGGTATCCCCAGGGAAAGCCTGTATCGGGCACTCTCTGAAAAGGGAAATCCGCGCTGGTCCACACTTGCGCCGATTTTACGCGCCTTAGGCGTGAAGCTGGAAGCCAGCCTACACCAATAGAGGTGTTTTGATCATTTTCTCGACCATGTCCTGAATTGCTCCAATTTTTCAGTAACGTGCATTAACATTTATTCCAGTCCCCAGCTTTAATTTTTCCTGTCTGATAATACGTTGATACAAGGTCAATATAGTCCTTAAAGTCATCGTTCTCCTGTAGTATTCGATTTACGGATTCCCAATCGACTTCTGGCCTGGACTTTGATGGCAAAATCATATCGCTTTCGGTTGGATTTTCTATATTCAGTAAAATAACGCCTATGCCGTGCAGCGCCGAAAGCATTCTCAGTTCCTTTTCAGTAGCATTATCTGAAATTTTTGTAGCAACCAGATAGCCTTCATTAGCCCAGCTTGAATTACTGACTGCTTGAAAAAAGCTGTTTCTTGCATTTGACCTCGATAATTCTTTCTTAACTTCAAAAGACCAGAGGCGTGCTCTTTGTCCCGCTCCCTGTTTTACGCAGTCTTGGATTAAGGGATCCCATTTTGTATCCATCGGTTGAATTGCGACAATATCAGGGTGTAACCAACGATTACCGTCTTTACCCCGTCTATTGCTCGAACGCTTTTCATCAATCCGTTGACAATAGAGTTTTAACTCTGTTTTCAGATATTGTACAAGTATCGGATACAAGTCCTGTTCTGAAAAATCTCTTGTAACGTACTCCGGAGCATCAACATCTCTAATTTCATCAGCAATATCTGGTTCTACCTCATCAACCTTCCTATTTGGATCGTACCAATATAATCGCGGGCGCGGTTTATCCTGGTAGAAGATGTGAGGGTCGAGTTTAGCTATCTGTTCTCTTTGTACGCCTATTTCTGCGGCTACTTGACCGATAAATGCGCTCTCATTAGCAAATCTTGGATTGCTGCGTTTCTCTTCATAATCTGCCGGATATGCTTCAACTATTGCTTCCGCTAACTGGCGAGCATTAAATTTCCGGTGCGGATATTTCTTCAGATACGCAAGAATTTTTCTGGTCTGTGATAACTTTGCCATATTATGCTG
>CAZQIP010000001.1:0-3411 GCA_964593655.1 uncultured bacterium | reverse complement strand
ACCGTACTTTAGCCCGTTTAGTCGACTGAAGTGAGAATATCAGCTATGAAATGAAAACCGCGTTGTCTGAAATAGGAATTGAATCCACCAGCAATAACCAAACCACCCGTTTTAAGGCACCGTATGTGCGCTGATTTGGATTTTTTAGTGTTATTCTCACAGTAATCTGGCTCCGTAGGAATGCGAACTGAACCAAGCAGAATGGACCCGCAATCATGCTTTTAAACCTGCTTTAGCCCTTGCTTACGACCAAGATTTGAGGTAGATTTTGTATTGCGGCTCAACTCACATCTGACCTTAGAAACAACAAATAGGTAAGAAGAAAGAAAACCGCGTTCAGAAGCATCAATACTCCGACATTAAAGCTCATCCGTGAGAGAACTGTCGACAACAGTTCGGGGCGTTCGCGAAAAAGTGGGATTCCCCTGGTGTCAATCTTTGTGAATGCCTCCGGGTTATACCATGCTTCCGATGCGAATGCGTTCTGATCACGCAGATAGCGGATTAACTCGAGTCGGTATTGTCTCGCCTCATCCAGAAACCGGAGGTGGTTGTCCAGATCGGTTCCCGCAAGAATCGCGGTCGCGTGCCAATAAACGGATGCCGGAGAGAAACTGGATATCTGTTGCGTCAAATTTGCTTGTCGAATCGGGTTTTGGATTAAGAATTCTTTCCTTAACCTGCCAACGTCATCTGCATATTGAATGTTCAACTCCTCTTGGAATTGCAGGAACTCGTGAAACGTAGACAGTTGATCCGGGGGACCAGCGAAGGATCCGATATATTGGTGACAAATAAGTGTCCAAGAACCTGTAAGACCATTGAATGCCAGTTTGAAATGCCGTTTCCTCTTGAAGTCCTCAAGTTCACGCTCGAAATTTTGCCACAATTCATGCAGCCGGTGCTGGGAGGGGTCTCCTCTTTTGGAAGTCAGTAGATGTATATAGCCCTCGGAGCTTACGTGAGCATCCGATTTGACGGGCAGCAGTTTCGAGACAGCAAAAGCGCTGGCTCTGGGAAAAATCAACACAAACAACGCCCAAAAGAACATAGTGAGAATCAAGGCTGTCGTTGTGCGTCCTACCCAGGTTGAAAACAGCATGCCCAACGTAAAAAACACGGACATGTATATCAGGGAAACCAGGCAGAAGATACCAACCCGCCCCCAATCCGATACGCTAATGGAGACGTGGGGCGATAGGAATACAAAGAGCAACGCCACTATCAGGCTGAATACCAAGGGGATAGTTAAACTTAGTATCCCGCCCAAATACTTGCCGAAAAGCAGCTTGCCCCGCGGTATAGGATTCGACAACACGAGCGCCAGTGTGCCGCTCTGACGTTCGCCTGCAATGGCGTCGTAGGAGAACAGAAATGCCAGCAGGCTAATCACGATTTGAAATACAAGTGTCAGGTCGATTCGGGGAAAAACGACGAGATAAGGATTGTCTGATCCATGCTGCGTCGCCTTCACCGGCACCACAACGTGGGAGACCTTCACGCTGTTGCCTAGGCGTCTCCCCAGCCCTTCGTTTAACATACTCAGCAAAGGAGGCTTTTTCTCTGCTCTCGGACTATGTCGATATGAAAGTTCAGAATAAGCTCGGATGTTGCGAACTTCATTCGTATTTGCATCCACGGCGCGCCGATAGTCGCCTAGGCGATGTGTGTAACTTCGCACGAGTACCCACGTGTTGAGGCTGACCAAACCGGTACAGATGATTAGCCCGAGCAAAAAGCGGAGTGTAAGTATGTTTGCAAGAAACTCGCGCCAGATGATTATCCTTAACATAAGCAAGTTTTCGTATTTAATAGGACCTGCGCACTTCATTTCGTAGTTGCCCGATTCATTGCCATGCGCACCCTACAAGACTTTCCTACAGAGGCGAGCTAAGGCAACGGCAGATCATTGAACTCAAAAGAGAGAATTGTTCGAGCGAAAAGGTACTTGAAGCTTATCGTCGAAGCATCCGGGTTAAGATCCTTAAGCGTGAAGTATTCCAAGTAGCCGTCGAGATCCGATCGACGCGGGCGGAAATGACCTTTTGTGTGTGGTGTATATGTGTTGCCCAAATTGTCCACGACCTGCCTGATTCCGAGGTAGCGCACTTCCGGAGGATTGTTATGCACAAGGTGAATGGCATTGCCTTTGCTCATTTCGTTCTCACGGATACCATTGTATCTGATAACAGCATTTTTGAATTCCTTGGTAATGCCTTTACCGTCAATCGGAATGTCCTCGAACAGAATAGCGTCGCAGTCGTCTTGATGATGATTAACAAAATCGCGATGGAAATTAAATTTTGTTCCTTGGAGTGGATAATCACATCTTATGATCTCACCAGGCGTGACAGACTTGCCGTCCTTATCGCTTTCAGAAGGCCACAGATTCGTCCCGGGACGATTACCAAATTCGTCCTCGATGTAGTAGTTGACACTGGACAGAGAAGCCACATCAGGAGGACGCCCGGAATTGGTGTTATCAAGATCCTTCTCGGTGTCGCGGAGAGCACCGAGCAAATCAAGCTGTTTGTTTCGGTTTTCAATGAGAAGATGAAGGAAAAGGTTTGAATCACCGTGCCTCATCGGAGGGTATAGATCTGGCATATACACGTTGCCCGGCAGCGCTTCATGGGCATAATCCCAATAGATTGACTTGTAAATTCGCGTGATTGTCAAGGTAACGCCATCGTTAGTCTGTTCAAGTTTCTGCGGCGGTTCTTGATTCGTCTGTTTCTCCCGGTCCTTTCCGATGGTTAACGTTACATCATAGGCACGCTGGAGGTGGTCAATTTGCTGGTGTAATCTATCCTCGGACAGTTGAGCGAGTAGTATTTCCTCATCAATCCGCAAAAAGCGTGCAGCGAGAATGGCGACATTGTCGGAAGGAAGTTGCCTTCCCGTTTCCCACATGGCGATTGTCTGGCGAGAGGTATGGATCTCTTCGGCAAGTTGCTCTTGGGTTAGATTGTCTATCTTACGATGTTCGGCGATAAGTCTTCCGGTATTCATGAGCTTTTCCCTCCGTTCGGTGATGTTGGGAAAAAAATAACATAACTTGATCGAAATTGCTGTCATGAAAATTGTTTTACAACATTGGACTCATTTTCCGTGTTGTAGGTTGTATAGGAATTGATTTATCGGTAGAGGAAGGTCTGGCTCCAAGTAGTCTGAGTTTCACCTAAACACGATGAGAATCGGACGCGGGCGGTATGACAAGAATGGGTTAGTCGGGGAGTTGTTGGCTAGGTGGTGTGTCGGTTTGAATCAGCGGAGCATGATACCATCAAGATTTGGTCTTGTTGTTCGGTATAAGGTTTTTACGACGACATTTTCGCGTTCGCGATCCCCTAACCGTTGCTCCTCAAGGAATTGACTACTTGCAGCATATCGCTTGGCATAGGTGTAGAG